>NZ_CP046103.1:3124004-3436404 GCF_009707325.1 Pseudomonas sp. IB20 | reverse complement strand
TGGGTCTTTTTCAACGCCTTTAACCGCAATGTCGCACGCTGCACGGCGGCCATCTTTTCCGGACGCTTCATGCGTTTCCATTTGCGAATGTCGTCCTTGCTCCGCCCGCAACTGACGCATAGATCGCCGCTGAGTTGGCAGGTGGAGATGCACGGGTTTTCGATATCTTTAGCCAAGGTCTCACCTGGGTTTGATCAAGGGCGCGCAGCTAGGCCGCACGAAATTCAACGGTGAGGTGGCTCACTTCATGGACCGGTTTGAGGCGCTCGCGAATGCTCTCGGCGTCTATGGTCGAGCGGCCAACGACGCTGACGATGGCGGCATGTGCGTCCGGGCCCACGCGCCACACGTGCAGATCGGTAATCGTCGCATCGCCAGGTTGTTCGACGAGTTCGCGGATCTCGGCGGCGACGTGTTCATCGGTTTGGTCCAGCAACACGCCGGCGGTGGTGCGCATCAAGCTCCAGGACCATCGCGCAATCACCACGGCGCCGACGATGCCCATCGCCGGGTCCAGCCACACCCAGCCCAGATAACGCCCAGCCAGTAACGCGGCGATGGCGAGCACGGAGGTCAGCGCATCGGCGAGCACATGCACGTAGGCTGAGCGCATGTTGTTGTCGTGACCATGATGGTCGTGATCATGATCGTGCCCATGGCTGTGACCGTGGCCCAGCAACAGCGCGCTGACGATGTTCACCGCCAACCCCACCACCGCAATCAGCGTGGCGGTACCGAACTGTACTTCGGTAGGCTGCAGCAAGCGCATCACCGACTCGACACCGATACCCAGCGACACCAGCGCCAGGATAAGCGCCGAGGCGAACCCGCCCAGGTCGCCGACTTTGCCGGTGCCAAAGCTGTAGCGTGAGTTGCTCGCATTGCGTTTGGCGTAGGCGTAGGCCGCAGCGGCAATGCCCAACGCGCCCGCGTGGGTGGCCATGTGAAAGCCGTCCGCCAGCAACGCCATGGAACCGGTCAAGGCCCCGGCGGCAATTTCCGCGACCATCATCACCACCGTCAACATCACGACCCACAGGGTGCGTTTGGCGTTTTCGTCGTGGGCCGAGCCGAGGAACACATGTTCGTGGGTGTGAGCGCTATGGGCGGCGTTCATTTGGAATACCGCCGAATGGCTTCCAGCAGCTCTTCGACGCCACGGGCGCGGGCTTCCTCGCTGAGGGCGGGGTCGGCCACATGGGCTCTGGCGTGGTCTTCGATGATTTCTTCCATCAAACCGTTGATGGCGCCGCGTGTGGCGGCCACCAGGTGCAGGGTTTTGGCGCAGTCGAGGTCCGACTCCAAGGCTTTTTCAACCGCCTGTAGCTGCCCGGCGATGCGTTTGACGCGCTTGATCAGGCTGTCTTTGTTTGCGGCAATATGGCCCACAATATACCCCCCCTACCTATGATGGGGCGCATCATTGCATACCCCACCCCCCTATACAAGGCGGTGTGTGCAGGCGCTATTTGGGCCGGTCCAGCTGACGCTTCAGGGTGTAGAGCGCCACGCCAACCGCCAGGATGCCCGACACCGCGCCAACCACCAGCGCCCAGCGCGGGCCGAGGTGGTCGGCCACCCAGCCGACGATGGGCGCACCAATCGGCGTGCCACCGAGGGCGACGGCGACGCGCAGAGCGATCACGCGTCCGCGCATGGCGGGCTCGGTGGTGAGTTGCATCAGGCTGTTGGTGGTGTTGCTGAAGGTCATGGCACCCACGCCGATGATCACCAGCGCAATCGCGAACATCCAGTAGTTCGGTGCCAACGCTGCGAGTATGCAACCAAAGCCAAACACCGCCGCGCCGGTCAGCAGTGACTTGAACTGCGGTCGCTCACTGCCGGCGGCAATCAGCGCGCCGGCGATGGTGCCGATGGCCAGGGTCGAGGTCAGCAGGCCGTAGCCACGTGCATCGGCATGGAATTCGGTGACGGCCATGGTCGAGATGAAAATCGGGAAGTTCATGCCGAAGGTGCCGATTAGAAACAGCATCAGCAAGATCGCCTTCAGGTCCGGCCGCGCCCACACATAACGCATGCCCTCGGTGAGGCTGCCTTTGGTCCGCAGCGCGCGCACCTTGATGTGTTGGCTGGACACGCGCAGGAAAAACAGCGACGCCAGCACCGCAAAAAAGCTCGAGCCATTAAGCAGGAACGCCCAGCCGGTGCCGACTGAGGCGATGGTCACGCCCGCCACGGCCGGGCCGATCATGCGCGCCATGTTGAACGAGGTGGAGTTGAGCGCGATGGCGTTGGACAAATCTTTCTCGCCCACCAGTTCGGCCACGAAAATCTGCCGCACCGGCGCATCGAATGCCGAGGCGCAGCCGGATAAAAACGCAAACACGTACACGTGCCAGAGCTGCACGAAGCCTGTGATGGTGAATACCCCCAGCGTCAGCGCCAGCAGGCCCATGACCGCCTGGGTGGCGATCAGCAGCTTGCGCTGGTCGTAGTGGTCGGCGGCAAACCCGGTCCACGGCAGCAACAACAACTGCGGCCCGAACTGCAGTGCCATGACGATCCCCACGGCGGCGGCGTTGTGCGGAGTGAGTTGGGTGAGCACCAGCCAATCCTGGGCGGTGCGTTGCATCCAGGTGCCGACGTTGGACACCAGCGCACCGGCGGCCCAGATGCGGTAGTTGGGGCTGCGCAGGGAACGGAACGTGCCGAGGACACTCATGAGGGCGTTAGTTCCTCCGGTTGTCGGGCCACTCGATGATGGCCGGTTCGCTAAAAGATCACTTGATTTCAAACAGCCGCAAAATCGCGGCCTTCGCTTTCTCTCCATCGCTGCCATGGAGTGCGCAAATGGACGCCTGATCGTTGAGTTTGTGCAGTTGGAAATGGTTGTAGAACGCTTGGCCAAGCCGCGGTACGCTCGATTTCCAGTTTCGGTGTATTGCCCATGTGAACTCGTTCTATTCATTCAGAAAACACGCAAGACTCCCACACTCGACCTGTTGGCCTTGGCGTCCGGATTCCATGCCATCATACCTACCCCATTCAAACACACCGAGACTCCCCATGAGCACCTCCCTTTCCCTGCCCCCCGCGCGTAAGCCCATCGCGCCACTGCTGGCGTTTATCATCCTGGTGGTGGGCGCCGTGTTCCTGCAGAACAGCGTCGGCTCGCGCCAGGTGCTGTTGCTGGTGGTCGGCGCGGCGCTGGGCTTGACCCTGTACCACGCCGCCTTCGGCTTCACGTCGGCCTGGCGTGTATTCATCAATGATCGGCGCGGCGCTGGTTTGCGCGCACAGATGGTGATGCTGGCGGTGGCGGTCGTGCTGTTTTTCCCAGCGCTAGGGGCGGGTACATTGTTTGGCCAGCCGGTGGTCGGGCTGGTGGCGCCGGCCGGGGTATCGGTGGTGTTTGGTGCGTTTATTTTCGGCATCGGCATGCAGTTGGGCGGCGGTTGCGCCTCGGGCACTTTGTTCACCGTGGGTGGCGGCAATGCGCGCATGTTGGTGACGTTATTCTTCTTTATCTGCGGCTCGTTGATTGCGACCCACCATGTCGATTGGTGGTTCGCATTGCCGTCGTTCCCAGCGGTTTCCATCGTCAAAAGCTTCGGCGTAGTGCCGGCATTGCTCTTGAGCTTGGCCGTGTTCGCGATCATCGCAGCGGTCAGCGTTCGCATCGAGAAGGGTCGTCATGGCCAGCTTGAAGCGCGCGTCACCAGCGAACACACAGGCTGGCGCCGTTTCTTGCGCGGGCCCTGGCCGTTGGTGTGGGGCGCGATTGGCCTGGCGCTGCTCAACTACGCGACCCTGGCACTGGCCGGGCGGCCGTGGGGCATCACCTCGGCGTTCGCGCTGTGGGGCGCCAAAGTCGCCAGCGGTCTGGGTGTGGATGTGGCCAACTGGGCGTTCTGGCAAATGCCGGGCAATGCCAAGGCCCTGGCCGCGCCGGTGTGGGAAGACATCACCAGCGTCATGGACATCGGCATCGTCCTCGGTGCGCTGTTGGCGGCAGGCCTGGCCGGGCGTTTTGCGCCGAGCCTGAACATTCCGGCGCGTTCGCTGGTGGCGGCGGTGATCGGTGGCTTGTTGCTGGGCTACGGCTCGCGCTTGGCGTACGGTTGCAATATCGGCGCGTACTTCAGTGGCATCGCCTCGGGCAGCCTGCATGGCTGGGTGTGGTTGGTGGCGGCGTTTATCGGTAACAGCGTGGGCGTGCGGCTGCGTCCGTTGTTCTTTGCGGGCGAGCGCCCGCAGGTGGCGTTGAACGGCTGCTGAGTGAACCAGTGAGGTAACCGGCATGATCAGAGAGTTGAGAACCTTCGTGAGCGCGGCGCGGCGCGGCACCTTTGCCGCCGCCGGCCAGCAGGTGGGGCTGACGCAATCGGCCGTGAGCGCACAAATCAAACACCTTGAAGACGCGCTCGGGGTAAAGCTGTTCGACCGCACCGGCCGCTCCGCCACCCTCAACTCAGCGGGGCAGCGCGCGGTGCCGCTGGCGGAGGAAATCCTCGACATCTTCTCGCGCATGGGTACCCCCGACAGCGCCAACGACTTCCACGGTTCGTTGCGCATCGGCGCCATCGGCAGTGTGCAAACCGGCCTTCTGCCCCAGGCGCTGGTGGCGCTTAAGCGCCGCGCGCCGTTCATCGAGGTCAACCTGGTGCCGGGGGTTTCGCTGAACCTGCTCAGCCAGGTCGATGCCGGCGAGCTGGACCTGGCGATCATGATCCACCCGCCGTTCAACCTGCCCAAGGACCTGAATATCGAGGTCATCGCCCGCGAGCCTTTTGTGCTGATCACCGCCAAAGACGTACCGGGCGATGACCCGTTGCAGATCCTGCGTGAGCAGCCCTTTGTACGTTACGACCGCGGTTCATTCGGCGGGCGCCAGGTCACGCAGTTTCTCAAGGAACACAAGATCCAGACGCAACAGGCACTGGAACTCGACGAGCTGGACGCCATCGTCAAGATGGTCCAAAGCGGCCTCGGCGTGTCCCTGGTACCGATGGCCGGCTTGTGGTTGGAACACGGCAGCGACGTGCGGGTTTTGCGATTGGACACGCTCACGTTCTATCGTGAAATCGTGCTGCTGACCAAGTACACCCAGCGCCAACTGCCGCTCTTCGCGTTATTCCGGGCGTGCGTCATAGAAGTGCTGGGGGCGCCGAAGTAGGGCGCGAGCATCAAAAAAATTGAGGCTCAGGGCGAAAGATATGCGCTTTATCGCAGGGGCTTTCTGGTGAAGAATCGCGTTCTGAATAACAGAACCTGCAGGTAGCCACCGTGAGCCTTTCGCCCTTTCATTTAGCTATTCCCGTCTACGACCTCGCTGCCGCTCGCCACTTCTATGGCGAGGTGTTTGGGCTCTCCGAGGGCCGCTCCAGCGCGCAATGGGTCGATTTCGACTTTTACGGCCACCAGTTCGTCATCCATCAACACCCCAAGACTGACACTCAGGAATCGGTGCACTCAAACCCCGTCGATGGTCACGATGTACCGGTCCCGCATTTCGGCATCATCCTGCAATGGGAGCAGTGGGAAGCCTTGGCCGATCGGCTCAGGGCACGTGAAACCCAGTTTGTGATCGAACCCTACATCCGCTTCCAAGGCCAGGTCGGCGAGCAAGCCACGATGTTTCTGTTTGACCCGTGCGGCAACGCGCTGGAGTTCAAAGCGTTCAAGGACATGAGCCAGCTGTTCGCCAAGTGATTGCACCCTGTGCCTGGCCATGCTGAAACGCATGTCCGAATCCGTCCTGAAGTGGTCCGGCATGAGCCTGTTGCTCACCTGTCTGAGTGCCTAGTATGGCTTGCATCATTCACTGATCAGCCAGCCAGAAGGCCCCCTCATGAACCGCAAAGCCCTTATCGTTATCGATGCCCAACATTCGTTCCGCCATTCAACCTACTGGTCCGAAAATGACCTGCCGGCTTACCTGGAAAAACAACAGGCGCTCATCGATGGGTGTGTTCAACACGGCATCCCGGTGATACAAGTCTTGCATGTCGAGGACCAAGGGCATTTTTCCCTGGCCTCCGGCAACGTGCGGGCGTTGAGCGAATTGTCGATCAACCCCGACTTGATCATTCACAAGCGCTACCACAGCGCTTTTGCCGGCACGCCCCTGGCTGCGCGGCTCACGGAGATGGGCGTGACGACGGTGATCATCAGTGGCATTCGCACCGAACAGTGCTGTGAAACCACCACACGGCAGGCCTCGGACAGCGGCCTCAATGTGGATTTTGTCAGCGAGGCGACCATGACCTTCCCGATGACCCACGCACGCAGTGGCCGGGTCTACACCGCAGCCGAGATCCGCGAGCGTACGGAGTTGGTGCTGGAAGGGCGTTTCGCGCGCATTGCCAGCGTGGCCCAGGCACTGGAAGGTTGAACCTATGAGCGTGCCGGTGCTGTTCGTGCTGTTGCCCAACGTGCTGATGCTCGACCTGGCCGGCCCCGCCGAAGTGCTGCGCCTGGCGGCTCAAGCCGAAGCCCCGGCGGCCATCGACTTCGACTTGCAGTACGTCAGCCCGGTGGAGTCGCTGCAAACCTCTATCGGCTTGCCCTTGAGCGGGTTGGCGCCATTGCCGCCAAGCCTGGCGCCCGGCACGTTGGTGGTGTTGGTGGGCTCCACCTCGAAGGTCACCCGGGCACGTCAGCAGGTGTTCGAGTCGGCCAGCAATAAACTGACCCAGTGGCTGCAAACCGTGTTCGCGCCCTCCGGCGAACGGCTGGTGTGCGTGTGTGCCGGTGCCTTGAGCGCCGCCCGTGCAGGGTTGCTCGACGGGCGCCAGTGCACCACTCACCACGCGCTGTGCCCTATTTTGCAAACCATGGCGCCAAAGGCCCGGGTATTGGAAAACCGCCTGTACGTCACCGATGGCAATATCAGTTGCAGCGCTGGCGTTACAGCGGGCATCGACTTGATGCTGCATTTGGTCGCCGAACTGGCCGGGCCACGGCTGGCCTGCGCGGTGGCGCGGGACATGGTGGTGTACATGCGCCGCAGCGGCGCCGACCCGCAGTTGTCGCCATGGCTGGCCGGGCGCAACCACCTGCATCCCGCCGTGCATCGGGTGCAGGACGCCATCGCCGCATCCCCGTGTGAGCCGTGGACCGTCACACGTATGGCCGGCCTGGCCTACACCAGCAGCCGCCACCTGGCGCGGTTATTTCACGAGCACGTCGGCATCAGCCCGCTGGATTACCTGCACCAACTGCGGTTGACCGTGGCGCGTGAATTACTGGTTGAATCGACCCTGGACATTGAAACCGTTGCCGAGCGCGCCGGCTTTGGTTCGGCGCGGCATCTGCGGCGTATCTGGGGCAAATATGAAGCGGGGACGCCTTCAGCTGGACGTGTCAGCAGCGCTGGTTGAGGCTTGATCGGCCTCAGCTTCGAGTTTGGCGCGGTCGGCTTTGCTGATGTAGATGTCTTTGCTTTTCGGCGCCAATTTGGCACTGGCTTTTTTCGCTTTGGCCTTGAAGAGCTGCTTGAGTTTTTTCTGGCGGTTCATTTCTTTTTGCCTGATCGGTGAAGGTTTGGATGATACCAGTTTAAAAACCTGGGTCGCTTTTTAGCGCCGATCTGTGCATTGAATCGCCGTGCGTTCTGCCAATAATCGGGCCGGGTATTCAGCGCAAACGGAAGACCCTCGATGAGCATCCACACCCGCACTAAACGCATCACTGTCCCGCAATTGGTCGCGATGAAGCGCTAGGCGGAACCTACTATCTGCCGTACCAGCTGCATGCGACGCCGGAGCAATTCTCACGCGCCTACCCGAACGCCCGGCGCCTGTTCGCACTCAAGGCGCAATTGGACCCAGGCAAACGATTTCGAAACAAGCTCTGGGATAAATATTCCTAGGCTCCCGCCACGTGCTTCGCTACGTCCATAAACGCCCGTGCAGCCGCAGACTGATAAACCCCTTTGCGCTGCATCAACACCGCAGTGCGCTCTAACCGCTGCGGCCCCAACTCAACGGCCACCAACTCTGGATGCGCCCGCGCAATGGCGGCCGGAAGTAAGGTCGACAGCGTGGTCCTGCGCACCACCTCAATCAACGCACTGATCACATTGGCCTCCATCACCACGCGCGGGCGGATGCCGTGTTGGTTGCAGTAGCGGTCGATTTGCTCGCGGGTGGCGAATTCCTTGCTCAGTAAAATCAATGATTCGCCATTCAGCGCCTCCAGCCCAATGGCCCGCTCCCCCGCCAGTGGGTGCTGTTGACCGACTACCAGCGCAAGGGTTTCGACCAGCAGGGGAAAGGTCTCGATGTCTTGCGCATGCACCTCATCAAACGCAATACCCACGTCCAGTTCGTCGGCCAGCAGTTGGTTCTCCATCTGCTCCTGGGCGACCTCACGCACGTTCAGCGTGATGTTCGGGTAGCGCTGGTGAAAGGCTTCCACCAGCGGCCCAACCAGATAAGTGGTGAAGGTCGGCGTTACTGCAATCCGCAGCGTTCCCCGGCTCAAATCGCCCACGTCATGGATCGCACGCTTGCCTTCCTGCAGTTCCTGCGCCGCCCGCAGCGCATAGCGTAGGTAAACCTCCCCGGCATCGGTCAGGCGCGTCTTGCGTCCTGAGCGATCAAACAACTGTGCGCCGAGGCTCTCTTCCAGCTGCCGCACTTGCTGCGACAGCGCCGGCTGCGAGACATGCAGGGCCGTCGCCGCCTTGGTGAAGCCCTGATGTTCCGCGACCGCAAGGAAGTATTGGATATGTCGTGCCAGCATGGTTGAACCCATAAGATTATCTAATGCTATTGATCATATATGAGACTTTTACCTTATTGCACCAGCTCCGTAACCTTTGCTTCATCGCATCGCGAACCAATGGAGTCACCCATGCAAGACATCATCGACGGTTTCCTGAAATTTCAACGCAGCGCCTTCCCCGAGCGTGCCGGCCTGTTTAAAGACCTGGCCAACCAGCAGAGCCCACGGGCGCTGTTCATTTCTTGCTCCGACAGCCGGCTGGTGCCAGAGCTGGTCACGCAGCGCGAGCCGGGCGACCTGTTCGTCATTCGCAACGCCGGCAACATCGTGCCGTCCTACGGCCCTGAGCCGGGCGGCGTGTCGGCCTCGGTGGAATACGCCGTCGCCGCTTTGCAAGTCAGTGACATCGTGATCTGCGGGCATTCCGACTGCGGCGCCATGACTGCCATCGCCACCTGCAAATGCCTGGACCACATGCCCGCCGTGGCCGGCTGGTTGCGCTACGCCGATTCCGGCCGGGTAGTTAATGAGGCCCGCAAGCATGTTGACCAGCCCGCCAAGGTCGCCTCGATGGTGCGCGAAAACGTCATCGCTCAGTTGGCCAATATCCAAACGCATCCCTCAGTGCGCCTTGCACTCGAAGAAAAGCGCGTAACGCTGCATGGCTGGGTTTACGACATCGAAAGCGGCTGCATCCAGGCCTTCGATGGCCGCACCGGCAAGTTCGTGCCGCTGGCCGACAACCCAACTGTACGCGCTGTTTCGCACTAACCCTTATTTTTACCCACGGAGATACCACCATGATCCAGTCACAAATCAGCCAAAACACTCGCCTTCTGCTGCATCCAGGCCTTCGATGGCCGCACCGGCAAGTTCGTGCCGCTGGCCGACAACCCAACTGTACGCGCTGTTTCGCACTAACCCTTATTTTTACCCACGGAGATACCACCATGATCCAGTCACAAATCAGCCAAAACACTCGCCTTGCCCTGGCCGACGTCATCCTCCTGGCCAAGGCCCGCAAAGACCTGTCGTTCGCCCAGATCGCCGAAGGCACCGGCCTGCACGAAGCTTTCGTCACCGCCGCCTTGCTTGGCCAGCACCCACTGCCGGCCAACGCCGCCCAAGTGGTTGCCGACACCCTGGGCCTCGACGCTGATGCCGTGCTCCTGCTGCAAAGCATTCCGGTGCGCGGCAGCATCGGCAACGGTATCCCGACCGACCCGACCATCTACCGTTTCTACGAAATGATTCAGGTCTACGGCACCACGCTCAAGGCCCTGGTTCACGAGAAATTTGGCGACGGCATCATCAGCGCCATCAACTTCAAACTGGACATCAAGAAGGTCGATGACCCGGATGGCGGCTCCCGCGCAGTGATCACCCTGGATGGCAAGTACCTGCCGACCAAACCGTTCTGATCACGCTACTAATGGGCCCGGCGCTGCACAGCTGCCGGGTTCCACTTTCCTGCAGATTTGGAAGAGGTCATCTGAACATGAAAGGGTTACTTGTACTGATATTCGGCGTGTTTTCCGCTGCGGCGATGGCCGACGAGCCACTGCCGGTCGAGCAATACAGCTATGCCCAGCACCTGGACATCGCCCACGTCATTTCCACCAGCGACGTTGCGGACGTCTGCGCCGTGGTGCCCGTGCGTATGACCTACGAAGACTCCAAGGGCCAGCGGCACATTCTTGAGTACCACGTGATGGGTAACGGCTGCTCAAACGGTTGAGCCACCCATTGTTGTTTTCTACCGTTGCGCCCGCTGTGCCTGAGGGCAGCAACATTGAGGGCCATCGTCATGGATTTAATCTTTCGTAACGTACGCATCGACGACGCACAACCACTGATGGATGTGGCGGTGCACAGCGGCAAAATCATCGAGATTTCGCCGCACATTTCAGCGCACGCCCAGCAGGAAATTCAAGGCCACGGCAACGTGCTGATCCCGGGGTTTGTCGAAGGGCACCTGCACCTGGAAAAAGCCAATGTTATGCACCGCAAGGCCAATCGTTCCGGCACATTAAAGGAGGCGATAGCGGTCACCGCCGAACTCAAACCCACACTGACCCGTGACGACATTCTTGAGCGTTCCACCCAAGTACTGCGTGCACTGGTGCAGTCCGGCACCACCCACGTACGCGCTCACGCCGAGTTTGACCCGGTGCAAGGCTTCACCGGCTTTGATGTGGTACTGGAGTTGCGCGACAGGTTGTGCGACGTCATCGACATCCAGGTGGTCGCCTTCCCACAGGAAGGAATCCTGAAACTGCCGGGCATGCAGGCAATGATGGTCGAGGCCATGGAAAAAGGCGCCGATGTAGTGGGCGGCATTCCCTACAACGATAACTCAGCGCATGAACACATCGACTACGTATTTAACCTGGCCAAGCGCTACGGCAAGGACATCGACTTCCATCAGGACTTCGCCGACAACGCCGACCACATGAGCATTGAATACCTCGCGCGCAAGACCCTCGAGGAAGGCTATCAAGGGCGCGTGTGTGTCGGCCACCTGACCAGCCTGGGCGCCGTGCCGCCGCACAAACAGCGCGAGATCATTGCCCTGATTCGCGAGGCCGGAATCAGCGTCATGTGCCTGCCCGCCACCGACTTGCACCTCGGTGCGCGCGGCGACGACCATAACGTGCGCCGCACCCTGACGCCGGTGCGAGCACTGCGCGATGGCGGCGTGAATGTGTGCCTGGCCACCAACAACATCCGCAACGCGTTTACCCCGTTTGGCACCGGCGATTTGCTCAACATTGCGCAACTGGCAATTCCTGCCTGCCACCTGGGCGGGGCGGATGACCAGGCCACGGTGTTGTCGATGCTCACCACGAGTCCGGCGAAAGCGCTGAGGCTGCAGGATTATGGGTTGGCGCCGGGTAAGGCTGCTGATTTGGTGTTGCTGGATACGCGCTCGGTGGGTGATGTGATTCTCGACTTGCCGGCGCGGTTGATGGTGCTTAAACGTGGGAAGGTTGTGGCGACGTCGGTTTGTCAGCGTTCGGTGGTGTTACGGCGTCCGCCCCAGAAACCCAGTAATCAGCTCCACCACCTGCTGCTGAATCACCGCCCGTGGCCGAGCCCCTTCACCATCCCGGCAAATCATGCCATCGCCGGGCGAGCTCTCTTCAATCAACGCCATACCTCCCGGCTTGCAGATCGACATAAAGCTGAAGTGCGTGGCGTCGCCTATCTCCACGTACTGCGTCGAAGCTTTTGGCAGCCGCTTGACCATGTCGGCGGACTCCAATTCCGGTGACATATCCTCCGTTGGCACACCCCCCGCGATCACCAGCGCCGGCACTGGCAGTACACCCAGGCTGGCGCTGGTGAAGCCGCGCGACAGGCCCAGGTCCAGTGACACAACTGCGGTGACGCGCTTATCGCGCAAGTCAGCGGCCAGTTGGGCCTTGCCAACTGGCGTGCCGGCGGGGTTCATCTTCTGGTAGCCAATGCAGCCGCCCAACTTCGGGTGTTCGGCGCAGTCCTTGCTGAACAGGTCAGGGTCGAAACGCGCCCCGGCGATTTCCATCACGGTCCAGCCACCCAGGGAGTGGCCCACGGCAGCAATCTGGTGGTTCGCGACCGCGCCAAACTGCTTCGGCTGAGCCAGTACCGCGTCGATAGCGCGGCTCAGGTCGGCCGGGCGTTGCCATAACTGTGCGGCAGCGTGCGGGCTGCGGTCTTTGGTGGTGGTGCCAGGGTGGTTGACCGCCGCCACGATGTAACCCTTGTGCGCCAATGCGCTGGCCAGCCACACCTGTTTACCCCAATTGCCGCCGTGGCCGTGGGACAGCACCACCAGCGGATGCTCACCGGCAGCTGGCGCAGCATCGGGCACGCCGAGGGCGCCGATGAACACCGTGTTGTCGGCGATCAGCTCGGGTTTGGCAGTGGTGGTGGCGGGGTACCAGACGACCAGCTCCAGAGGGCGGTGGTTCTGGGCATCGGGCAGCGTGGCGGTTTTGAACCCGACCGGGCTTTCGGCGGCGAAGGCGGGCGTGGAAAGGCAGAGCAGGAACAGGGCGCGGGAAGCGGTTTTCATTGTTGTTATCTTCCTTGAATTTGGTGGCGCATCATTACCTAAAATCCTATCGGCGGCTGATAAGCTGGCAAAATCGACCAATCAGACGTTCATGTCGATCAGTCCGCTAGTCCCTCTCATGAGAATATTTTTAGAATGTATTGCATCAGGAAAATTCAGCGGCCCAGAGCTCTGATTATTTCAAGCGGGCAACTCGGCCGGTTGTAAAAAAATAGCGTTATTCAGCTTCACCGTTCGACTCGTGATGTCGAGTCGCAGAGTCAGTCAACAGCTGGTTTTGACCAACTTCCGCTGATCGCGATGGGCTGCAATGGGTCGACTGCTGCCGGTCACGAGCGAAAAACATCAGCCTTTTCGGTGATGGATTGGAACAACTAATCCTGTAGACCATGTATTACTTGCCTTACAGAGCCGGCATGAAAGCTGCGTACCACTTTTGTACCAACACTGCTCCATGCAGTGATGCCCTCCCCCTCGCGATAGGCGGCAATCGGCCAATTGCAGACCTTGGATGTGTCTGGAAAACTGAGGGCGATTCACACTGCCGTCTTCCAGATATCTGTTTATAGCCAGGAGCAAAGTTCCCATGAGCGGGCTGTATGAGAAAACTGAGTCCGCTTTGCGGGCCAAAGACGGTGCGGCCTATGAACGAGCGATCCGGTTTTATCGCAGGGCAGGCTGCGTTGAGGATGCGGGGAGTGAGCGCACGCTTGAGCGCGGTGGTGTGAAGCTGGTCGAGGTGAGGTATCGGTTGCCGTGTATTCGGTTGGGTTAGGCGAGATGGGAGGCAGGCCACTTTTTTGAATGTGGCCTGCGCCCGGTCATACCGTTGAACGCTAAGTACCCGCTACAGCCGCCTCCCGCTCCATCAACCTATCCATCAACAAAACCCCCAACTCACTCAACTGGTGAATCGCCAGCGCCACATCGCGCTGTTTCCCGGTCAGGTCCTCCGACAGGTCAAGCAGCAAGGCGGTCACCGAGGAAAAGGTTTCGTAGCTGTTGGTGATCAGTGTTTCGTTGCTGGCGTCGGCGGCAACGCTGAACAAACCCGGCGGTGGTGAAGGTGGGTCAGATTCTGGATTGAGATAGCGATCAATGGTGCGATGCGCAGCCTGATTTAGCTTCAGGTCCGGCTCGCTCGGAGGGTTAGGCGTTATTTTGAACATGCTTGGAATTTCCTACTTTAGGGCCGCCACCTCTGAGCTACTAAACAAAGGGGTGGCAGCTGTGCGCAGGTTAGTAGACCGGGGAATTCCAAAAAAGCCGGCGCGCCCGAGGACGCCCTGCACACAGCCACCATCAAGCACGGACTAGACCGTCCGACAGATGAAGCTTATGCACTGACTGGAATAACCCCAGGCTACTAAACCCGATCACTGAGTTTTCAGCGACCGAGCAACCTTAGAGACGCCCACCCCAGCGCACAAGCCGGCGGATTCTGACGCAAGCGTAGGCAAGGGAGCAAGGCGCTGTCGCCTCGGACTTTCCTGTTTCAGGGCTTGTTGTAGGACATGTCCTTATTGCCCTTTATCCCTGCATCAGTCCTGACACATTTTTATACGTTTAATTGACGCCAGCATTTCGCCATCCTATTATCGCCGCCAATTAGTGGCTCAGTGCCATATAGAGGGATCTAGAAATGTGGCGTTTGGAACGCCGGACCAGGCTTGGCCTGCTGTCCGCTTTTTTTTGCCTGGGCTTTCCCGGCGTGGCAGCCACGGGCAGCGGGCGCCCACGGCGATGCTCGATGAGCTGATGGCGATGCCCAGCTGGCCGGTGTCTGCGCAACGGCCGACGATTGAAAAGGTCATGTGCAGCTCCTTATTCGGGAATAACGGCGATCACGTCAATTTCCATCAGCCATTGCGGCTGGCCGAGGGCCGAGACCACCAGCCCGGTGGAGATCGGGAACACGCCTTTGAGCCACTTGCCGACTTCCTGGTACACCGGCTCGCGGTAGCGCGGGTCGATCAGGTAGGTGGTGGTCTTGACGATATGGCTCAGGTCGGAGCCTGCTTCCTCAAGCAGCTGCTTGACGTTTTTCATCGCCTGTTCGGCCTGGGCCCGTGGGTCGCCAAGGCCAATCAGGTTGCCGTCGAAATCAGTGCCGACCTGGCCGCGTACATACACGGTGTTGCCGGCGCGCACGGCCTGGCACAGGTCGTTGTCCAGGCTCTGGTTGGGGTAGGTTTCTTTGGTGTTGAACATGCGGATGCGAGTGTGAGTAGGCATCAAAAAAACTCCAGAAAAAGGTGATCAGGCGCTGACAGGTGCTTTGTGAACAACCGGTGCGGCTTCGCGGTACTCGAGGTATTGGCGCTGGATGGCGATGTGGTCGGCCACGTACTTGGCGTCGTGCCACACGCCCCAGATAAACGACGAGCCCCGGCGCGATTGCCACGGCAAACCCCTCGGCCAGCCGCAATGGCTGATGGAAATTGACGTGATCGCCGTTATTCCCGAATAAGGAGCTGCACATGACCTTTTCAATCGTCGGCCGTTGCGCAGACACCGGCCAGCTGGGCATCGCCATCAGCTCATCGAGCATCGCCGTGGGCGCCCGCTGCCCGTGGCTGCGCCCCGGGGTGGGCGCGGTCTCGACCCAAAATATCACGTTGCCGGCCCTGGGCCCGGACGTGCTCGACCTGTTGGAACAAGGCCTGTCGCCAGCCGAGGCTGTCGACAACGCCCTGACCCGCAACGGCTACAGCCAATACCGGCAACTGACGGCGATTGATCACCTGGGCCGCAGCGTGCATTTCAGCGGCAGCGAAACCCTCGGCACCCACAATGCCGTCTCGGGCGAACAGTGCGTGGCCGCCGGCAATATGCTCGCCGACCGCGCGGTGATCGAGGCGATGGTCACAGCCTTCGAACACGGCGAAGGCCAACTGGCCGACCGCCTGCTGGCCGCGATGCACGCCGGCCCGGTGCATTCCGCCGCCTTGGTGGTGGTGGGCGAACTGACCTGGCCGATCATCAACCTGCGCGTGGATTGGGCCGAGGAACAGCCGATCGCCGCACTGCAAAAGCTCTGGGACGCCTACCGCCCGCAAGTGCAGGACTACCTCGACCGCGCCCTCGCCCCCGACCGCTCGCCCGGCTACGGCGTGGCCGGAGACGACCGATGAGCAGCAGCCGCGAGTGGCTGCAGACGCTGGTGGGGTTTGACACCACCAGCCGCGAATCCAACCTGCAGTTGATCGAGTGTGCGCGCGATTACCTGGCGGGTTACGGCGTAGCCAGTGAGTTGGTCTACAACGAGGAACGCAGCAAGGCCAACCTGTTCGCCAGCATCGGCCCGGTGGAATTGCCGGGCATTGTGCTGTCGGGCCATACCGATGTGGTGCCGGTGGATGGGCAGCCGTGGACAGTGCCGCCGTTCGAGCTGACCGAGCGCGACGGCAAGCTGTTTGGCCGGGGCACGGCGGATATGAAGGGTTACATCGCCTGCGTGCTGGCGCTGGTGCCCGCGCTGGTCAAGGCAGACCTGCGCCTGCCGGTGCACATCGCCCTGTCTTACGACGAGGAAGCCGGCTGCCTGGGCGTGCGTTCGTTGCTCAAGGTATTGGAACAGCGCCCGGTAAAACCGATGCTGTGCATCATCGGCGAGCCGACCGAGCTGAAACCGGTGCTCGGCCACAAGGGCAAGCTCGCGATGCGTTGTGATGTGCAGGGCGAAGCGTGCCACTCGGCGTATGCGCCGTATGGCGTGAATGCCATCGAACACGCGACGGAGTTGATCGGTGAACTGGGGCGGATTGGGCAGCGGCTGCGCGAGCAGCAAGACCCGGTTGTGGTCTGGCAGGTGCACTGCGGTGATCCCTTCGCAGCCTCGCTGAAGCTCGACAGCTCCCACATTTGGCCTTGGTGGTCTCGATCATTGTGTTGGCGGCCACTCGGCGGAGGCTGTAAGCGCCCGCTCGGAACCCAATCTCCAACTCGGCAACACTGCTCCAGTGTTGTTTCATCAAGCTTTGGCCACACCCACTCGCCACTGCGCTGGCGGCAACTCTCCATTCACCAGGTAATTGCCGACGATCCGCGACTTGTACACCCGTGGATTATGGTTCGCCAACGTGCGCGCATTGCGCCACAACCGGTCCAGTGCCTTGTTGCTCGCCGTGGCGCTCGCCCCCAGCGCATCAAACAGTGCGGTGGTCGCGGCAAGTGTCGCATCCACCACCGGGTTCACCGCCAGGCACACTTCCAACTCCGCCAATGCCACCTGCGGGTCGTCGTCATGCAGCGGCTGGTCGTGGGCGATCACATACTGCGCCGTGTGCTCCAGGCGCTGCGCCGCTTGTTGGGTGATGGCGTGTGCGGCGTAGGCCTGGCTGGCCACTTCGCCGATGACTTGCAGCAGTTGCACGTCTTGCGCGGCGGTGTCGGCGTTGCCGGTGGTGAAGGTCCGGGCGCGTTGGCTGAGCTCTTGCGCACCACTCAGCGCCGCACGGCGGGCGATGCCGGCGAGGGTGCTGAGGTGGTAGATCTGGTAGAAGGATTGGCCGTAGCCGAAGCGTTGGTGGGTGGGGCGCAGGTCGTCTTCCACCGGGGCATTGTTAAAGAGGCAGGTGCCGCTGGCGGTGAGGCGTTGGCCGAAGCCGTTCCAGTCATCGATGATCTGCACGCCGGGCGCCTTGAGGTCGACGACCACGCTGTAGACCGTGCCGTCTTCGCCGGTGGCGACGGTGTTGATCAGGTCGCTGTAGAGCGCGCCGGTGGTGTAGAACTTTTTGCCGCTGATGCGCAGGGTGCCGTCCGCATCGCGGTGCAGGCGGGTTTCGAAGTCGCCGCGCGTCTGGTTGCCGACTTCGGTGCTGCCGGGGGAGAGCAGGGCGCCTTGGCCGAGTCGCTCGAGCCACTTGGCGCGCCAGTCGAGGTCTTTGGCGCAGAGCACGTCCTCGCAAAAACCAAAATGCCCGCGCAGGGCCTGGGTGATGTTGGAGTCGGCGGCGGACAGCTCTGTGAGCAGCGCGAGCAGTTCAGCTAAGGTTGCGTCCTGGCCGCCGTAACTGACGGGCAAGCGCCAGCGCGGCAAGCCCAGCGCGTTCAGTTGCTGGATGACGGGCGCCAGGCTGGCGCGAGTCTGATCAGCCTCAGCGGCGTGCGCAAGGATGTGGGCAAAGAGTGGGCGAAACGGTGCGGCCAGTTGTTCATAACGGGACGAGGGCGCAGTGCCCCAGATATTCAACGCGGGAATCGACATGCAATGGACCTTGCAGAAAGTGGCTCAAGTGCTGGGGTCCAGTGGTCTGGTGACGCCACCCTAACCCACGGGTGGCAAAGTTTTTAATACGAAAAATAGCTATCGAACTGCGCAGCGGTTCTATCGATAGTGCGCAACAGTATTAAACCCCGCGCTTTTATTGCGTTAGCTTCTACGGGCGCCACGCTCGGCGACCTTCAAACCTCTTCTCTCATCACCAGACTGCATGCACACAGATGGTTGAGTCAGCCATAAACTGTGTGGATTCCTCATGATCAATCGTCGAAATGTACTCGCCCTGCTGGGCCTGGCTTCTCTTGCGCTGCATGGCAGTTCGGTAGGCGCGGCAGAGCCACTGACCCTGGTGGTGGGTGACCAGTTCTTCTCCAACCGTATCGTCCTGGAATTGTCGGGTGAGTTGAAGGACTTGCCGTATAAAATCGATTTCAAACGCTTCAACACCGGCTCCCCAGTGGCCTCGGCGGTCGCCAGCGGCGCGCTGGACGTGGGCATTGTCGGCGACACGCCGGTGATCAGCCTGGCCGCCAATGGCGCGCCAGTGAAGGTGGTCGCCAGCACCCAGACCAGCCTCGATGGCGTAGGCATCGTGGCACGCAAAGGCATTCAGTCGGTGGCCGATCTCAAAGGCAAAACCGTGGCGATCTGGAACGGTTCGTGGAGCCAGCAATTGGCGTAAAAAGCCCTGGACGAAGCCGGCGTGCCGCGCAGCAGCGTAACCTTCAAATACCTGCTGCCGGCCGAAGCCAGCCTGGCGCTGACCCAGGGCGACATCGATGCCTTCGGCACCTGGGAACCCTACGTGTCGCTGCAAGAGAAAGAGGGCAGCACGCTGATTCGCAACGCCAAGGGCCTGATGAGCGCGCCGACCTACATCGTTGCGTATGAACCGGCGCTGGCGCAAAAAGGCGCAATCATCAAAGACTTTGTCGCGCGTCTTACCCGCGCTCGGGTGTGGAGCGGCAGCCATGTCGATGAGTACGCCGAGGCATGGTCGAAGGCCAACCAATCCGCACCGGAGATTGCCAAGGTGTGGTTCAAGCGTGACGCGATCAAGGTGCTGCCGATCTCGCCGACGATCGTCAGCGAGGCCCAGGCCACGGCGGATTTCCTGGTGGATGCGCAGATGTTGAAGCAGCGGTATGACGTGACGCCGTTGTTTGATCGGGCGCTTTAAATGTGAAGGAAACAAGCGCTAATAGTATCGACAGCTTGATTATGCGGGGGCTGGGCTAGGGTTTTTGTTCCGGATCGCGCCGGAACAAAAAATTAACTAGCATCGGCAAGGAGTAGCCAGTAGGCTACATTTGAATCTGTGACTAACTTGATCGGCAGGACGCCGGAGTTCGATACAGGGCTCGACGGTATGCAGGATATTTGGGGCAAAACGGCTGTGTTGGCGCGTTTGGACCGCGCCGAAGACAATAACTTTGGTGATTGCGAGCCCGTCGGTGAAGGCCTGAGTGAAATGCGTGTTTTTGTCGGGCCCGGCTACAGGATCTACTTTGTGCGCACTGGTATCACCGCTTACCTGATGCTTTGGGGCAGCGATAAAACCGACCAGAAGCGAGGAATCAATCGGGCAAAAGAGATCCTCGATGCCCTGAGAGGTCAATGAAATGAGCGAATCGAAATTCAAACCCGAGGACATGCCGATCCTCGACCTTGATACATCCGGCACCAGTGTCTATGAAGCCTCGCGCTTTCTCGACAGCCCTGAAACCATCAGCGCTTACCTGGCGCAAAGCATGAAGTCGCAAGACCCGCAGGTGCTCATGAAGGCGCTTGCCGAGGTCGTTAAAGCCCAAGGTGTGAACAAGGTTGCCGAGGCTGCGGGGGTTAATCGGGAGAGCCTGTACAAGACGCTCAAAGGCGGCTCGAAAACGCGCTATGAGACGGTCCAGAAGCTGATGCTGGCGTTAGGGGTTGAGCTCACTGTGCAGCCGTTGGCTGTCAATCAGGCGGCAAGGGCTAAGCCAGCAGCCGTCGGTAAGCCCTGATCAGCGATAACAACGCCGATCAAATGTGGGAGCTGTCGAGCTTTAGCGAGGCTGCGAAGACGGCGGCAGAGCCAATAGATATATCGCCTGAACCACTGCTTTCGCAGCCTCGCTAAAGCTCGACAGGTCGAGCTTTAGCGAGGCTGCGAAGACGGCGGCAGAGCCAATAGATATATCGCCTGAACCACTGCTTTCGCAGCCTCGCTAAAGCTCGACAGCTCCCACATTGACCTCCGTTGCCCTTAAGCCTTAGCGCACCAGGCACGGCTGCTTGTTATTGAAGCGCCACCCCGGAACCAAGAACTGCATCGCCACGCTGTCATCCCGCGCCCCAAGGCCCATGCCTTTGTAGACTTCATGGGCTTTCGCCACGGCGTCCATATCGATCTCAACGCCCAGCCCAGGCTTGGTGGGCACCTTGACGTAGCCGCCTTCGATTTTCAGCGGCTCTTTGGTCAGGTGCTGGCCGTCCTGCCAGATCCAGTGGGTGTCGATGGCGGTGATTTCCCCCGGTGCGGCGGCCGCGACCTGGGTAAACATCGCCAGGGAAATATCGAAGTGGTTATTGGAGTGCGAGCCCCAGGTCAGGCCCCATTCATTGCACATCTGCGCAACGCGCACCGAGCCTTGCATCGTCCAGAAGTGTGGGTCGGCCAGCGGAATGTCCACCGATTGCAGTTGGATCGCGTGGCCCATTTCGCGCCAGTCGGTGGCGATCATGTTGGTCGCGGTTTTCAGGCCCGTGGCACGGCGAAATTCAGCCATGACTTCGCGGCCCGAGTAGCCGTTTTCTGCGCCACACGGGTCTTCGGCATAGGCGAGTACGTGGTGTTGGTCGCGGCACAAGCGGATGGCTTCTTTGAGTGACCACGCGCCGTTCGGGTCGAGGGTGATGCGCGCATCCGGGAAGCGTTCGGCCAGGGCGGTGACCGCTTCGATTTCTTCATCGCCACTCAAGACACCGCCTTTGAGCTTGAAGTCATTGAAACCATATTTGGCCTTGGCGGCTTCGGCCAGACGCACCACGGATTCGGCAGTCATGGCTTGCTCATGACGCAAGCGGAACCAGTCGTCATCGGCGTCAGCCTCGTTGCGATAAGCCAGGTCAGTGGCCGTGCGGTCGCCGACGTAGAACAGGTAACCGAGCATTTTCACCGCATCGCGCTGCTGCCCTTCGCCGAGCAGGGCCGCCACCGGCACGTCGAGGAATTGCCCCAGCAGGTCGAGCAGGGCGGCTTCCATGGCGGTGACGGCATGAATGGTGATGCGCAGGTCAAAGGTTTGCAGGCCTCGCCCGGCGGCGTCGCGAGAGGCAAAGGTGCTGCGCATCTGATTGAGGATGCGCTGGTACTGGCCGATAGGCTGGCCGACCACCAGGCTACGCGCGTCTTCCAGGGTTTCGCGGATGCGTTCACCGCCGGGTACTTCGCCCACGCCGGTATTGCCGCTGCTGTCCTTGAGAATCACGATATTGCGGGTAAAGAATGGCCCATGGGCGCCGCTCAGGTTGAGCAGCATGCTGTCGTGGCCCGCCACCGGGATGACGTGGAAATGGGTGACTACGGGAGTGTTCATGGCAAGTTCCTAAATAGGCTCAAAGAGGTTTGCTGATGGCGGCGCCCGTCGGCACAGCGCTTGGCGAGGCCAGCGCGGCAGCGGGCGAAGTCTTGGCAAAGAACACCAGGATCGCCGCCAGCACCGAGGTGCCGGCCAGGCCGTAGAGGCCGCCCTGGATCGAACCGGTGGTCTGTTCCAGGAAGCCAAAGGTGGTTGGCGCGACGAAGCCGCCCAGGTTGCCGATGGAGTTGATCAACGCGATCACGGCGGCGGCGATGCGCACGTCCAGGTAGCCCTGGGGGATTGGCCAAAACAGTGACGAGGCGGACTTGAAACCGATGGCTGCAAAGCAGATCGCCACAAAGGCGAAAATCGGCCCGCCGGTGGTGGACATGAACATGCCCGCGGCGGCAATCAACAGCGCGGCGGCGACCCAGGCCTGTTGGAACTTGAACTTGCCCGACAGTGATGCGAAGGCGTACATGGCGATGATCGAGATCAGCCATGGGATCGAGTTGAAGAACCCGACCTGCACGTCGCTCAGGTCGCCCATCTTTTTGATGATGCTCGGCAGCCAGAACGTCGCGGCGTAAATCGTCAGCTGGATGCAGAAGTACAGGGCGCAGAACAGCAGGATCTGGCGGTCTTTGAGTAGCTTGCCGATGGTCGGTTTGACCGTGGTCAGCGCTTCCCGCTCGCGCTGTTCCTGGTCGATGGCGCCGACCAAAGTGTCCTGTTCTTCGCGGGTCAGCCATTTGGCGTCGTGGGGTTTGGAGTCGAGCCAGAACCACACAAAGAACCCCAGCGCCACGGAGGCCAGGCCCTCGATGGCGAACATCCATTGCCAGCCGTGGAAGCCGAAGCCTTCGATCTGCAACAGCACGCCCGACAATGGGCCGGAAATCAGTGACGCGACCGCCGAACCACTCAGGAAGATCGCAATGGCTTTACCGCGCTCCACGCCAGGCAACCAGCGGGTGAAGTAATAGATCACACCCGGGAAGAACCCGGCTTCGGCCACGCCGAGCAGGAAGCGCAGGACGTAGAACTGGGTTTCGTTCTGGATGAACGCCATCAAGGTCGCGACGATGCCCCAGGTGAACATGATGCGGGTCAGCCAGATACGCGCGCCGACCTTTTGCAGCAGCATGTTGGAGGGCACTTCGAACAGCGCGTAGCCAATGAAGAACAGCCCGGCACCCAGGCCGTAGGCCGCCGCGCCGATGCCCAGGTCATGCTCCATGTGCGTGCGTACAAAGCCGATGTTGACCCGGTCGATGTAGTTGAGGATGAACATGATCACGAACAGTGGGAGCACATGGCCCTTCACTTTGCTCACGGCACGCGCGAGGACTGAATCACTGTGTGGAGCGACAGATGCATGGCTTGAATTGTTCACAATTCAAAACTCCCCCTGATTATTTTTATGCGGGTTTGCGTGTTTTGTTGATAGACATCATACAAGTGGTTTTTTGTGCTGCGCAATGTGGGGCGGCGTGTATTTGTTCTTATAAGCACGATGGTTGAATAGCTATTTTGGTTATTTACTCAGTGTTTGCTTGGGTTTGTTGATGTTTAAGGCATGTTGATGGAACCTGAATATCCCCGCCAGAGCGATCGCGGCATGCAGTGGGTGATGGGTTGATCAGATTGGTTGTCATACAAGTAGAGCGTTTTTTCAATCAACCCAACGTCGCCGCCAAGCGCGGTGTTAAGCTCCCTCCAGCCCAACCCCGTGGACCCTCGCGATGCCCATTGAAAACGGAACCCTTGTCCGTCGACGTTCCAACAACCTGGCCCAAGGCGTAGTCGATACGCTGACCCAGCGCATCCTGCTCGGCCAGCTCAAACCCGGTGAAAAACTGCCGTCCGAATCCACCATCGTGCTTGAGCACGGCGTGAGCCGGACGGTGGTGCGCGAAGCCATCTCCAAGTTGCAGGCGTCAGGTTTGGTCGAGACGCGCCACGGCATCGGCACCTTTGTGCTGGCGCAACACGCCCAGCAAGGCTTGCGCTTGCATGTGGACACGGTCGCCAGCGTGCGCAACATGCTCGAGCTGCGCCTGGGCCTGGAAGTGCAAGCCGTGGCGCTGGCCGCCTTGCGCAGGTCTGATGGGCAACTGGTGCGCATGCGCGAAGCGCTGGACGACTACCAAGCTTCGCTGGCCAACAACGACAGCTGCGTGGAAGAAGACCAGCGCTTTCATCAGCTGATCGCCGAGGCCACCGGTAATACCTTCTTTACCGAAATCATGCTGCACCTGGGCAGTGCGATGATCCCGCGCACCCAGGTCAAAGGCGCCGAACGCGGCGGCGCGGACTTCGCCAAGCTGGGGCAATTGGCGAACCTGGAGCATGAGGCGATCTTCAATGCGATCAAACGCCAGGACCCGGACGCCGCACGGGCGGCCATGGTGTTGCACC
This sequence comes from Pseudomonas sp. IB20, assembly GCF_009707325.1. NCBI lineage: Bacteria > Pseudomonadati > Pseudomonadota > Gammaproteobacteria > Pseudomonadales > Pseudomonadaceae > Pseudomonas > Pseudomonas gelidaquae. The sequence goes on along the minus strand of NZ_CP046103.1, from coordinate 3,412,442 downwards.
TGACCAACAGCCGGGATCGTTTTTCGGGTGAGTAATGTTGTGCTGATAAGGAACAAACGGTGAACGAACACACATTGTCCATGCGCCTGGAGCGTGTGGCGGCGCATGTGCCGGCCGATGCGCGCCTGGCCGATATCGGCTCGGACCACGGCTACCTACCCGTGGCATTGATGCGCCGTGGCGTGATCGCTGCGGCGGTGGCGGGGGAGGTGGCGACCACGCCCTTTCACGCGGCCGAACGCACCGTGCGTGACAACGGCCTGGAGCAGCACATCAGCGTGCGCCTGGCGGATGGGCTGGCGGCGATCAAGCCTTGTGATGGGATCACCGCGATCAGCCTCTGCGGTATGGGCGGCGAGACCATCCGCGACATCCTCGACAGCGGCAAAGCGCACCTGAGCGGCCAGGAACGCCTGGTCCTGCAACCCAACGGCGGCGAGCAACCGCTGCGCCAATGGTTAATGGAAAACGGCTACCGCATCCTGCTTGAAGAGCTGCTGCAGGAGAATCGCTTCTATTACGAAATCATCGTCGCCGAGCGTGCTACGCCTGTGACCTACACCGATGAGGAACTGTACTTCGGCCCGCTGCAAATGCAGGCGCGCAGCCCGGTGTTCCTGGCCAAATGGCAACGCATGCTGCGTCAGAAGCACAAGACCCTGGCCAGCTTCGAGCAGGCGCGCCAGGCAGTGCCGCAGGCGAAGGTGCAAGAGATTGAACAGCAGGCGCGGTGGATTGGGCTTGATGCTTCGTCTGACTGTGCAAGGATCGCCCATGACTCAATTTTCGCAAAGCAACCGCCACCACCACCACGGACCTTGCCCAAGGTGCCGCGGTTGCTTGCGCTCACTGATTGACCAGAACCTCTGATCACTCAATGAACCATCACCTAAGGCGCCCACGGCGCCTTTTTTATTGCCTGTAAATAATGGAGATACAACACATGACTATGCTACGTGGAACCCAAATAGTGACGGGTAAAGAAGCCGCAGCGATGCGTGAGATAGAGGGCCGTTTTCGGAGCTATCTTCATCGAAGCGGGCGCTGAAGAAGCCATCGTGCCGGCCCTGTGGGGCCAGGATACGTTTATCGAAAAAGCCGGCGGCAGTGAAATCATCGGGCAGATGTGGGCCTTTGATGACAAGGCGGGCCGACCCTGCTGCCTGATCCCGGAAGCCACTGCGCTGTTCCAGGAGCGCAACGCGCAGTTACTGGGCGGGCGAGAGGAGGCGATGTTTTTCTACGTGGCGCGGTGTTACCGGTATGAGCGGCCGCAAGCCGGTCGTTATCGTGAATTCACCCAGTTGGGGGTCGAGATTCTCAGCCCTGACCCGGTGTCGGCGTTGCAGCGCAGCCAGGCGCTGTGCAGCGGTTTTCTGGACACGCTGGGGCTCGATTACGAGCTCAACCTGGCGGTGAAACGCGGGCTGAGTTACTACCTGGAGGGCAATGGCTTCGAGGTGCGTTGCCCCGCGTTAGGTGCGCAGCAGCAAGTGGTTGGCGGCGGCGCTTACCGAGAAGGCGCGGGGTTCGGCATCGGGCTTGAGCGGGTGGTGCTCGCACTGGCTTGATGTTCAAGGCGCCTCCACCCGGGGGCGTCTCCTCTACGGCGGCCGGATATGCTCCAATAGCCGCCATTATTCGATCACCCAGGAACCCCACCATGGCCGAAGCCACCGACCAAGCCTTCTACGACCGTGCGGATGCACACATCGAACTGTCGAACGAGCAGCTCAAGACCTGTGAAAACCTCGGCGAGGTCAGCGCCTCGATGATGTTCGGCACCACGCGCTTTAACGCCTGGGCCAGTGCGCGCAACTTCAAGTCCGGCGCCGAAATGGCCGATGCGCGGGAAGCGATGCTGAAGTATTTCTGTGACCAGTACCGGATGATGCTTGAGGATAATCTGGATGATCACATTAATAATTTCAGTCAGTACATGCTCGTCAAATAGTTCGCCGGCACCGACGCCACCAACCACACCCCATTGTCCGCTTGAAGTACTCTACGCACTGAGTGCTTTTGCCCCATTTTCGCGCATGCCACTGCGCTTTCAAGTCGCCAAGCCGCCTATTTCGCGGCCCGGTACCAACGGCCCGTATCTTGCTAGTGCCTTCCCAATCAATGACATGGCATTTTGCTTCTAGTCATATCCAGGTTGTTTGGGGGAGTGGGTCGGCCATGCACAGTCTTTTATCACCGGGTATCCGCCTGCTTGGCCGTTTCGGTTTTGCGCGCAAGTTCCAGATCCTGTTTTTCCTGTTTATGCTGCCCCTGGCCGGGAGCCTATGGCTGATCGGCCAGGACTATCGCGACAAATTAGCGGTGATTTCCAGCGAGCAGTCCGGCGTTCACCAACTGCTGGCCCTGGACACGCTGGATGGCCAATTGACGGCGCAGCGCAACCAGGCGGCGCGCTGGAAAGCGCTGGATATCCTGCACACCCCAACCGCTGCGGCCCAAGCGGCGATGGACAAGGTCGATGCCGGCAGCCCAATCATCGTGCACAGCCTGCAAGCCCTGGGCGATGCGCTCAAGACCCAGAACGCCAGCGCCGACACCTTGGCGCGTTTTGAAGCATTGCAGGCGACGGTCAAGGGCATGGACACCCAGTCACTGCGCACGGTGGGTTGGTGGCCGGACGGTTACGACCGCTTCACCGCCGCCTTGACCGCCATGCAAACCCTGCGCGAGCAGATCACCCAGGACGCTGGGCTGATCCTCGACCCGTGGCTGGAAACCTACTTGTTGATGCAGATCTCCACCCAGCACACGCCGGACCTGATCGAGCGCATCGGCCGCACGGCCAGCGTTGGGCAGTCGTCGATTGCGTCGGGCCAGTTCACTTTGCAAAGTCGTTTGCAGATGCGCGACCTGCGCGGCCGTATCGGCGATGCGCGGGAGCAGTTGGTCAAGGCCGCCGCTTCGCTCAAAGCCAAGCAGTACCCCGGAATTGAACCGTGGGCGGCGCAATACGACACCAGCCTGCAATTGCTCGACAGTGAACTCAAAACCCTGGACGACGGCGTATTTGGCGGCACCATCAAGCTCGACACCACAGCGTTTGATCGCAGTGTCGACAGCATCCTCGGTGCATTGGGCGCGTTGCGCAGCCAGTCGCTGCATTCGCTGGACGAGCGCTTGAGTTATTACCGCGACCGCTCACTTAAACAGTTTATTCCGGTGGTGGCGACGTTCAGCCTGCTGGCGCTCGCTGCACTGTACTTGTTCATCTGCCTGCAAGCCTCGATCCGCCGCAGTGCCAGTGGCATCACCACGCTTGCCGAGTCCCTGCGCGACGGCAACCTGTGCGTCGAAGTGGCGGTGGAAGGCCGCGATGAGCTCGCGGCGATCAGCACGGCACTCAACGTCGCCGTGGTGCAGTTGCGCACCAGCTTGTTGGGCGTTAACCACGAGACCCAGCAGCTCGGCTCGGCGGTGCACACCCTCAACGCGCAATCGGGCAGCACCCTGACCGAAGTCGAAGACCAGCAATACCAAATCAGCCAGATTGCCGCCGCCGCCACGCAACTGGCCGCCACTTCGATGGGCGTCGCCAAAAGCTGTGAGCAGGCCTCGGGCAGTGCGCAGCAAACCCGGCGCATCGCCGAAGACAGCAGCCGTGACAGCCAGCGCACCACGGCGAGTATTCAGCAACTCAACCAGCGCCTGACCGACACCGCCAATGCCCTGGAGCAAGTGAGCCAGCAAGGGCAGCAGATTCAGTCGGTGGTCGACACCATTCGCGGCATTGCCGAACAGACCAACCTGCTGGCGCTCAACGCCGCCATCGAAGCCGCCCGCGCAGGCGAGCAGGGCCGTGGGTTTGCTGTGGTCGCGGACGAAGTGCGCAGCCTGTCGCAACGCACCCAGGCCTCCACGGCGCAAATCGCCAGCACGGTGGACAGCCTGCGTGCGACGGTCAGCCAGGCGGTCACGCTGATGGGCGCCGCGTGTGACCAGGCGCTGACCGATGCCGAGTCCGTCACCGGCCTGGGCACACGCCTGGGCGAGATTGCCGGCGCGGTGCAAAACGTCACCGACACCCTGGCGCAGATTGCGGCGGCGGTGGAGGAACAGGCGACGACGGCGGATGAGGTCAGCGGCAATATCCAGCAGGTCGATCAGGCCGCAGGGCGCTTGCTCGACGGCGCGCGCGCGGTGAACCAGGCGGCGGATACGTTGAGCAAAGGCAGCCGGGCATTGAGCGAAAACACTGCGCGTTTTCGGCTGGGCTGATCCATTTTCTCAGTTGAACTGCTCATACTTCCTTGGGGCGAGCGGGCATTCAAAGACGGCTGGCGCGTCGCTGTGGGCGATGGTTGCGAATTAATCCATGGCACTCCAGCGCGACAGCGTAGTCTCTTACCTTAATACCCACTCGTGTACAGCGGAGCCCTTATGATCACCGTCCACCACCTCAACAACTCGCGTTCGCAACGCATCCTATGGCTGCTCGAAGAACTCGGCCTGCCTTACGAGATCAAGCGCTACCAGCGCGACCCGAAAACCAACCTTGCTCCGCCTGAACTCAAGGCCATCAACCCACTGGGCAAATCCCCGGTGATCGAAGACGGCGCGCTGGTGCTGATCGAATCCGCCGCAATCATCGACTACCTGATCCGCCGTCACGGCCAAGGCCGCCTGCAACCCGATCCGGCCACGGCCACCTACGACAAATACGTGCAATGGCTGCACTTCGCCGAAGGCTCGGCCATGCTGCCGCTGATGCTCAACCTCTACGTCGGGCGCCTCGGTGAAGCGGGCGCGCCGTTGCATCCGCGTATCGAATCGGAAGTGGCTAACTACCTGGGCTACCTGAACGATGTGCTGGCGGATACGCCGTACCTGATGGGTGACGAACTCAGCGGTGCGGATATCCAGCTGAGCTTCATCGGCGAAATCGCCAAGGCCCAAGGCAAGTTGCAGGCCTACCCGAACCTTGCCGCATGGGTGCAACGCTTCCAGGCGCGGCCGGCTTATCGCAAGGCGGTGGAGCAGGGCGGCGAGTACGCGTTCGCCAAATAAAAGCGCAGGCGTCCCCTCCTGCTCGCCACAAGGGGGGCGCCAGTGCTGACTAACCGACTAGCGCACCACCTCTAACGCCGTTATCTCATTCACATAATGCGATTCGCTCGACGTCAACTCCAGCGTCAGCGCCACGCCCAGGTCCTCGATAAACACGCGGGAGGTCTTATAGTCGCCCTGGTCGCACGCCGCAGCCAGGAGGAGGGCGGGCAACTTCATTACGGGGGATGTCCTTATCGGAGAAAGGCGAGGCGGCATTATCCAGTAGATGGGGGGCGGCTTCTAGGAAAACACGGCAAGCCCGCTCGCCACGAAAGCAAGCCAGCTCCCACAGTTGAACAGCGTCGCGTCCCTCAACCGAGGCGTCGGCGCCAATCGCCGCCATGCTGGGCGCTGCATGCTTGCTCGGAGTCGAAGCGCACGCAGCGATCAATGTTCACCGCCGTCACCTCGGCCTCGTGCAGCGCCGCCGCAGTCAGCTCACGCATGCGTTGGTCGGCGCCAGTTGCCAGGGCGTGGTCCTGATTGGCGCGGGTATCGAACACCCAGGTCACCCGCAGGCTTTGGGGGAAGGCGGCGTAGTCGACGGTGTGGGTCAGCCAGTCGAAGCCTGGAATTTCGGCTTTGGCGGTTTCACAGGCTTCGGTGAGTGTGGCGACCAGGCGGCGTTCGAGGCGGGCGATGTCGCGTTTTGGGGAAGGCATTAAGGGGTTCCAATAAGTTAGCGCTTAATCATCTGTTTCTTGGGTGTTTTTAATAAAAGTCATAGTAAAGCGCCCATTCGCCAGTGACGACGTTCTTCCAGAACATCAAGCTCCCGCTGTCCACGACGTTGAGGTTTATTTTCGCGTCAGACGATAGCTCGTAATGGATGGCGCGGGCAACATAAAAATTGTGCAGGTCGCATGCCCGACCCTCGACCTCAACTTCTATATGCCCGAGTGCGAAACCATGAAACTTCATCGTGCCGTCCTATCGCTGTTGAAACGCCACTTTCAGCCCCAGCCCCATAAACAGCGTGCCGATGATTTTACCTTCCCAGCGACGCAGCCTGGAAGAACGCCTGGCGTGGCGTGACCGCAGGCAGTTCAAGCCGCGCGTGTGTGCCGGTTTTGGCCATAAACGCCCGCACGCCTAAATAAATCAGGTACGACGCGCCCACCCACTTCACTGCGTTAAACGCCGCCGCCGAGGTCATCAAGATCGCCGACAAACCCAGTGCCGCGCACAGCGTATGAATCAGGTCGCCTGTTGCCACCCCCCAACCCGGTGGCGATGCCGACCTTACGCTCGCCTTGCAGCGTGCGAGTGAGTACCAGCAATACCGAGGGCCGGGGATCAGGAACAGACCGATCACCACGGCGAGGTAGGTGAGGAGGGAGGCGAGTTCAAACATGGCGGGCTATCTCGGAACAGGCCGCGGCTTACAGTAATCCCCATGTCGGCGCTCAATGCAACGCCGTTTCAGGCGAATGCGTCTTCGATAAACGCCTCCAACGCCTTCTCCTCCAGAATCTCGATAGAGAAATACCCGAAGCGCTTGGGCAACCAGATGATGCGTTTCCCATCCGGCGACCGCAGGTCCTCAAGGGTCAACGGCTTGCCGTTTTCATCCTCCGGTTGCACCCCGGTGGCGATCAATTCGGCGTAGGCTGTTTCGATGTCCGGTGTGGTGTAGCAATGCCGGTAGATCATCCCTTCGCCGTGTGCGTCCAACAGCTCGCGCAAGTTGCCCGTCAATGGCTGAACCAGCATGAAACGCTCCTGGCCCATCAGTGCAATCGCAAAACGTACCTGCAGGCCGCCGCGATCCCAGACCTGGGTTTTGGAAATTTTGGCGTTGAGAATCTTTGCGTAGTAGGCGCACACCTCTTCGAGGTTCTCGACCAAGACGTCGACGTGGCTGAACTTTAAATCCATTGCAGGGCTCCTGGCGAGTGGCGGGTATTGCTGATGCGGCGGTGCGGGGGGTGTGGCAAGCCTGACAGCGTGTTTTATCAGGATGGGCCGTACTTCCCTGAAGCTGGCTCGGCTTCACCTTATACAACCATTGCGACGGATCGCAACGGCGATGTGGTGGCGCAGGAGTGGTTTGAAACGTGTCGATGGGAGAGGGTGGAAGGCTTGTCTCCAACACTTTCGCCATACGGTAGACTCTATTTCATTGATGCTGACTAGCATTACTTTTGGCCGACCTCTGCCGGATGCGAAGGGCTGCAATGGGTCGATTGCTGCCTGTCATGAGGGGCAGCATTCGGCCAAAAGCAGACACTCAAAAATGGCAGGTATTGCAAAATTGGGGTCAGGCCATAGGGTTGCGAAGGAAATAGCCCCTGATGTTTTTTGCAGGACTCGGACCATTACCTGCGTCCTGCGCCTAACCGGGGGCCATTTCTCGCAGCAACGCGGCTCGCGATGAAACGGCAACAGCCCCTAGAGCTGAAAGCGCGAAATGTTCTCTCGCAATGTCACGCTGGTGCGTGCCAGCCCTTCGCTTTCCTGCTGAGCGCTGCGGAAGGCTGCAGCGGATTGCTCGGCGCTTTCGCTGACGGTCACGATGCCCCGGCTGATCTGCTCGGCAACGGTACTCTGCTGCTCGGCGGCAGCGGCGATTTGGTGGTTCATGCCGTTGATCCGCTCGATCATGGTGACGATCGTGCTTACCGCGTCACCGGCCTCGGAAACGCCGGACACCGACTGCGCACTGGAGCGCTTGCAGCGTTGCATATGCTGCGAGGTCTCGTCGGCAATTTTCTGCAGACTGGCGATCAGTCCCTCAATCTCTGAGGTGGCCTTCTGGGTACGCTTTGCCAGGCTGCGCACCTCGTCGGCTACCACCGCGAAGCCGCGTCCGGCCTCGCCAGCACGGGCAGCTTCGATGGCTGCATTGAGGGCCAGCAGGTTGGTCTGGTCGGCCACCGACTTGATCACTTCAAGTACGCCGCCGATATTGCCGGTTTCATCCTTCAACCGGACCATGGCCATGTTGGACTGTTCGATTGTCTCGGCCAGCTCGCCGATCATGTTGACGGCATCTTTGGCCTTCTGCTGGCTGTGCAGGGCCGCGCTATCGGCCTCGCTGGCGGCACTGGCGGCGGATTCGGCATTGCGCGCGACATCCTGCACGGTGGCGGCCATTTGGTGAACGGCGGTGACGATCTGCTCGACCTCGCACTGTGCCATGGCCACGCTTTCGGCGTTTCTCAGGCTCGATTGGCTAAGCTCCTGGCTGGAATCGGCCACGGTCTGTGAGGACAGGTTTATGCCCTTGGTCATGTCCCGCAGGTTCTCCTGCATGCTCAGCAGGGCGGCCATGATGCTGGCTTGTGGTGGCTCAATCGTGCGCTCGCTAACGCGCAGATCGCCCTGGGCAACCCGTTGGGCGAGCTGGTTGAGCTCACTCGGTTCGGCACCCAGCGCGCGCAGCAGGTTGCGGCTGATGAGGTAGCCCAGTACCGCTGCTAGTAAGACGGCTAGCGCAGTAATGGCGAGCAGCAGGTTGCGTTGTGATAGATAGTGCGCGTCATTTTCGCTGACCTGCAGGTCTGCCTTCTGGTTGGTGTAGCGCAGGTATTCGCCAATTGCCTGGGTCAGCTCGGCCAGTAATGGTGTGCACTGCTCGCTGACCATGCGCAGGGCCTCGTCGTTTTCACCCTTGAACAGGTGTTCGGCAATGGTGTGCGCTACTGGTTCGTAGCGGCTCTCGACCTGCTCGATGGTTGAGAACAGTTCACGTGCTTTGGGCGACAAATCATCATGGCTATCAATTGCCTGGCGTAGCGCGGCGAGGCTGCTGGCCACCATTTGTTCGTTGACGGCAATCGCACCCCGCTGCTGTCCTCTCGCGGTGACATTGCTGTTCAAGGCGATGTTACGCAGGGCAATCGCGCGCTGGGCGGCGGCGTCGTTTAGTGTGTTGGCCAGGCGGGTGCGTGCATCAATGCCATTAACGTAGCGAGAAAAGTCCTTATTGCTGTTAGCCAGGGCGTACAGCGAGATAGCGGCGATCAGCAACATAAACGCGAGCAGGCTGGCATAGCCGGCATAGAGAGTGGTCCGTGTAGAGAGCCGGGGAGTGTGCGATGGCATGGTGTACCTGCGTAATGGGAGGAACAATTTAGGGACACCTGCAAGGGTATGTATTCGCCCTTGGTCCGCATCCTGCGCAGGTATTCTTTGTTCGACAGCAACGAGTAGCGACGTTATATCCTGGCTAGCCGAAACTTGTACAAGCATTTATTCTTGTACAAGTCTTGTACAACTATATTGATGCGATGTCTTTATGACATCACTCAATCCCGATGAACGGTCAGTAACCTCCGATTTCTGGCAAGCGCCAGAAATAGAGGCCTGGCTATCGGGCTGACGACTGTTTGGCGGCGATACAGCCCAAGGCCATCTTGGGGCCGATAGAATCCTGCGAACGCTGTAAAAATGCGTAGCGCTATTTCTGTACAGGTATTTTGTAGGGGGGTGAGCTAGGGCGCGCTAATTGTGAGCATGCGCTGCGCTAGTGGCAGTTGCCGTTTCATCGCGAGCCGCGTTGCTGCGAGAAATGGCTCCCGGTTATGGGGGGCGAGCTCATTCTCGGATCTCCATGCGAGATGGCGGCGCAGGTTTGCCCAACGTTCGGCGAGGGGGTTATGCAAATGGCGAGCGACGGCGTTGACTGCCCCACTTGCGGGACATTCATGCCGGCTGGCCGAGCATGAGAGGGACTAGCGGACTGATCGACATGAACGTCTGATTGGTCGATTTTGCCAGCTTATCAGCCGCCGATAGGATTTTAGGTAATGATGCGCCACCAAATTCAAGGAAGATAACAACAATGAAAACCGCTTCCCGCGCCCTGTTCCTGCTCTGCCTTTCCACGCCCGCCTTCCAATTGATCTTCGCCCTCAAGGCAGGAAAGGGCATTTACCCGCCTTCTAATCGCTTGACCCACTTTGGCCCTGGCCCTGCATCTTGTGCGGGCAGGGCTTTTTAACCGTCGATGTGGCGCTGTCTGTTTGATAAGCAACTGAGGCGTTGAGCTGAAAACAGCCCGTCGATGTGCATACCGGTCTACCATGGGGGCCCGGTAGTGGTTCCACGCACTACCGACCTCTCTTCTCAAAGGTATCGCTGATGTCCATCGACCAAATCTCCCTCCCCAAAGGCGTAGGCCCTCACGCGGCCAAGCTCCTCGACGCCATCACCGGCGCCTCCACCCATGAAGAACTCAACCGCGCAGGCGGCAAAGCCGAAGGTTTTGTGTTGGGGCTGGAATCCACTAAGGCCATCAAAAGCCAGATCGCTGAGTCGCTGTATGTGGCTTACGACGACGCGGCGAGTAATCGGGCGGGTGAGTTGAAGGGTTGAGCATTAGCTAGATAGGGCGTTTTGCGGTGCAATTTGCGCGCAGGTCGTTAGACTGGGCACCTTTGATTTCTCAGGATGAGGCTGTCATGTTTAAAGTTTCTCTGGCGTCACTGCTGCTGACCTGCACCTTCTGCGCTTCGGCGGCTTCGGGTGTCGATGTGTCGAAAATTTACGGCAACATCCAGTTCGTCGATCACTATCCCGACTACAAGGTTAAGGTTGTTGACCACTACCCTGACCTCAAGGTACAGCGGGTAGATCATTACCCTGACTCAGCCGGCAAATGGAAAATGGTCGATCACTACCCGGACTACAAGATCCAGATCGTCGATCACTACCCCGACTTCACCATTCAGTACGTGGATCACTACCCTGGCGCTAATTGAAGGCAGCGCCATCAGCGCGCTGGCGCTCACACAGCTCTCCAAAAAGCAAAATTGGGCGGGTGCGTTGAAGGGCTGATAATCAGCCAGGGCAGGGCGCTTCGTGGTCCAGAAGTCTGGCCGTGAGCAGTACGCCCAGTTCGCTCAGTGGGTGGATAGCCAGTGCGATGGCGCGGTGTTTGCCGCACAGGTCTTCGGACAGGTCGAGCAGTAGTGTGCTGACGCAGGTGAAGGTTTCGTAGCTGTTGGGCTGGCGTCGGGGACGACGGTGAAGAGGGTGGTTGAATCCTGTGTGACGTTAACCGTCGTTAAGTTCCTTGCTTGGGCTACAACCCCATCGCTACTAAACCCGATCAGCCTTGAGACGGCCACTCCAGCGCATCCGTGACCCGGCGCGCCACGAGGGCGCCCTGCGCACAGCCACCATCAAGTACAGACAAATAAGTCCTACTGATGAAGCTCATGCACTTTTGGTGAGGGGGCTCGGGCTACTAAACCCGATCGCCGAGAAATTCAGCGACCGGCCAACCTTAGAGACCACCACCCAAGCGCACAAGCCGGCGGATTCTGACGTAAGCGTAGGCAACCGGGCAAGGCGCTTACCGCTCAGCGTGTATAGAAACATTGCAGTAACGAAACCCACTCCACACGTGGTGTAGCGTCGGAGGTTCTAACGGCGCTGAATACACAGGAACGCTCATGACATTGACCGTCAAAACCCTGCTTGAACTGGCCATGGTCAACCCCATCAACGCCGAAATCACAGCGCGCCTGCCCGCCCTCGGCGTTGACCAGTGCATGCTCACGGCCGGCTGCCTGTTCCAGGCGGTGTGGAATCATCAGTCGAACCTTCCTGTCGCCCAAGGCGTAAAGGACTACGACGTTTTCTACTTCGATACGGACCTGTCCTACGAGGCTGAGGACAGAGTCATCCGCTCGGCCGAGCAGTTGTTTCAGGATTTGGGCGTCAACGTCGAGGTCAAGAACCAGGCGCGGGTGCACCTTTGGTACGGCGAGCGCTTTGGTCGGCCTTATCCGCAGTTGCACACGGCTAAACAAGGCGTTGATCGCTACTTGGTGGCGGGCACGTGCATCGGGCTGGAGATTGAAACGGGTGAAGTGTATGCGCCGTATGGGTTGGAGGATGTGGCGCAGGGTGTGCTGCGGATTAATCCTCATCACCGCGAGCCGGAGTTGTTTGCGGCCAAGGCCAGGAGTTATCAGGCGCGCTGGCCGTGGCTGAAGATTGTGGCGCCTGATTCTGTGTGAACTTTTACCCACTCCCCAGGCGTCTTATCCTGAAATGAACCCTGACCGCTGACACCAGCCAAGGACAGCTCATGATCTTGCTTATTTTCCTCATCGCCTGCGGCGAGGCGCGCTGGCCGTGGCTGAAGATTGTGGCGCCTGATTCTGTGTGAACTTTTACCCACTCCCCAGGCGTCTTATCCTGAAATGAACCCTGACCGCTGACACCAGCCAAGGACAGCTCATGATCTTGCTTATTTTCCTCATCGCCTGCGGCGCTGCCGCCAGCACCGGCATCATTTTCAAACCCGGCCAGTGGTACGAAGCCCTGGTCAAACCCAGCTTCACACCGCCTAACTGGCTGTTCCCGGTGGCCTGGACGGTCATCTATCTGCTGCTCGCCTGGGCCGGTTACCGCTTGACCATGATCCCCGGCAGCCAACTGGCTTTGGGCTTGTGGGCCGCGCAGATTGCGTTGAATACGCTGTGGACGCCGGTGTTTTTCGGCGCGCATCGCATCTTCGCCGCGATGGTGGTGATAGTGCTGCTGTGGCTGGTGGTGGCGGCGCTGGTGGTGATGGCGTTGCGTTTGGACGTGATCACCGGGCTGATCCTGTTCCCCTACCTGGCGTGGCTGAGTGTGGCGGCGGCGTTGAATTTCTCGATTCTTCGCAATAACCGCTGATGGCGCACACCCCCTGGCCTGCCAGCGAGCCGGAGCTGGCCGAGATGCGCGGCTTTAATAAAAAGCTCGCCTGGTTGCCGCGCTTTAAAATCCGCAACCGCATCACGCCGCGTGTGATCCAGGCGCTGCTGCGCGTCAGTCAAACGCTCAAGAAGGCCCCGGCGGCGCAAACCCATCTGGTGGGCTCGGTACCCGTGCGCATCCTGCGGCCGGCGGGTAAACCCAAAGGCGTGGTGCTGGATATCCACGGCGGTGGCTGGGTGATCGGCAATGCGCAGATGGACGATGACCTGAACCTGGGCATGGTGCAGGCGTGCGGCGTGGCGGTGGTGTCGGTGGATTATCGGCTGGCGGTCGATACGCCGGTCGAGGGGTTGATGGAAGACTGCTTGGCCGCCGCTCGCTGGCTGTTGGGCGACTGTCCTGAGTTTGCCGACCTGCCGGTGATCATTGTTGGTGAATCAGCGGGCGGCCATCTGGCGGCGGCGACGTTACTGGCGCTCAAGCAATGGCCGCAGTTGCTCGCGCGGGTGAGCGGGGCGGTGTTGTATTACGGGGTTTATGATTTGACCGGCACGCCGAGCGTACGCGCAGCCGGGCCGGACACGTTATTACTGGATGGCCCGGGGATGGTCGAGGCCTTGCGTATGCTCACGCCGGGGTTGAGTGATGAGCAAAGGCGGCAGCCGCCGGTGTCACCGTTGTATGGCGACTTTACGGGGTTGCCGCCGGCGTTGATGTTTGTCGGCGAGCTGGACCCGCTGAAGGATGACACGCTGTTGCTGGCAGAGCGGTGGGGGGCGGTGGCGCAGGTTGAGGCGCACTTGCTGCCGGAAGCTGCCCATGGGTTTATTCATTTTCCGGTGGCGCTGGCGAATAGTGTGCTGGTCTACAGCAGGGCGTGCCTACGATTGTGAAGTGGTTGAACTTAAAACCTGATCAATAAGTCAGGATAAGCAGCTGCTTCTCTCCCCTCACAAGGATGCCACCATGCGCGAATACACCCTGAACTACCTGTTCAACGACGAGCCCCGCACCCACGTGTTTGAACTCAAACAGCCTGAACTGCCATTGCATGAGGCGGCGATGCATGTGTTGCAATTGCATTTTGGCGATGCGGAGAATGGACTGATCCTGCCGCCTGCGGATGCGACGCCCGAGGAGATTCTGGAGCAGGCAGAGGTGGTGGGGATCACCCAGATCAAGGTTTTATGAACCAACGGCCCGTCCTCCAGGCAGTCACTGCCGCGGACAGTACTGCGGTGCTGGCCTTCGTGCTGGAGGCCCGCGCCGAGCTTTTCCCCAAGCTCAGCGCCACGGGAATGCCGGACGACCTGGCACGGTTTGAAGCGACCTACCTTCAAGGCGACGGCCAGTTCCTGATCGCTCGCGCCGAGGGCCAGATCGTCGCAGCCATTGGCTACTTGCCCTACGACGGCCGTTTTCCGCAGTTGGATTACCAAGGCCTCAAGACGGTGGAGGTGGTGCGCCTGTTCGTACTTCCAGCGTTTCGCCGTTCTGGTCTGGCAGGCGAGTTATACCGCGCACTGGAGGCCAAGGCGCGGGCGGATGGAGTGGAGGTGGTTTACCTGCATACCCATCCGTTTCTTCCTGGGGCGATTGATTTTTGGCTGCGGCAGGGGTTTGAGATTGTCGATGTCGAAGCCGATCCGGTGTGGCAGACGACGCATATGCATCGGTATCTATAGCGCCGAAGACCTGATGTGGGAGCTTTGTGTGAGGTCCGCTGTTAGCTCATCAGTTCGAGCGCAGCCGCAAGATCTGCGCCCCATCAAACGGGTCTGTCAGGTAATGCGCCTGCACGCCAAACGTGTCTTGCAAACGCTGCGGCGTCAGCACTTCCAACGGCTTGCCCAGTGCCACCAACTGCCCGCGATCCAGCACCGCCAGCCGATCACACGTGAGCGCCTGGTTCAGGTCATGCAGCGCAATCAGGGTGGTCACCGGCAGCGCCTGCACGCCTTTCAAGATCGCCAGTTGATGCTGGATATCCAAGTGATTGGTCGGCTCATCCAGCAGCAGAATCTGCGGGCGTTGCGCCAGGGCGCGGGCGATGTGCACGCGTTGGCGTTCGCCGCCGGAGAGGCTGCGCCAGGCGCGGTGGCTCAGGTGGGTGGCGTCCACGTCATGCAGGGCCTGGTTGACGATGGCGTCGTCTGCGCCGGCCCACGGGCTCAGCGCCGACAGCCAGGGCGTGCGGCCCAACGCCACGGCGTCGAACACGCGGATGGCGTCGTCGGTGTCGGCCTGTTGTTCCACCACCGCCAGCTGTCGTGCAATGGCGCGCCGGGACAGGTCGCCCAGGCGTTGGCCGCCCAGGCGCACTTCACCGCTGGCAGGCGTGCGTAACCCGGCCAGCAGTTTGAGCAGGGTGGATTTGCCGGAGCCGTTTGGGCCGACGATGCCGAGGGTTTCGCCTAAGGCCACGTCCAGGTGAACATCACGCAGTAACTCGGCGTCGCGCACCTTAAAACCCAGGCCCGTGCAACTGAGTACCGTCATCGCGCATTCCTCCGGCCGATCAGGATCAACGCAAACACCGGCGCGCCGACCAATGCCGTGACCACGCCGACCGGAATCACCTGGCCCTTGATCAAGGTGCGCGACAGCACATCGGCGGCAATCAAAAACAACGCGCCGCCCAAGGCGCTGGCCGGCAGCAACCGCGAATGCCCGGTGCCGACCAGCAGGCGTACGGCGTGGGGGATCACCAGCCCGACAAAGCCGATAGAGCCGACCAGCGACACCATCACCGCCGTCACCAGCGCCGCGCAGCCCACCAGTACAAACTGCACGCGGCGCACTGGAATGCCCAGCGACGCTGCCGAGTCGGTGCCGAAAGTGAACGCATCCAGCGCGCGGCGGTGCCACAGGCATACCGCCAAGCCTGCGACCGCCACCGGCACCGCCAGCCACACCGACGGCCAGCGCACGCCGCTGAGGTTGCCCAGCAGCCAGAACAGAATGCCGCGCGCCTGTTCGGAGCTGGCCGACTTGGTGATCAGGAACGCGGTGAGGGCATTGAACAGCTGCGAGCCGGCGATGCCCGCGAGGATGATCTGGCCGGTGCCGCTGGAAGAACCGCTGGCGCGCGCCAGCAAAATCACCAGTGCAAACGCCGCCATCGCCCCGACAAAGGCACCTGCAGAGAGTGAAATCAGCCCGCCGCCCACGCCGATCAGTGCCACCAAGACCGCGCCGGTCGAGGCGCCGGCGCTGATGCCCAGCAAGTAAGGGTCGGCCAGCGGGTTACGCAGCAACGATTGCAAGATCACCCCGCAGGTGGCCAACCCCGCACCGCACGCGGCGGCGACCAGGGTGCGGGTCAGGCGGTAGTTCCACACCACGCCTTCGTCGATCGGGTCCAGCACGTAGCCGGCGGCCAGCAGTTTATTGGCGAGTACTTGCAACACCACCTGCGGCTCGATGGCGGTTTCGCCGATGGCCACGCCGGCGAGTACGGCGAGCAACAGCAGTGTCAGGGCGAGTAGGGAGCGGATCATTTGTGCAGGTCGTAGCCGTCGATGGCGCCGGCCAGTTGTTCCAGGCCGTCGAACATGCGAATGCTGGCTTGCAGCGCCAGGGCGTCAATAATGATGATGCGGTTGTTTTTCACCGCGTCCATGTTGCGCGTGACGGGGTCGCTGCGCAGGAAGGCGAGTTTCTTTTCATGGTCGTCGGCCGGGTAGCGGCGGCGGTCCATGCGGGCGATCACCAGGAAGGTCGGGTTGGCCTTGGCGAGGGTTTCCCAGCCGACGGCTGGCCACTCTTCATCAGACTGTACGACGTTGCGCAGACCGAGGGTTTGCAGCATGAATTCGGGAATGCCCTTGTGACCAGCCACGTACGGGTCGCTGGCCATTTCGGCGCTGGAGAACCATACCAGCGCGCTGGCCTGCTTGAGGCCTTTGCCTTGGGCTGTGGCGACGGACTTGGCCAGGCGCGCCTTGAGTGCGTCGTTCAACTGCTGGCCGCGCGCTTGTACGTCGAAGATCTCGGCCAGTTGGCTGATGCTCTTATAGGACAGTGTCGATGCGAAACGGCTCCAGCCGCGTGCCGTCGGCGCCGACGAGGTTGTCCTTGCCTTCGCAGTCGGAGGGCAGCAGGTAAGTGGGGATTTTCAATTCGTGGAATTGCTCGCGGGTGCCGACCACGCCCTGCGGGCCGACCACCCATTCCAGCTCTGCGGCCACCAGTTGCGGGCGCTTGGCGATCACCGCTTCGAAGCTCGGCTCGTTGTCGGCCAGGCGCTCGATGTTGTCGTTCTGAGCCTTGAATTGCGGCAATACGCTGTTGAACCACAGTGAAGTGCCAACCACGGTGTCGGCGACGCCCAAGGCATAGAGCATCTCGGTGGCGGCCTGGCCGATGGTCACGCTGCGCGCGGGCGCTTGCTGAAAGGTGAGGGTGCTGCCGCAGTTCTGCACCGTCAGCGGGTAAGCAGTCGGTGTGGCGTGGGCCAGGCCACAGAAGGCGAGGCCGGTGATCAGGGCGGTAACGCGTGGCAGCATGGGGCAATCTCCGGGAGAACCGTACGTGACAACAGGGGAGGTACGGCTCGGAAATACACCCACGGACGCTGCAGGTTTTGCAGGGCACGGATGGCCTTCCCGGACACCCCGCCGGTCAGTGATGTAGCTGGGCCGGCAGGTCTCCTGACTGATGCGTCGTCGCCTCGCTCCGGCCTTCCCGGGCAATGCCCAGTGGCGATGTGGAGCAGGCTCAGCACCTACAGTTGCGGGGGCAGTTTCGATTGGCGCGATGGGCTGCGCTTCGAATTCCCTATTAGTCCCGTTTGGGAACCGGCGCGGTATGGTAGTCGATCATGGCAACGAGGGGGAGCCTGATCCGCGCAATTGGCCTGTTGCAGCCACTGGGGTCTCTATCCCTTGGCATAGGGTGTACCATCAGTCTCTGTTCATCAGATATTAGTCAGACATGCCCACGCATAGCGAAGAGAGCCGCCGGATCGTAGCTTCTCTGGCGCACCGTGTTGGTCCGCACGCTGACACTGCAAGCATCGCCACGGCGATTGTTTCCATTTTGCAGGATATGGGCGCAGCACTGGCGCCCATTATCGGCCAGCAAGGCGTCGCCGCGCTGTACCGCCGCAGCTTCCATCTGTGCGTCTCGCCCCGTCCACGCCTGGCCGGCACCTATGACAGCGTGCCGGCCGCGATGGACCTGATTGCCCTCAAATCCGTACTCGTCGAGCAGAACGAAACCGATGCGCTGTTTTTCGGTGAGGTGTTGCTGACAACCCTCTACGAGCTTCTGACCACGCTGATCGGGCCTTCACTCACCGCACGTCTGCTGGTTGACGTGTGGAAGCCTTCTTCGAGCGACACCTCTTCGCAGGAAATTTCGCCATGAGCACCAAAGTGACTATCAACCGTCTGGCCACGGGTGTGCCAGGACTGGACGAGGTCCTGGGCGGAGGCCTGCCGGAGTTTTCGTTCAACTTGATCGCAGGCCCTCCTGGGTGTGGCAAAACCACCCTGGCGCACCAGATGATGTTTGCCCTGGCCACACCAGAGCGCCCAGCGCTGTTCTTTACCGTCCTCGGGGAGCCGCCGCTGAAGATGCTGCGTTATCAGCAGCAGTTCGATTTTTTCGACAGCGAAGCGATCAACCAGTCGATTCGCTACATCAATCTGGCCGACGACACCTTGGCCGGCGACCTGGACGAAGTGTTGCGGCGCATTGTCAGCGAGGTCGAGGCGCATTCGCCGTCGCTGGTGTTTGTTGACTCGTTTCGCTCCGTGGTGCTGGCCAGCCAGACTCAGCACAACCCGAACAACAACCTGCCGCAGTTCATCCAGCAACTGGGCATGTTGATGACCACGTGGCAGGCGACGACCTTCCTGATCGGGGAATACTTCACCGAAACCGACACCAACCCGATTTTCACCGTGGCCGACGGCCTGATCTGGCTGCGCCAGAGCGTCGAGCGCAACTCGATGGTGCGCAAGATGGAAATTATGAAGATGCGTGGCCAACCGACCTTGCCGGGGCTGCACACCTTCCGTATTGCCACTTCGGGCGTCAAGGTGTTCCCGCCGGCTGCTATCAATCGCGCAGTTGACGCGCCATCGACGTTCCCGATCACCCGCCTGAAAATGGGCGTGCCGGCACTCGATGAGATGCTCGGTGGCGGCCTGCCTCGCGGGTATTCGCTGTTGGTGGCCGGGCCATCAGGCTCGGGCAAGAGCATCCTGGCGGCGACCTTCCTGGCCGAAGGCGCGCGCAACGGCGAAACCGGGGTGATTGCGGTGTTTGAGCAACGGCCCAACCATTCGCAAAACCCTAAATTGGCCGAGTTGATCAAGCGCGACAAGATTGGCTTGGTGGACAGCCGCTCGCCGGACCTGTCCATCGACGAAATCGTGCAATTGCTGCTCGGCGAAATCAGCCGTTTGAACGCCACCCGCGTCGTCATCGACTCGCTGTCGGGCTTTGAACTGGCGCTGGCGCCGACCTTTCGCGCGGACTTTCGCGAGTCGCTGTCACGCATGGTGACTGCGCTGACCGCTGTGGGGGTCAGTGTATTGATGACCTCGGAGCTGGAAGACCGCTACACCGACCTGCGTTTCAGCCCTTACGGCACCGCGTTCCTGACCGACGCGATCATTGTGCAGCGCTATATCGAAGTCGAGAGCCGTTTACTGCGCATCATGGCGGTGGTCAAGGTGCGCGCCAGTGCCCATTCCGATCAACTGCGCCAGTACCACATCGACGATAACGGCCTGCAGATCCGCGACATGCTGCCCGAGCAGGAAGGGTTGCTGGGCGGGCGGCCGACCAAGAAAATTTCGACGGGAGCCAAACATGTGTGAGCCCGACTCATGAGTGACGGCGGCCGTAAGAATGACAGTGAGCTGAAGAATGCTGCTCACGAACTGTTCCTGCTTGGGCAAAAAAACGTGGAGGCGCGCGCCGTACTCGCCGCCCTGCAACAGCAATTGACTGACGCCAGCAGCCGTCTGGTGGATACCCAGCACGTCGAGCAGGTGATCGAGGCCAATCAGCAATTGGTGCTGGCGATTCTTCTCGCGCAGTCAGACGCGGTCAATCTGCCGCGTGTGGAGGAGCAGCGCCTGTACCAGGAGCTTCGCGAGGCGAATGCGCAATTGGTGATCGCGGCACTCAGCGCCCAAGACCTGCAGGCGACCGCCGAGCGTGCGCTGGGCCAACAGAAAAGCATCCTGGCGATGGTCGCGCATGAGCTGCGTAACCCGTTAACACCGATCAGCATGATCGCCGAGCGCATGGTCCGGCTGCCCAGCGACCAGCTGCCGCGCATGCGTGAGCTGATCGAAGGCCAGGTGCAGCATATTTCACAACTGGTGGACGATTTGCTGGACGTGTCCCGCGTCAGCACGGGCAAGCTGCACATCGAACGCAGGGAGGTCGACATGCTGCAGATTCTGAGAAGCGCCATTGATGCGTGCGGCCCGGTGATGCGCGCGAAAAATCAGCGGTTCGATGCCCACCTGCCTGACGGCAGCTTGATGCTCATGGGTGACGCGGGGCGCCTTGCGCAAATTCTGCATAACCTGCTGGCGAATGCAGCCAAATACACGGCGGTGGGCGGTACCATTGTGATGTCTGTCAGCGTGGCGGATGAGTTGAGGATCAGCATTGCTGACAACGGCATTGGTGTGTCGGCCAAGGCGCTACCGTTTATCTTTGATCCTTACGTGCAGGATGAGCACGCCATCGGCTTTAACGGCTCTGGCTTGGGGATTGGCTTGACGGTGGTTCGCGAGCTGGTGGAGGCGCATGGCGGCAAGGTCACCGCCATCAGCGAGGGCAAGGGCTGTGGCAGTGAGTTTGTGGTGACGTTGCCGTTGTTGAATGCCTGATTAGCGCCATTCTTTTGGCGAGCGGGCTTGCCACAACAATCCGCTCGCCACAGAAGGATTTGACTTACTTGCGATCCAACCCCAGGTGGCAGTGAGTTTGTGGTGACGTTGCCGTTGTTGAATGCCTGATTAGCGCCATTCTTTTGGCGAGCGGGCTTGCCACAACAATCCGCTCGCCACAGAAGGATTTGACTTACTTGCGATCCAACCAAACCGTCTGTGCATTGCAGAATTCCCGCACGCCAAAGTGCGACAACTCTCGCCCGAACCCACTCTTTTTCACACCGCCAAACGCCACCCGAGGGTCGGACACGCTGAAGGCGTTGACGAAGATCCCGCCGGTTTCCAGCTGGTTGGCGATATCCCGTGCCTTGGCCGAGTCGGTGGTGAAGATGCTGGCGGTCAGGCCGAACTCGCTGTCGTTGGCCAGGGCCACGGCGTGGTCGGCATCGCGGGCGGTGATGATCGAGGCCACGGGGCCGAACAGTTCCTGTTTGAACGAGGTCATTTGGTCGGTGACGTTGGCCAGCACGGTCGGCTCATAGTAGTTGCCGGCGCCGGGGACTTTGTTGCCGCCCAGCAACAGGGTCGCGCCTTCTTCCAAGGTGGCCTGGACCTGGCCATGCAGCTCGTCGCGCAGGTCGAAGCGGGCCATTGGGCCGACGTAGGTGCTGGTCGCAGTCGGGTCGCCCATCACCAGCGCGCGGCTGGCTTCGAGGAATTTGGCGGTGAAGGCGTCCACCACGCCTTCTTCGATAATCAGGCGCTTGGCGGCGGCGCAGACTTGGCCGCTGTTCTGGAAGCGCCCGATCACAGCGGCCTGCACGGCGGCGTCGAGGTCGGCGTCATTGAGCACGATGAACGGGTCGGAGCCGCCCAGTTCCAGCACGCATTTCTTCAGCGCCGCGCCAGCCTGTGAGCCGATGGCGATGCCGGCGCGTACGCTGCCGGTGAGGGTGACGGCGGCGATGCGTGGGTCGGCGATGGCCTGGGAGACGCCGTTGTTCGTCACGTTGACCACTTCAAAAATGCCTTCGGCGAAACCGGCTTTCTGGAACGCTTGCTGGATCAGGTAGGCGCTGCCCATCACGTTGGGTGCATGTTTGAGCACGTAGGTATTGCCGGCCAGCAAGGTCGGCACGGCACCGCGCAGCACTTGCCACACCGGGAAGTTCCACGGCATTACGGCGAAGATCGGGCCCAGCGGGCGGTATTCGATCTGCGCGCTGCCGTTGTCCACCAACGTCGGTTCTGGCGCCAGCATGGCCGGGCCTTGGGCGGCATACCACTCGGCGAGTTGCGCGCATTTTTCGATTTCGGCACGCGCCTGGGCTATGGGTTTGCCCATTTCCAGGGTGATCATCTGCGCCATGTCCTCGGCTTGATCACGCAGGGCAGCGGCCAAGGCCAGCAGCCATTCGGCGCGTTGGCTCACCGGCTGGCGGCGCCAGGTGCGGAAGGCAGCGGTGGCGCGGTTGAGCGCGGCGTCCAGTTGCGCCTCGGTTTCATAGGGGTAGCTGGCGACTGTTTCGCCGTTGGCGGGGTTGATCGACAAGGCGTGGGTCTGGTGAGTGATAGCGTTCATGGCACCGTCCGGCTGAATGAGTGGAATGGATTGAGCCTACGGGGATGTATGTTTTCTGGAAACTGAATAATATTGAGTGGTTCGTTCTCAAATTGAGAATGATGACTTGGTGCAGCTGGAAATCTTCAAGGCCGTTGCCGAGCAAGGCAGCATCAGCGCGGCCGCGCAGTTGATTCATCGCGTGCCGTCGAACCTGACCACGCGCATCAAGCAGCTGGAGCAGGACCTGGGCGTAGAGCTGTTTATCCGCGAGAAGAGCCGCCTGCGCTTGTCACCGGCCGGGTGGAATTTCCTCGGCTATACGCGGCGTATTCTTGATTTGGTGCAAGAAGCCCGCGCCACGGTGGCGGGGGATGAGCCCCAGGGCGCTTTTGCCCTGGGGTCGCTGGAGAGCACGGCGGCGGTGCGTATCCCCGCGTTGCTCGCGGCGTACAACCAGAAGCACACCAAGGTCGAGCTGGACCTGAGCACCGGGCCGTCGGGCACGATGATCGAGGGCGTGTTGTCCGGGCGCCTGGCGGCGGCGTTTGTCGATGGGCCGGTGCTGCATGCGACGCTGGAGGGCGTGGCAGTGTTTGAGGAAGAGATGGTGGTGATCGCACCGCTGCACCACGCGCCGATCACGCGCGGGCAGGATGTGGCGGGGGAGAGCATCTACACCTTTCGCTCGAACTGCTCGTATCGGCATCACTTCGAACGCTGGTTCTCACAGGACGGCGCGGTGCCGGGCAAGATCTTCGAGATGGAGTCCTACCACGGCATGCTCGCCTGCGTCAGCGCCGGGGCCGGCCTGGCGCTGATGCCGCGCAGCATGCTGGAGAGCATGCCGGGGTTTACCGCGGTGAGTGTGTGGCCGTTGAGCGACGCGTTCCGCATCCTGAATACCTGGCTGATCTGGCGCCGGGGCACGGTGTCGCAGAGTTTGAACAGTTTTGTGAAGTTGTTGGAGGAGAGCGTTCTGCAGGCAAAGTAGATCCCGTGTGGGAGCTGGCTTGCCTGCGATAACGGTGTATCAGTGATAGCGGTATCAGCAGGCCTGACGCTATCGCAGGCAAGCCAGCTCCCACCGTTGATCTTTGTTAACCGCCGAACTGGAAGGTGCCCATCGCCAATTTGGCCATGATCGCCGTCGCACCCAACTGCACCAGCCACAAGGCCAGTCCACCGAGGAACACGCCGAGGGCCACTTGCAGCACCAGGCTTTTCTCGCGCTTGGCTTGCGGGGCGCGCGGGGTGTAGTCATGCAGTTCGTCGCGGTCAGCGCGCAGGTCCAGGTCGTCGTTTCTCATAGGGCTCTCACAGCAAAGGGGCAGTCGGGGTTCAGTCTAGGGCTGGTTGCGGCAAGCAGCGAGGTTTTCTTCCTGTGGCAGGCTTCCCCTTCATCACAACCATTACAGGCTTACAGCACCTGAACAATCGCCTTTGTCACGGCACCAATGTTCGCCTGGTTCAGCGCCGCCACGCAGATGCGGCCGGTGTCGAGTGCGTAGATACCAAACTCAGTGCGCAGGCGGGTGACTTGCTCAACGGTCAGGCCGGAGTAGGAGAACATCCCGCGCTGGCGGCCGACGAAGCTGAAGTCGTGGCCCGGGGCTGCCTTGGCCAGTTCCGCCACCATCTGCTCACGCATGCCACGGATGCGCAGGCGCATTTCGGCCAGTTCCGCTTCCCACTGGGCGCGCAGCTCAGGGTTGTTCAGCACGGCAGCCACGATTGCTGCGCCGTGGGTCGGCGGGTTGGAGTAGTTGGTGCGGATCACACGCTTGACCTGGGACAGGATGCGCGCGCTTTCTTCCTTGGATTCGCTGACGATCGACAGCGCGCCCACGCGTTCGCCGTACAGCGAGAACGACTTGGAGAACGAGCTGGACACAAAGAAGGTCAGGCCCGACTCGGCGAACAGGCGAACTGCGGCGGCGTCTTCGTGGATGCCGTCGCCAAAGCCCTGGTAGGCCATGTCGAGGAATGGCACCAGGTTTTTCGCCTTGACCACGTCCAGCACTTGTTGCCAGTCGGCTGGGCTCAGGTCGACACCGGTCGGGTTATGGCAGCAGGCGTGCAGTACCACGATGGACTGTGGCGGCAGGGCGTTGAGGTCTTCGAGCAGGCCGGCACGGTTTACGTCGTGGGTGGCGGCGTCGTAGTAGCGGTAAGTCTGCACCGGGAAGCCGGCTTTTTCGAACAGTGCCTGGTGGTTTTCCCAGCTTGGGTCGCTGATGGCAACCACGGCATTGGGCAGCAGTTGCTTGAGGAAGTCAGCGCCGATTTTCAGCGCGCCGGTGCCGCCGACCGCTTGTGCGGTGATGACACGGCCGGCGCTCAGCAGCGGCGAGTCAGCGCCAAACAGCAGCTTTTGCACGGCCTGGTCGTAGGCGACGATCCCGTCGATCGGCAAGTAGCCACGGGCGGCGTGTTGCGCCACGCGAATGGCTTCCGCTTCGGCAACGGCACGCAAGAGTGGAATCTTCCCCTCTTCGTTGCAGTAAACGCCCACGCCAAGGTTGACCTTGGTGGTTCGTGTATCGGCGTTGAATGCTTCGTTGAGGCCCAGGATTGGATCGCGTGGTGCCATTTCGACAGCGGAGAACAGGCTCATTTTTGCGGCAGCTCTATGGGGGAATGGAGGGACGTGTCGCGCTCCAGCCGAATGCACTAGAGCGGTGCACAAACGGGGAGCTAGTATAGAGGCCATCCAGGCTGAGGGCGACAGCCGAAACGGCTTTTCGGCCAAGTTTTTCGGTTTATTTGCCGACCATTAGTCTTATTGCAACATGGGGCCACGACGGCAGGTAGGACGATTACCTTGAAACCCGTGACATTCGGCACCACTTCTACAGCTATCATGGTTTTTTCCTGCAACCTGCGATGACTATTCGCGGGTTGCTGAGCTTTTTCGTCCCTGGCGGTTTCGAGTCTGGGGTGACTTCACGAGGTACGTTATGTCGGATTTCCAGCTCGTCACCCGCTTTGAACCCGCCGGCGATCAACCCGAAGCTATTCGCCTGATGGTTGAGGGCATCGAGGCCGGCCTGGCGCACCAGACGCTGCTCGGGGTGACCGGTTCAGGCAAGACCTTCAGCATCGCCAACGTGATTGCGCAGATCAATCGTCCGACCTTGGTGCTGGCGCCGAACAAAACCCTGGCCGCGCAGCTGTACGGCGAGTTCAAGGCGTTCTTCCCGAACAACGCGGTGGAGTACTTCGTTTCCTACTACGACTACTACCAGCCCGAAGCCTACGTGCCGTCGTCCGATACCTTCATCGAGAAGGATGCGTCGATCAACGACCATATCGAGCAGATGCGGCTGTCAGCGACCAAGGCGCTGCTGGAGCGTAAGGACGCGATCATCGTCACCACGGTGTCGTGCATCTACGGTCTGGGTAGCCCCGAAGCCTATTTGAAGATGGTGTTACACGTTGATCGCGGCGATAAACTCGACCAGCGCGAGCTGTTGCGTCGCCTGACGAGCTTGCAGTACACCCGCAATGACATGGACTTCGCACGCGCCACCTTCCGTGTGCGCGGCGACGTGATCGACATCTACCCGGCCGAATCCGACCTGGAAGCGATCCGCATCGAGCTGTTTGACGATGAAGTCGAGAGCCTGTCGGCCTTCGACCCGTTGACCGGTGAGGTGATCCGCAAGCTGCCGCGCTTCACCTTCTACCCGAAAAGCCACTACGTGACCCCGCGCGAAACCCTGATGGGCGCCATTGAAGGCATCAAGGGCGAGTTGGTTGAGCGCCTAGAGTATTTGCGCGCCAACAACAAGCTGGTGGAAGCCCAGCGCCTGGAGCAGCGCACGCGTTTCGACCTGGAGATGATCCTGGAGCTGGGCTACTGCAACGGCATCGAAAACTACTCGCGCTACCTTTCGGGCCGCGAATCCGGGCAGGCGCCGCCCACTCTGTTTGATTACCTGCCGGACGACGCTTTGTTGGTGATCGACGAATCCCACGTCAGCGTGCCGCAGGTCGGTGCGATGTACAAAGGTGACCGCTCGCGTAAAGAAACCTTGGTGGAGTACGGCTTCCGCCTGCCGTCGGCGCTGGATAACCGGCCGATGCGTTTTGACGAGTTTGAAAGCATCAGCCCGCAGACGATTTTTGTCTCCGCCACGCCGGGTAACTACGAAGCCGAACACGCGGGGCGCGTGATTGAGCAACTGGTGCGCCCGACCGGCCTGGTGGACCCGCAAATCGAAATCCGCCCGGCACTGACCCAGGTCGATGACTTGCTTTCGGAAATCACCAAGCGCGTGGCTTTGGAGGAGCGGGTGCTGGTCACCACGCTGACCAAACGCATGTCCGAAGACTTGACTGACTACCTGGCCGACCACGGCGTGCGCGTGCGCTATTTGCACTCGGACATTGACACCGTGGAGCGTGTGGAAATTATCCGTGACCTGCGCCTGGGCACCTTTGATGTGCTGGTGGGGATCAACCTGCTGCGCGAAGGCCTGGACATGCCGGAAGTGTCGCTGGTGGCGATCCTGGATGCCGACAAGGAAGGCTTCCTGCGTTCCGAGCGCTCGCTGATCCAGACCATCGGCCGTGCGGCACGTAACCTCAATGGTCGCGCGATTCTGTACGCGGACCGCATCACCGGCTCCATGGAGCGGGCGATTGGCGAGACCGAGCGCCGCCGTGACAAGCAGATTGCCTACAACCTGGAGAACGGCATCATCCCCAAAGGTGTCTTCAAGGATGTCGCCGACATCATGGAAGGCGCCACCGTGCCCGGCTCGCGCAGCAAGAAGCGCAAGGGCATGGCCAAGGCGGCCGAAGAAAGCGCCAAGTACGAGAACGAATTGCGCTCGCCAAGTGAGATCACCAAGCGCATCCGGCAGTTGGAAGAGAAGATGTACCAGTTGGCGCGCGATCTTGAGTTTGAAGCGGCGGCGCAGACGCGCGATGAGATCGGCAAGCTGCGGGAGCGGTTGTTGGCTGTTTGATATGTAGAGGCTGTGATGGCTTCTTCGCGAGCAAGCCCGCTCCCACATTCGACCGCATTCTCATGTTGGAAATCGGTCAACTGTGGGAGCGGGCTTGCTCGCGAATGGCAGCGCCGCGGTCTACCAGATTCACCCAGGCTGGAGCCCAAGCACCCCAGGCTGTTACCATTCGCCCCTTGTTTCAATTTTCAGCTTTATCGCCCACTCGAGACCTGCCATGACCACCGTCCGCACGCGCATTGCGCCATCGCCTACTGGGGATCCCCACGTCGGCACTGCCTACATCGCCTTGTTCAACTACTGCTTCGCCAAGCAGCACGGCGGTGAATTCATCCTGCGGATCGAAGACACCGATCAAGTGCGTTCGACCCGTGAGTCGGAACAGCAGATTTTCGATGCGTTGCGCTGGTTGGGCATTACCTGGGCAGAAGGCCCGGACGTTGGTGGCCCGCACGGCCCGTATCGCCAGAGCGAGCGCAGCGACATCTACAAGCAATACACCCAGCAATTGGTCGACATGGGCCATGCCTTCCCGTGCTTCTGCACCGCGGAAGAACTGGACCAGATGCGCGCCGAGCAACAGGCGCGTGGCGAAACCCCGCGCTACGACGGCCGCGCGCTGCTGCTGTCCAAAGAAGAAGTGGCCCAGCGCCTGGCCGCCGGCGAGCCCCACGTTATCCGCATGAAAGTGCCGAGTGAAGGCGTGTGCGTGGTGCCGGACATGCTGCGCGGTGACGTCGAGATCCCGTGGGACCGCATGGACATGCAGGTGCTGATGAAGACCGATGGCCTGCCGACGTACTTCCTGGCCAACGTGGTCGACGACCACCTGATGGGCATCACCCACGTGCTGCGCGGCGAAGAATGGCTGCCGTCGGCGCCGAAACTGATCCTGCTTTATGAGTACTTTGGCTGGGAACAGCCGCAGTTGTGCTACATGCCGCTGCTGCGTAACCCGGACAAGAGCAAGTTGTCCAAGCGCAAGAACCCGACCTCGGTAACCTTCTACGAGCGCATGGGCTTTATGCCCGAAGCGATGCTCAACTACTTGGGCCGCATGGGCTGGTCGATGCCGGACGAGCGCGAGAAGTTCTCGCTGCAGGAAATGGTCGATAACTTTGACCTGTCCCGCGTCTCCCTGGGCGGGCCGATCTTCGACATCGAGAAGCTGTCGTGGCTCAACGGCCAATGGCTGCGTGACCTGCCGGTGGAAGAATTCGCCAGCCGCGTGCAGCAGTGGGCGTTGAACCCCGAGTACATGATGAAGATTGCACCGTTGGTGCAGGGCAGGGTGGAGACGTTCAGCCAGGTCGCACCGTTGGCGAGCTTCTTCTTTGCCGGTGGCGTGAACCCGGACGCCAAGCTGTTTGAATCCAAGAAGCTCTCGGGCGATCAGGTTCGCCAGTTGATGCAGTTGATCCTGTGGAAGCTCGAAAGCCTGCGTCAGTGGGAGAAGGATGCGATCACCGCGACGATTCAGGCGGTGGTCGAGTCCCTGGAACTGAAATTGCGCGATGCCATGCCGCTGATGTTTGCTGCGATCACCGGGCAGGCCAGTTCGGTGTCGGTACTCGATGCGATGGAAATTCTCGGCCCAGACCTGACGCGTTTCCGTCTGCGCCAAGCCCTTGATTTGCTTGGTGGTGTGTCGAAGAAAGAAAACAAAGAGTGGGAAAAGCTGCTGGGTGCTATCGCCTAAGCAACCTGCGGTAACGATAAAACCCCGGTTTTCCGGGGTTTTAACGGTAAGTGATTGTTATCCCGGCAAAAAATTTTGGAAATTGTTGAAAATAAATTTGACAGCCTTTCAAACCGCCATTAAGATTCGCCCCGTCCTCACCGATGAGGGGCTATAGCTCAGCTGGGAGAGCGCTTGCATGGCATGCAAGAGGTCAACGGTTCGATCCCGTTTAGCTCCACCAATTTACAGGTTCAAGGTCTGGCCACACCGTCCTTGAATTGATCAGGTCTCGGCTCTGATCGGTTGTACAGAAGGTTTTGTCCCCTTCGTCTAGTGGCCTAGGACACCGCCCTTTCACGGCGGTAACAGGGGTTCGAGTCCCCTAGGGGACGCCAGTTTCAACAAGCAGCTCGAAAGGTCTGCTGCGTCGCGAGACGAAAAATCTGGGGCTATAGCTCAGCTGGGAGAGCGCTTGCATGGCATGCAAGAGGTCAACGGTTCGATCCCGTTTAGCTCCACCAATTTTACAGGTTCAAGGTTCTGGCCACACCGTCCTTGGATCGACCAGTCTCAGCCTGGTCAGTGTATAGAAGGTTTGTGTCCCCTTCGTCTAGTGGCCTAGGACACCGCCCTTTCACGGCGGTAACAGGGGTTCGAGTCCCCTAGGGGACGCCACGATTACCCGCTCTGCGGGATTTTTAAGGGTCATTCAATTATTGAATGGCCCTTTTGTTTGTCTGGCGTTTGGCCAATCCTCTCCTCAATTCCAATTTTCTGTCCTGACCAGTGGTCATGCCTGTCGCTTGCTAAATATATTATTGAATGGCCCTTTTGTTTGTCTGGCGTTTGGCCAATCCTCTCCTCAATTCCAATTTTCTGTCCTGACCAGTGGTCATGCCTGTCGCTTGCTAAATATTATTATGGTAATAATATTCAACCCATGAGAGACGGAGGCAACCATGAGCGATAAAAAAGCGCAAACCCGCGAACGCATTTTGCGGGCCGCCAGCGCGGCGTTGATCCAGCGCGGCCCGGCCGAGCCGAGTGTCGGCGAAGTCATGGGCGCGGCAGGGCTTACGGTCGGTGGTTTCTACGCGCACTTTGAAAGCAAGGACGCGTTGATGCTGGAGGCCTTCACCCAATTATTGGCTCGGCGGCGCGCGTCCGTCGACGACATGGACGCGCAACTGACCGGTGAGGAGCGCAGAGGCCTGGTGGCGGCGTTTTACCTGTCGCGCAAGCACCGTGACTCTACGGATCAAGCCTGCCCGATACCGGCCACTGTGGGCGAGATGAGCCGCCTGCCGGATGAGTTTCGCCAGGCACTCAACGAGCATACGGAGTTGATGGCTGCCCAGTTGGCTGCCAGCCCCGAAGACACCGACAAGGCCCTGGCCGACATGGCGTTGATGATCGGTGGCCTGGCCTTGGCCCGCGCCCTTGGGCCGTGTGAGTTGTCCGACCGTGTATTGCGTGCTGCCAAGTCGGCGGTGCGCTGAAAAAGGAGGCGCATGATGGGCGCATTAACCTGGATCCGTGGCTTTAATGGCACCGTCGGCCGCTTGGCGCCGCGCATGGTGGCCAGCAAGTTGCGCCGTACCTTCATGACGCCTCGTAACCTGCCGCTGCGTGAGTGGGAGCTGTCGTCGCTGGCGCAATCGGAGCGCATCACCCTGCGCTTTGGGTTGTCGGCGTTGCGTTGGGGCCAAGGCCCTGCGGTGCTGCTGATGCACGGCTGGGAAGGGCGTCCCACGCAGTTCGCCAGCCTGATTACAGCGTTGGTGGATAACGGTTATTCAGTGATTGCCTTGGATGGCCCGGCTCATGGTCGTTCGCCGGGGCGTGAAGCACATGTGCTGCTGTTCGCACGCGCTATGCTCGAAGCCGCCGCTGAGCTGCCGCCGTTGCGCGCGGTGGTGGGGCATTCCATGGGCGGCGCCAGTGCGATGCTGGCGGTGCAACTGGGGCTGCGTACCGAGGCCTTGGTGAGTATTGCCGCGCCGTCGCGCGTCCTCGATGTGCTGCGCGGTTTTGCCGGCATGGTCGGTTTGCCGCCACGGGCGCGCTCGGCGTTCATCCAAGAGGTCGAGTTGACCCTTGGTATCCCGCTTAAGCACTTGGATGTGGCGCACTACCAGATGAATATCCCCGGCCTGATCGTGCACGCCGAAGACGACACCTTCGTTCCGGTCAAAGCCTCGCAAGCCATCCATGACGCTTGGTTCGACAGCCGCCTGCTGCGCTTGGAGCAGGGTGGCCACCAACGAGTCCTGGCTGACCCTCGGGTGATCGATGCCGTGTTGGCGCTGCTGGCGGGCCGCCGTTTACAGGAGCGGCAGACCGCCTGATACACTTCCCGTCGACATTAAGCGACGGGAGCAAGGCATGGGCTGGGATTTGGCAACGCCGTTTATTATCGACCTGCAGGTCGGCGCTGAAGACATCGACGGCCTGGGGCACGCCAATAACGCGGTGTACGTGTCCTGGTTGGAGCGTTGCGCCTGGCGCCATTCTCAGCGCCTGGGGTTGGACCTTACCGAGTACCGCCGCCTCGACCGCGCCATGGCCGTCGTTCGCCATGAGATCGACTACCTGGCGGCGGGTTACGAGGGCGATGAGTTGCAACTGGCCACCTGGATCGTCGACTGGGATCAGCGTTTGAAAATGACGCGTCGCTTCCAGTTGGTACGCCCTCGCGACGGCGCGACATTGCTGCGCGGGCAAACTACTTTTGTCTGCATCGAGCTGTCCACGGGTAAGCCCAAGCGTATGCCGGCCGAATTTCTCGACGGCTATGGCCCTGCGCTGACGGGGGGTTAACGTTTACTGTGGGAAACCCAGTAAACTGCGCCACGATTTTTGTTGAGTGTTTTCCATGCAAATTGCTTTGGCGCCCATGGAGGGGTTGGTCGACAACATCCTGCGCGATGTGCTGACCCGCGTGGGCGGTATTGACTGGTGCGTGACCGAGTTCATTCGCGTCAACGACCGCCTGCTCACCCCTGCCTATTTCCACAAGCTCGCCCCGGAACTGCTGCACGGTGCCCATACCGCAGCGGGCGTGCCGCTGCGCGTGCAGTTGCTGGGCTCCGACCCGGTGTGCCTGGCGGAAAACGCCGCGCTGGCTTGTGAGTTGGGGTCACAAGTGATCGACCTCAACTTCGGTTGCCCGGCCAAGACCGTCAACAAGTCCCGTGGCGGCGCAGTATTGCTCAAGGAACCGGAGCTGCTTAACCAGATCGTCGAGCATGTGCGGCGTGCCGTCCCGGCGCATATCCCGGTGACCGCCAAGATGCGCCTGGGCTTCGATAGCCCCGACGGTGCGCTGGTGTGCGCCACGGCCCTGGCCGAAGGCGGCGCAGCGCACATCGTGGTGCATGCGCGCACCAAGGCCGATGGCTACAAGCCGCCGGCGCATTGGGAGTGGATCCCACGGGTGCAGGACGTGGTTAAGGTGCCGGTATTCGCCAATGGCGATATCTGGAGCGTCGAAGACTGGAGGCGCTGCCGTGAAATCAGTGGCGTCGAAGACATCATGCTCGGCCGTGGTCTGGTGGCACGCCCTGACCTGGCGCGGCATATCGCGGCGGCGCGGGCGGGCGAAGAGGTGGTGGAAATGACTTGGGCGCAGATGCAGCCGATGCTCCACGAGTTCTGGCGCCAATCGGTGGCGCAACTGACGGAAAAGCAGGCGCCGGGCCGTTTGAAGCAGTGGTTGGCGATGCTGACGCGCAATTACCCCGAGGCGGTGGAGCTGTTTACCGCGATGCGCCGGGAAACCGAGTTGGAGCAGGTCAGCCGTCTGCTCGGCATGCCGCACCCCATCGCGGTCTGACGCGTTAAGTTTTCTTAATTGAAACTGGTGTGACGCTTACCCCAGCAAGCGCCTGAACCCCTCGATCGACAGTGGCCGACTGTGCAAATAGCCCTGGTACAAATGGCAGCCCAGCTTCTGCAGGAACGCCAGTTGTTCCGGGGTTTCCACGCCTTCGGCAATCACTTCCAGGTTCAAACTGTGGGCCATGGCCACAATGGCGCGGATGATTTCGGCGTCGTTGGGGTCGTGGGTTGCATCGCGCACAAAGGACTGGTCGATTTTCAGCGCATCCACCGGCAGGCGCTTGAGGTAGGTCAGCGACGAGTAGCCGGTGCCGAAATCATCCATAGCAAAACTCACGCCGAGCTTTTTAAGGCGGCGCATCTTAGCCACGGTTTCGTCCAGGTTCTGGATCACAATGCCTTCGGTGATCTCCAGTTTCAGCAAGTTATAGGGCAGCTTATGGTGTGTGAGGCTGTGTTCCACCCGTTCCACGAAGTCGCTCTGGCGGAACTGCCTGGGGCTGATATTCACGCACAAGCTGAAATTCAGTGGGTCCACCAGGCCCTCGGCGATCAACTGCGCGAATGCGCCGCACGCTTCATCAAGAATCCAGGTGCCGACTTCCAGGATCAGGCCGCTGTCCTCCAGCACCTTGATAAATTCCGTGGGTGACTGCGCGCCCAGTTGCGGGTGCTGCCAGCGCACCAAGGCTTCGGCGCCGATGATACGGTTGCCACGCGCATCCACCTGGGGTTGGTAATGCACGCTGAACTCACCGCGCGACAGCGCCAGGCGCAGGTCGGTCTCCATGCGCAGGCGCTCGCTGGCGGTTTTTTGCATGCTGTTGTGAAACATCTGCGTGGTGTTACGCCCCGAGTCCTTGGCCCGATAGAGCGCAATGTCGGCGCGTTTGAGCAGGTCCGCCGGGGTGGAGCCATGGTCCGGGATCAGCGCCACGCCAATGCTCGGCGTGACCTGCAAGCGTTGGCCATCGAGAAACATCGGTTCCGAGAGCAATTCGCGCAGGGTGTCGGCCAGTTCCTGCACCTGGGCGCTGACTTGCGCCCGCGTACCGTCCAGGCCGCTAAGTAGCACCACAAACTCATCGCCACCCAGGCGCGCCACCGTGTCCTCCATGCGCACGCTGGCTTCCAGGCGCGCGGTGACGATTTTCAGCACGGTGTCGCCCACCGGATGGCCGAGGGAGTCGTTGATGTGCTTGAAATGGTCGAGGTCGAGAAACAACAGGGCGCCGCGCAGGTTATGGCGTTTGAGCAGGGCGATTTGCTGGCTCAGGCGGTCCATCAGCAAGGCGCGGTTGGGCAGGTTGGTCAACGGGTCGTGATAAGCCAGGTGGCGAATCTGCGCCTGGGCGTTTTTCAGCAGGCTCACGTCTCGCGCGGTCAGCAGCAGGCACGGCGTTTCATTCAGCGTAATCGGCTCTACCGAGACCTCCACGGCCAACAACTCGCCGCGTTTGTTGTGCCAGAGCATTTCCAAGTGATGAATGCGGCCCTTGATCTGCAGCTCGGCCAACAGCGCGGTGCGCTGGTTTTCATCGGCCCAGATGCCGATCTGGTACAGCGTCAGGCCGATGGCCTCTTCGGCGCGATAACCGGTCAGGCGGCAGAAGCCGTCGTTGACCTCCACATATCGGCCGGTGTCGCGCTCGGTGATAGAAATGGCGTCGGGGCTGGAGTGGAAGGCCTTGGCGAATTTCTCTTCACTGGCCTTCAGCGCGGCCTCCGAGCGCTGCTGTTGGGTGATGTCGCGAAGCGTGGTGACGATGCATGGCTGGTCGCCGACCTTGATCAAGCGGCTAGAGATCATGCAGGTCAGGCTCTGGCCGTTTTTGTGACGCGCCACGATGGCCACGTTGCTCAGTGCCTGCTCGCGAATCACCTGTTCGATACGTTGCAGGCGTTTGCTGGAGTCGTCCCATAAACCGATCTGCTCGGCGCTCTTGTTGATGACCTCGGCGGCGCTCCAGCCAAAGGTCTGGGTAAAGGCCGGGTTGATTTCGATAAAGGTGCCGCCGTCCAGGCAGGTGACGCAGATGGGGTCGGGGCTGGCCTGGAACAGGCTGGCGAATTTCTCTTCGGACGCGGTGATCCGCTGTTCGCGTTCCACTTGGTCGGTGATGTCGAGCAAGGTGCCGGCCATGCGCAGAGGTTTGCCGGCCTCGTCACGATACAGGCGCGCGCGGCTTTCCAGGTAGCGAGGGCTGCCGCATTCCGTCAGCACGCGGTAGGTCAACTGGTAGTTACCGTCCGAGCCTTCACGCAAGCTGCGATAGGCGTTGCGCATGCCCTCGCGATCTTCATCGGACATGCCCTCAAAAAACGCGTCGAAGGATTCGTGGAATTGCTCCGGCGGCAGGCCATGCAGTTGGGCGGCGCGGGCCGAGCCGTAGAGCATGCCCGTGGGGATGTGCCAGTCCCAGGTGCCCAGTTGCGCCGAGTTCAGGGCCAGGTCGAGGCGTTCCTGGCTGTCTTTCAAGGCTTGCTCGGCGTTTTTACGTTCGGTGGTGTCGAGGAACGTGCTGATCAGGTAGGCCTCGCCCTCCAGCTCGACTTTCTGCGCGCTGAGGGTGCCATCGTGAATCTGGCCGTTACTGGCGCAGAACTGCACCTCCATGGTGATCGGCTCGCCCTTGCGCTGGGTGGCCTTGACCAGCAGCGCGCGCTGTTCGGGGTCGCGCCACAGCCCGAGGTCCAGGGTGGTGCGGCCGATGACATCGGCCACTGACCAGCCGAAGAGCATCTCGAAATACTGGTTGGCTTCGCTGATCCGGCCATCAGATTGGCGCGTCAGTAGAACCATATTGGGGCACAGGTGAAACAACGTGGCGAAGCGTTTTTCCGAGTGGCTGAGGGCGTGCTCGCGCTCGCGCTGGCGGGTGGTTTCGCGGATCACCCCGATCATGCGGCGCCGACCGGTCTTGTCCGGTGCCAGGCTGCCATTGATTTCCAGCCAATGATGGCTGCCGTCCGGCCATTGGATGTGGTGGTGCGTGGCTTGCTCGAACGGCTCGCCCGCCAGCACGGCGTGAAAGGCCCGCACCACTCGCGCACGATCTGACGGTGCCAGCAGGTCCAAGTAGTCCAGGTCGGTGGGTAAAGGTTGGCGGGGGTCGAAACCGAACAGCGCTTGGGTGCCGCGTGACCAACTTATCCGCCCGGTATCGATTTCCCACCACCACGCGCCCAGGCGGGCAGCATTGAGGGCTGCCAGCAATTGCGGGGCGCTGTCCCAGCTTTGTTCCGCCTCTTGAGGGTCCAAGGCGTAAATACGGGGCAGGGGTGGCACGGAATCGACGGGGTTGCGCATTATCAATGGGCCTTGGCTCAATGGGCGTTCGGCGCGGCTTTAATCAGACCTTGAGGCCGCACAGCTTCATGCCGGTATCGCTGGCAGATCGACCTGTGCATCCAGTAGGCTCATGAAAGCCCGCGCAGCGTTCGACAGCGTCCTTTCGGTGTGCACGATATAGCCTAGCTGGCGACTGAGTTGTATGCCCGGCAAAGCGATACTTGCCACCTGATCATCGAGCATGGTGCGCGGCAACACGCTCCAGGCCAGGCCGATGGATACCATCATTTTTATAGTTTCCAAGTAGTTAGTGCTCATCGCGATGTTCGGCGTCAGGCCCTGGGCTTCGAACAAGCGCCTGACAATATGGTGGGTAAAGGTATTGCCGCCCGGGAACACCGCCGGGTGCTTGGCAATATCGGCCAAGTTGACCGTGCCATTGCCGGTCAAGCTGTGTTCCGGCGCGACCACGAAATCCAGCGGGTCGTCCCACACCGGCGTGGCGCGGACCAGGTTGTGCGGGTCGGGCGCCAAGGTGATCACTGCCACTTCGGCGCGGCCGTGGAGGATTTCCTCGTAGGCCACTTCCGAGTCGAGGAACTGAATATCCAGCGCCACATTGGGGTACTCGCGCGTAAAGGCGCGCAGGATCGGCGGCAGGCGATGCAGGCCGATGTGATGGCTGGTGGCCAATGTCAGGCGACCGCTGACTTCGCCGCTCAGGTTGGTGAGGGCGCGGCGGGTGTCGTCCAGCACATTGAGGATCTGATACGCACGTGGCAGCAGGGCGCGCCCGGCCTCGGTCAGGCCGACTTCACGGCCCAGACGGTCGAATAAACGTACCTTTAATTGTTGTTCCAGCCCGGCAATGCGCTTGCTGATGGCCGGTTGTGTCAGGTGCAGGCGTTCACCTGCACCGGAGAAGCTGCCGGTCTCGGCGATGGCAATAAAGGCATTGAGGTTGGCCAAGTCCATGGTGGTATTCCAGTTGGTAATCCAAAGCATAAAAAATATGAATTTGAGTTATTTAATGTAGCGCCATACCATCAGCCTCACAAGCCAAAGGGTTATTGAATCGCTCAAGACCCGGGGCATAGAAAGACCGATGATGAGGACCGACTGATGGCCGGCAAAACGCTTTACGACAAGCTTTGGGATTCCCATGAAGTGAAACGGCGCGACGATGGCTCGTCGCTGATCTACATCGACCGTCACATCATCCATGAAGTGACCTCGCCCCAAGCGTTCGAAGGCCTGCGACTGGCCGGGCGCAAGCCTTGGCGCGTCGACTCCATCATCGCCACCCCGGACCACAACGTGCCGACCACGCCTGAGCGTAAAGGCGGCATCGACGCGATCGTCGACACCGTGTCGCGCCTTCAGGTGCAGACCCTCGACGACTATTGCGATGAATATGGCATCACCGAATTCAAGATGAATGACGTGCGTCAAGGCATCGTTCACGTGATCGGCCCGGAGCAGGGCGCGACCTTGCCGGGCATGACCGTGGTCTGCGGCGACTCCCACACCTCCACCCATGGTGCGTTCGGCGCCTTGGCCCATGGCATCGGCACTTCCGAGGTGGAGCATGTGTTCGCCACCCAGTGCCTGGTCGCCAAAAAGATGAAGAACATGTTGGTGTTGGTCGAAGGCCAACTGCCCTTCGGCGTGACCGCCAAAGACATCGTGCTCGCCGTGATCGGCAAGATCGGCACCGCCGGCGGTAACGGCCATGCCATCGAGTTCGCCGGCAGCGCGATTCGCGACCTGTCTATTGAAGGCCGCATGACCATCTGCAATATGTCCATCGAAGCCGGTGCCCGCGTAGGCATGGTAGCAGCGGACGAAAAGACCGTTGAATACGTCAAGGGCCGTCCATTCGCGCCGAAAGGCGCCGATTGGGATACCGCCGTCGAAGCCTGGAAAGACTTGGTCTCCGACGCCGATGCGGTGTTTGACACCGTGGTCGAGCTCGACGCTGCCCAGATCAAGCCGCAAGTCAGCTGGGGCACCTCGCCCGAGATGGTTCTGGCCGTTGATCAAAACGTGCCGGACCCGGCCAAAGAAGCCGACCTGGTCAAGCGTGGCTCCATCGAGCGCGCCTTGAAATACATGGGCTTGAAAGCCAATCAGGCGATTACCGACATCCAGTTGGATCGCGTGTTTATCGGTTCCTGCACCAACTCGCGGATTGAAGACTTGCGCGCTGCGGCGGTGATCGCCAAGGGCCGCAAAGTCGCCTCGACCATTAAGCAAGCCATCGTGGTGCCAGGTTCGGGGTTGGTCAAAGCTCAAGCCGAAGCCGAAGGCCTGGACAAGATCTTCCTCGAAGCCGGTTTTGAATGGCGCGAGCCGGGCTGCTCCATGTGCCTGGCGATGAACCCGGACCGTTTGGAGTCGGGCGAGCATTGCGCGTCCACCTCCAACCGTAACTTCGAAGGGCGTCAGGGCGCCGGTGGGCGTACCCACTTGGTCAGCCCGGCCATGGCCGCTGCCGCTGCCGTCAACGGTCGTTTCATCGACGTTCGCGAATTGATCTGAGGAAAACCCGATGAGAGCTTTTACCCAACACACAGGTTTAGTCGCGCCGTTGGACCGTGCCAACGTCGACACCGACCAGATCATCCCCAAGCAGTTCTTGAAGTCGATCAAACGCACCGGTTTCGGCCCAAACCTCTTCGACGAGTGGCGCTACCTGGACGTGGGCTACGCCTACCAGGACAACTCCAAGCGCCCGTTGAACAAGGATTTTGTGCTCAACGCCGAGCGTTACCAAGGCGCCAGCGTGTTGCTGGCCCGGGAAAACTTCGGCTGCGGCTCCAGCCGTGAGCACGCGCCGTGGGCCCTGGAAGAATACGGCTTTCGCAGCATCATCGCGCCGAGCTACGCCGACATCTTCTTCAACAACAGCTTCAAGAACGGCTTGCTGCCGATCATCTTGAGCGACGCCGAAGTGGACGAGCTGTTCAAACAAGTCGAAGCCGATGTGGGCTACCAGCTCACGGTTGACCTGGCAGCGCAGACGGTGACCCGTCCGGACGGCAAGGTGTACCACTTTGAAGTCGACGCGTTCCGTAAGCACTGCCTGATCAACGGCCTGGACGATATCGGCCTGACCTTGCAGGACGGCGATGCGATTGCCGCCTTTGAAACCAAGCACCGGGCCAGCCAGCCTTGGTTGTTTCGCGACGCCTGATTTGCGGTAGGCCGTGCGGGCCCCATCGCGGGCAAGCCCGGCTCCCACATGTTGACCTGTGAACACGGTCAACTGTGGGAGCTGGCTTGCCTGCGATAGCGCCCGTACCAACACCACAAAACCCAAGGAAGCTCACCATGACCAACACCGCCCACACCCAAGTCGTGCAAAAACAATTCGGCGAGCAAGCCTCGGCTTACCTGAGCAGTGCCGTGCACGCCCAAGGCACCGAATTCGCGCTGCTGCAGGCCGAACTGGCCGGGGCCGGTGCGGCACGCCTGCTGGATTTGGGTTGCGGTGCCGGGCATGTGAGTTTTCATGTGGCACCGCTGGTGAAAGAAGTGGTGGCCTACGACCTTTCCCAGCAGATGCTCGACGTGGTCGCGGCCGCTTCAAAAGACCGTGGGCTGGACAACATCCGCACCGTGCACGGCGCCGCCGAACGCTTGCCGTTCGCCGATGGCGAGTTCGACTTCGTGTTCAGCCGTTACTCAGCCCACCACTGGAGCGACCTGGGCCTGGCGCTGCGTGAAGTCCGTCGAGTACTCAAGCCGGGCGGTGTGGCGGCATTTGTGGATGTCTTGTCACCGGGCAGCCCGCTGTTGGACACTTACCTGCAAACCGTCGAAGTGCTGCGCGACACCAGCCACGTGCGCGATTATTCCGCCGGCGAGTGGATGCGCCAGCTCAGCGAGGCCGGCCTGCACGTGCGCAACAGCAGCCGTCAGCGTTTGCGCCTGGAATACACCTCGTGGGTCGAGCGCATGCGCACGCCAGAGGTATTGCGTGCTGCAATCCTTGAGCTGCAAAAGGCGATGGGCCAGGAAGTACGCGATTACTACGAGATTCAAGCCGACGGCACCTTCAGCACCGACGTGCTGGTGGTCTTTGCCGAACGCTGATTAATTTTCCCGACCTGCCTGCGGGCGGGTCGCTTGATGAAATGAGGAACGCATGAGCAAGCAGATTCTGATTCTTCCTGGCGACGGTATTGGTCCGGAAATCATGGCCGAGGCGGTCAAGGTCCTGGAATTGGCCAACAGCAAGTACAGCCTGGGCTTCGAATTGAGCCACGACGTGATCGGCGGCGCCGCCATCGACAAGCACGGCGTGCCCCTGGCCGACGAGACTCTGGACCGCGCCCGTGCGGCTGACGCGGTGCTGCTCGGCGCCGTGGGCGGCCCGAAATGGGACAAGATCGAACGCGACATCCGCCCTGAGCGCGGCCTGCTCAAGATCCGTGCGCAACTGGGCCTGTTCGGCAACCTGCGCCCGGCGATCCTCTATCCGCAACTGGCCGATGCGTCGAGCCTCAAGCCGGAAGTGGTTGCAGGCCTGGACATCCTGATCGTGCGTGAACTGACCGGCGGTATCTACTTCGGCTCGCCACGCGGCGTGCGCACGCTTGAGAATGGCGAGCGCCAGGCCTACGACACGCTGCCGTACAGCGAGAGCGAAATCCGCCGTATCGCCCGTGTCGGTTTCGACATGGCCCGTGTGCGCGGCAAAAAGGTCTGCTCGGTCGATAAAGCTAACGTACTGGCCTCCAGCCAGCTGTGGCGCGAAATCGTCGAAGAAGTCGCCAAGGACTACCCCGACGTCGAACTAAGCCACATGTACGTCGACAACGCCGCCATGCAACTGGTGCGTGCACCCAAGCAGTTCGACGTGATCGTCACCGATAACCTGTTCGGCGACATCCTGTCCGACCAGGCCTCGATGCTCACCGGTTCTATCGGCATGCTGCCGTCGGCGTCCCTGGACACCCACAACAAAGGCATGTACGAGCCGTGCCACGGTTCGGCGCCGGACATCGCAGGGCAGGGCATTGCCAACCCGTTGGCGACGATTTTGTCGGTGTCGATGATGTTGCGTTACAGCTTCAACCTGAGTGACGCGGCCGATGCCATCGAGAAGGCTGTAAGCCTGGTGCTGGATCAAGGTTTGCGCACCGGTGACATTTGGTCACAGGGTTGCACCAAAATCGGCACGCAAGAAATGGGCGACGCAGTAGTCGCCGCGCTGCGGAATCTGTAATCTCTCCGGCCCGCTTGCAGTTGTTGCTGCAAGGCGGCCCACTTTTTAACAAGGTGTAGTTGCGATGAAACGTGTAGGTCTGATCGGTTGGCGCGGTATGGTCGGTTCCGTGCTCATGCAGCGGATGCTGGAAGAGCAGGATTTCGATCTTATTGAGCCGGTGTTTTTCACCACTTCGAACGTAGGTGGCCAAGGGCCGTCCGTGGGCAAGGATATTGCTCCGCTCAAGGACGCCTACAGCATTGAAGAGCTGAAAACCCTCGACGTGATTCTGACCTGCCAGGGTGGCGACTACACCAGCGAAGTCTTCCCCAAGCTGCGTGAAGCCGGCTGGCAGGGTTACTGGATCGACGCCGCCTCGAGCCTGCGCATGCAGGACGACGCGGTGATCATCCTCGACCCGGTGAACCGCAGGGTCATCGACCAACAGTTGGACGCCGGCACCAAGAACTACGTGGGCGGCAACTGCACCGTCAGCCTGATGCTGATGGGCCTGGGCGGCTTGTTCGAAGCCGGTCTGGTCGAGTGGATGAGCGCCATGACCTATCAGGCAGCCTCCGGCGCCGGCGCGCAGAACATGCGTGAACTGATCAAGCAGATGGGCGCGACCCACGCAGCCGTCGCCGATCAACTGGCGGACCCTGCCAGTGCGATCCTCGACATCGACCGTCGTGTGGCCGAAGCCATGCGCAGCGATGCCTACCCGACCGAGAACTTCGGCGTGCCATTGGCCGGTAGCCTGATCCCGTGGATCGACAAAGAGCTGCCGAACGGCCAGAGCCGCGAAGAGTGGAAGGCCCAGGCTGAGACCAACAAGATCCTCGGTCGCTTCAAGAGCCCGATCCCGGTGGACGGCATTTGCGTGCGCATCGGCGCCATGCGCTGCCACAGCCAGGCGCTGACCATCAAGCTGAACAAAGACGTGCCGATCGCCGATATCGAAGGGTTGATCAGCCAGCACAACCCTTGGGTCAAACTGGTGCCGAACAACCGTGACATCAGCATGCAGGAGCTGAGCCCAACCAAGGTTACCGGCACCCTGAATGTACCGGTCGGCCGTCTGCGTAAGCTGAACATGGGGACTCAGTACCTGGGCGCGTTCACTGTTGGTGACCAACTGCTGTGGGGCGCGGCTGAACCGCTGCGTCGTATGCTGCGGATTTTGCTGGAGCGTTGATCGCTTAATGCTGTACGAAAAACCCGCGACTGGTGAAAGGCGCGGGTTTTTTGTTGCCCTTGAGGCCCTCATCGCGGGCAAGCCCGCTCCCACATTTTGATTTGTGAATACATTCAAGGGGTAGATACCTATGCCGCGATGAGGCCATCAGCCCCACCACAAAAACCAGGTTAATTGCCTCACTCCCAACCACCCGTTAAAGTGCCGCTCCCCCCGCAATGCCCGAGGCAGCCACCATGACCCAGACCTTTGAAATCGCCGTGATCGGCGCCACCGGAACCGTTGGCGAAACCCTGGTGCAGATTCTCGAAGAACTGGATTTCCCGGTAGGCACCCTGTATCTGCTGGCGGGCAGTAACTCGGCCGGTGCATCAGTGCCGTTTCGCGGCAAGAACGTGCGGGTCAAGGAAGTCGATGAGTTCGACTTCAAAAAAGCGCAGTTGGCCTTCTTCGCGGCAGGCCCGGCGGTAACCCAGAGTTTCGCCCCGCGCGCCATCGCTGCCGGTTGCTCGGTGATCGACCTGTCCGGCGCTTTGCCGGCCGATCAGGCGCCTCAAGTGGTGCCGGAAGCCAATGCGCATATCCTCAAAGGTTTGAAAAAGCCCTTCCAACTCGGCAGCCCAAGCCCATCCGCTACCAACCTGGCCGTCGTCCTCGCGCCGTTGCGCGGGTTGCTGGACATCCAACGCGTCAGCGTCACTGCCAACCTGGCCGTATCCACCCAGGGTCGCGAGGCTGTCAGTGAACTGGCCCGGCAGACCGCCGAACTGTTAAACGTACGCCCGCTGGAGCCCAAGTTCTTTGATCGGCAGATGGCCTTCAACCTGCTGGCACAAGTCGGCACGCCAGACGCCCAGGGGCATACAGCCCTGGAGAAACGTCTCGTGCACGAGCTGCGCGCAGTGCTGGAAACTCCTTTGCTAAAGATTTCCGCAACTTGCGTTCAAGCCCCGGTGTTTTTTGGCGATAGCCTGACAGTGTCATTGCAGTTGGGCGCGCCGGTCGACCTTGCGGCGGTCAACCGCGCACTTGAGGCGGCGCCAGGTATCGAGCTGGTGGAAGAGGGCGACTACCCTACGCCGGTTGGGGATGCGGTCGGCCAGGATGTAGTCTACGTCGGCCGGGTGCGTGCGGGCGTGGACGACCCGGCGGAACTAAATCTGTGGCTGACGTCAGATAACGTACGCAAGGGGGCGGCACTCAACGCGGTGCAGCTGGCGCAGTTGTTGATAAAAAGCCTTGCGTAAAAGATACTTGGCGGCAATTTGTAGATTGATTCTAACCAGGCGCTATGCTTGGTCCAAAGCGGAACAGAAGCGCGTCGGTGACCTATCGGCTCGCCATGCCTAATGGCAGCGGTTACCAACCTTCTCGCAGGTCGGGGAGTGTTCAGACAAAGGATGAGGCTATGGTTCAAGTTCGCAAACTGGTGTTAGCAATAGCGGCCGCCTCGGCGCTGTCCTCCGGTATGGCGCAGGCGCTGCAGCTTGGGGAGATGACCCTCAAGTCGAAGTTGAACCAGCCGTTGTCAGTGGAAATCGAATTGCTCGATGTCGGTGGCCTTACGGCTTCCGAGATCACGCCCAGCCTGGCGTCTGACCAGGCATATGTGGATGCGGGCGTGGATCGCCAGGCGTTTCTCAATGACCTGACATTTACCCCAGTGGTCAATCCAAGTGGCCGCAGTGTGGTGCGCGTTACCTCCAGCAAGCCGCTGCCCGATTCCTACGTACGTTTCTTGTTGCAGGTGCAATGGCCTAACGGCCGCCTGATGCGCGACTACAGTGTGCTGCTCGACCCGGCGAAGTTTGAGCAATCGACGCCCGCCGTCAGCGCGCCTGCACCGCGCTTGAGTGCGCCGTCTGCTACAACGCCCGCCCGCACTGCACCGACTGTCAGCAAGGCTGCCCAGCACACCACGACGCCTCACGACACCTTGTGGGAAATTGCCGCGAAGAATCGCAACGGCGCCTCGGTCCAGCAAACCATGCTGGCTATTCAGGCGCTCAACCCTGATGCGTTTCTAGACGGCAATATCAACCGCTTGAAAACCGGCCAGGTATTGCGCCTGCCGGATCGCGTGCAAGCGACCAGCCTGCCGCAGCCTGAGGCAATTGCCGAAGTGACCGCGCAAAACGCGGCCTGGCGCGAAGGGCGCCGCACGGCTAAAAATCAAGCCGCTGGCAAGCAGCAACTGGACGCGACCAAGCGCACCCAGGCGGGCAATGCGCCGGCGAGCACCAGCGCCAAGGATAATTTGAGCCTGGTCTCGGCCGAATCCGCCAAGCCGGGCGCGAAGGGCAAGGCCGGTGATAGCCGGGCGCTAAACGACAAGCTGGCGATGACCCAGGAAGAACTGGACACCACGCGCCGCGACAATGCCGAGCTGAAAAGCCGTGCGGCGGACCTGCAAAGCCAACTGGATAAGCTGCAAAAACTGATTCAGCTGAAAAATGATCAGTTGGCTAAGTTGCAGGCTGAAAACGGTAACCCGGCAGCGGCGGCAACAG
Source organism: Pseudomonas sp. IB20 (assembly GCF_009707325.1). Classification (NCBI taxonomy): domain Bacteria; kingdom Pseudomonadati; phylum Pseudomonadota; class Gammaproteobacteria; order Pseudomonadales; family Pseudomonadaceae; genus Pseudomonas; species Pseudomonas gelidaquae. The sequence continues at coordinate 3,367,578 of NZ_CP046103.1, read as the reverse complement.
CGGCGATGCCCGCTCAGTTGGCCGGTGAGCCTGCGGCAACTGCGCCGGCAGCGCAGCCCTTGGCCGGTGAGCCTGCGGCAACTGCGCCGGCAGCGGATACCACGCCGACTGCAGCAGCGCCTGCGCCCGAGCCAATCAAGCCGGATGCCGCGCCTGCCGCCACCACCGAAGGCAAATTCAACGAGCTGCTGACCAACCCGGTTGTGCTTGGTGTCATTGGCGGCGCGGCCGGTCTGTTGGTGTTGTTGCTCCTGCTGCTGTGGGCGCGTCATCGCAATGCCCGCCTCGAAGAGGAAAAGCACCTGCGGATGGCGCGGGCGCTGGCTGAAGAGCCGCAATTCTCCCCGAACGTAGAGCACGATCTGCCACCGGACAGCTTTGAAGGTCTGGAAGTGGTGGCGCCGAACGTCAAGATGGCTGCCGCTCCTGCGCCCGCACCTGCTGCGGTTGCCGAGCCGGTGGTGGTGCCGTCGGTTGCTTCCGTGCTTTCGCCCTTGGCCGCTGCAGTGGCTCCGCAAAATTCCAGCGATTCGCTGGCACAAGCTCAATCCCATATTGATCGCGGTCATTTGAACCAGGCTGCCGACGTCCTTCAGCAGGCGATCAAGCACGAGCCAAAACGCAGCGACCTGCGTTTGAAGTTGATGGAGGTTTACGGCCTGCAAGGCGATAAGGACGGCTTCATCAGCCAGGAGCGTCAACTGGTGGCCACGGGTGAAAATCACGCCCAGGTTGAACAACTAAAAGGCCGCTTCCCGGGCATGGCTGTGTTGGCAGCGGGCGTCAGTGCTGCGGTTGCCGCGGCAGCCTTGGACGCGCAATACGTCAAGAACTTGCTGGAAGACAAGCCGGCCGCGCCGGCTCCAGTACCAGACGCTTTCGACACCGATTTTGACTTGAGCCTGGACGATCTGGAAGCCGCTTCACCTGCCGTGGTTCGCCCGGAGGATGAGCTGAGTTTTGAATCTGTCCTGCAGCGCCAGACCGAAGCCAAGACTGCCCCGGACGATCTGTCGGACTTCGACCTGGACCTGCAACTGGAAGCGCCGTCTTCCACCCAAGCTGACGACGATTTCCTTTCCGGCCTTGAAGAGCAGATGAAGGATGTGCAGGCGGCTCAGCCGCCGACGCTCACGCCCGCCGCGTTGGACGACTTGGACCTGCCGGAAGACTTCGACTTGTCCCTGGCTGACGAGCCGCAAGCACCGGCTGCAACCAAGCCGGATGCCTTCGCGTCTGAGTTGGATGACGTCAACGCCGAGCTGGATCGCCTGTCCCAGAGCCTGGAGCATCCGCCGATCGAGCCTTCGTTCACCGCTGAAGACGCCGCGTCGGGCGGTGATGAGCCGGAATTTGATTTCCTCTCCGGCACCGACGAGGTCGCCACCAAGTTGGACCTGGCCCAGGCCTACATCGACATGGGCGATGCCGACGGTGCGCGCGACATCCTTTCCGAAGTGCTGACCGAAGGCGATGAGGCCCAGCGTGGTGAGGCCAAGGAAATGCTCGGCAAAATCTAAGGTGCAACGCAGAACCAATGTGGGAGCTGACTTGCCTGCGATGCGGGCAACTCGGTTTATCTGTTACACCGCATTGATGCAATCGCAGGCAAGCCAGCTCCCACACATCAGGCCTTCGCATGGCTTGCAACAAAAGCGCCCCTCATATCTGCTCCGCCTTTATAATGGCCGCCTTTGCGCAACTCATCGGGCTCTCAGTTCTTGGCAAATATAGATAACGCGGCCGCCGAAATGGCAGCCGCAGGCTTTAATCGCATCGCCCTGGGCGTGGAATACAAAGGCTCGCGCTATCGCGGCTGGCAGCGCCAGGCCTCTGGTGTGCTGACGGTGCAGGAAACCCTCGAAAACGCGTTATCGAAGGTCGCCGATTCGCCGGTGTCGCTGATGTGTGCCGGGCGTACCGACGCCGGTGTGCACGCCTGCGGCCAAGTGGTGCACTTCGATACCCAGGCCGAGCGCACGATGAAGGCGTGGGTGATGGGCGCAAATATCAATTTGCCGCATGACGTCAGCGTCACCTGGGCCAAGGTCATGCCTGCGGATTTTCATGCGCGCTTCAAGGCCATCGCCCGGCGCTACCGCTATGTGATCTACAACGATCAGATCCGCCCGGCGCACCTCAATCAAGAAATCACCTGGAATCACCGCCCGCTGGACGCCGAGCGCATGGCCGAGGCCGCGCAGCATTTGGTCGGAGTGCATGATTTCAGTGCGTTCCGTGCCGGCCAGTGTCAGGCCAAGTCGCCGATCAAGGAAGTGCATCACCTGCGCGTGACCCGTCACGGCAAGATGATCGTGCTGGATATTCGTGCCGGCGCTTTCCTGCACCATATGGTGCGCAACATTGCCGGCGTGTTGATGACCATCGGCACCGGCGAGCGCCCGGTGGAGTGGGCGAAGGAAGTGTTGGAAAGCCGTGTTCGTCGTACCGGCGGGGTGACCGCGCACCCGTTCGGCCTTTATCTGGTGGATGTGGAGTACCGCGACGAGTTCGAATTGCCCGATCGTTTCATCGGGCCACACTTCCTCACAGGTTTCAGCGAACTTGGCGGCTGACGCCCGGAAAAGCTTTTGTTACCATCCGGGACTTTCTCGGTTCAACCCCTGAGGTTTCTACGATATGGCAGCCGTTCGCAGCAAGATTTGCGGGATTACCCGCATAGAAGACGCGCTGGCGGCTGTCGAGGCGGGGGCGGACGCCATTGGTTTGGTGTTTTATGCCAAGAGCCCACGGGCTGTGAACGTGTTGCAGGCGCGGGCGATCATCGCCGCGCTGCCGCCGTTCGTGACCACCGTGGGCTTGTTCGTCAACGCCAGCCGTTGCGAACTCAACGAAACCCTGGATGCCGTGCAGCTCGACATGCTGCAGTTTCACGGTGACGAAAGCCCTGACGAATGTGAAAGCTACCAGCGCCCGTATATTAAGGCGTTGCGCGTCAAGTCCGGGGATGACATCGCTGCCGCATGTGCTGCCTATACTGGCGCTCGCGCAATCTTGTTGGACACTTATGTCGAAGGTGTGCCCGGTGGTACGGGTGAGGCGTTTGACTGGTCGTTGATACCCGAGGGCCTGAGCAAACCGATCATCCTGGCCGGTGGGCTCAACCCCGCGAATGTCGGGGCGGCCATTGAGCAGGTCCGGCCGTATGCCGTGGATGTCAGCGGTGGGGTAGAGCAGGGCAAAGGCATCAAGGATCACCACAAGATTCGCGCGTTCATGCAAGCCGTGCGCAACAGCAGTGGCGCGATGTGACGGCTGGCAGTCTGCCGCCGTCCATAACTACCACTGTGTAAAACAGCACCGGCGCCGCCTGCGGGAGGCCCGGAAATGAAGTGGCAACCCTGCGCTGGCAGGTTGTCTGGAAGGCTGAGGGTACAGGCAGGAAATGGCCGGTCGAGCGTCTGACCCCGTCCAGTCTGTGTCATCGCCACATATGAATTTAGCTCAAGGGCATACGCGGGGCTGTGTTCAAGCCACCGGTACTGGAGAAAGAAAGCATGAGCAACTGGTTAGTAGACAAACTGATCCCTTCGATCATGCGTTCCGAGGTGAAGAAAAGCTCGGTTCCTGAAGGTCTGTGGCATAAGTGCCCCTCCTGCGACGCGGTGCTGTACCGCCCGGAGCTGGAAAAGACTCTGGATGTTTGCCCCAAGTGCAACCACCACATGCGTATCGGCGCCCGCGCCCGCATCGACATCTTCCTCGACGCCGATGGCCGTGCCGAGTTGGGTGCTGAGCTGGAGCCGGTTGACCGTCTCAAGTTCCGCGACGGCAAGAAGTACAAGGACCGCCTGACCGCTGCGCAGAAGCAGACCGGTGAGAAAGACGCGCTGATTTCCGTCAGCGGCAAGTTGCTGGGCATGCCGGTGGTGGTTTCCGCGTTTGAATTCTCCTTTATGGGCGGCTCCATGGGTGCCATCGTTGGTGAGCGTTTCGTACGTGCCGCCAATTACGCCCTGGAAAACCGTTGCCCGATGATCTGCTTCGCCGCCTCCGGTGGCGCGCGTATGCAGGAAGCGCTGATCTCCCTGATGCAAATGGCCAAGACCTCCGCGGTGCTGGCGCGTCTGCGTGAAGAAGGCATCCCGTTCATCTCCGTGCTGACCGACCCGGTCTACGGTGGTGTTTCCGCCAGCCTGGCGATGCTGGGTGATGTGATCGTCGGCGAACCTAAAGCCCTGATCGGCTTTGCCGGTCCGCGCGTGATCGAGCAGACCGTTCGCGAAAAACTGCCCGAAGGTTTCCAGCGCAGCGAGTTCCTGCTGGAGCACGGCGCCATCGACATGATCATCGCCCGTGGCGAGCTGCGTCCACGCCTGGGTAACCTGCTGGCGCAAATGATGGGCCTGCCGACACCTGTGTACGTCGCGCCTAAAATCGAACCGATTGTTGTGCCGCCGGTGCCTGCAAACCTATGACCCAACGTACCCTGGGCGAATGGCTCGCCTACCTTGAGCAGTTGCATCCGTCAGCCATCGACATGGGCCTGGAGCGCTCGCAACAGGTAGCGGCCCGCCTTGGGTTGGGCCGGCCGGCGCCGCGTGTGATCACAGTGACCGGCACCAACGGCAAAGGCTCTACCTGCGCCTTTGTCGCTGCGCTGCTGCAAGCCCAAGGGCTGAAAGTCGGCGTCTACAATTCCCCGCACCTGCTGCGTTATAACGAGCGGGTGCAGCTCAATGGCGTCGAAGCCACAGACGAGCAGCTCTGCGAAGCCTTTGCCGCACTGGATGCCGGGCGGGGTGAGATTTCCCTGACTTACTTCGAAATGGGCACCCTGGCGGCGTTCTGGCTGTTCGAGCGTGCGCAATTGGACGTGGTCGTCCTGGAAGTCGGCTTGGGTGGGCGGCTGGACACGGTCAACGTGGTGGATGCCGACCTGGCGCTGGTCACCAGCATTGGTGTTGACCATGCCGACTACCTGGGCAATACCCGTGAGTCGGTGGCCTTTGAAAAGGCCGGGATCTTGCGCCAAGGTAAGCCTGCGCTGTGTGGTGACCTGGACCCGCCGCAGCCCTTGCTCGACAAGGTGCGCGAGCTGGGTTGCCCGTTTTACCTGCGCGGCCGCGAATTCAATCTCGAGATCGGCGCTCAGCATTGGCAATGGCGTGGGCATGACACGCGTGGCCAAGTGGTCGAATTACGCGATCTGCCGCTGCTGAACCTACCGATGGAAAACGCCGCGCTCGCGCTGCAAGCCTACCTGCTGCTGGATCTGCCTTGGCATGCCGAGCAGATTGCTGCCACATTGCTGGCAACCCGTGTAGTTGGGCGACTGGATCGTCGCACCTTCGAGTGGGAAGGCAAGCGCCTGAACCTGTTGCTGGATGTGGGGCATAACCCCCACGCCGCTGAGTACTTGGCGCAACGCCTGTCACGCACGCCGCCGGTCGGTCGTCGCCTGGCGGTGTTCGGGTTGTTGGTGGATAAAGACTTGGGCGGCGTAGTTGCGCCGTTGTTGGGCAATGTCCAGGCTTGGGCGGTCGCGCCGCTGGATACGCCGCGCAGTCGCCCGGCTGCTGAGTTGGAAGTGGCTTTGCAGAACCTTGGTGCGCCGGTGGCGTCGTATGCAAGCGTCACCGCTGCGCTTGAAGCGCAGTGCGCGGTGGCCACGGCCGAGGACGAGATTCTGTTGTTCGGATCATTTTATTGTGTTGCCGAGGCGCTAGAGTGGTTGGCCCGGCGCTCCACGGAGGAAGCTGCACATGGCATTACTGGATAGCGCGTACAAGCAGCGAATGGTTGGAGCCCTGGTGTTGGTGGCATTGGCGGTGATTTTCCTGCCGATGCTGTTTTCCCGCCAGGACGAACAGCGCCAGGTAGTGGTTGAGGCTCCGGCTACGCCCCAGGCACCGACGGTGCCTCAGGTTCAGGTTGAGCCGGTGGTGGTGCCCGATCCGCAAGCATTGCCTGAAGAGCCTGTGCCGAGCGATGAGGAGGTGGCTGCGCAGCAGGCGCCGACCATGCCGGTGCAGCCGAGTGTTCCGGTGGTCAAGCCGGCGCCTGCCCCAGCCGCCCCCGTCGTCGCTGCCAAGCCGGCCGCGCCAGCCCCTGCGCCCAAACCGGTGGCGCCGCAACCTGCCGCGCCGGGTAAGCCGGATGTGGGCCAAAGCCGCATCGACCCGAATGGCTTGCCGATCAGTTGGTCGATCCAGCTCGCCAGCCTGGCCAATCGTGATAGCGCCGAAGCCTTGCAGAAAAAACTGCGTACTCAGGGCTACAACGCCTATATCCGCAGTGCCGATGGCAAAAACCGGGTGTTTATCGGGCCGTTGATCGAGCGTGCCGAGGCGGACCGCCTGCGAGACTTGCTGGGTCGCCAGCAGAATCTGAATGGTTTTGTGGTGCGTTTCCAGCCTGAGCGCGGCTGAATAGCTGCCAGCTTCTGATTGGAATGCAGGCCGAATGTGGGAGCTGGCTTGCCTGCGATAGCGGTGGCTCAGTCAACAGTGATGTTGGGTGTACCTGCCTCGTCGCAGGCAAGCCAGCTCCCACATTGTTTTTTGGTGGTCTTGAAAGCGCGTTCGCTCTACGCAACCCATTGATTTGCAAAGCACCCGCAATCACAGCTTACCGATAGCCCGGCGCTCTGCTAAAATGCGCCGCCTTATCCGTACGTAGGCTGCACTGTGCCATTTACCTGGGTTGATTGGGCGATCGTTGCAATAGTCGCCATCTCCGCATTGATCAGTCTAAGCCGCGGCTTCGTAAAAGAAGCACTGTCGTTGCTGACCTGGATCATCGCAGGAGTCGTAGCCTGGATGTTCGGTGGTTCACTGTCGGTTTACCTGGCCGGTTACATCGAGACACCTTCGGCTCGCGTCATCGCGGGCTGCGCCATCATGTTCATCGCCACGCTGCTGGTGGGGGCAATGGTCAATTATCTTATTGGCGAGTTGATACGTGTCACCGGCCTCTCAGGGACCGATCGATTTCTCGGCATGGCCTTCGGCGCCGCGCGTGGCGCATTGCTGGTGGTTGTGGCGGTTGGGCTGTTGAGCCTGGGGCCGGTACAGCAGGATTCGTGGTGGCAGGAGTCGGTACTCGTGCCAAAATTTCTATTGGTTGCAGATTGGTCCAAGAACCTCATTTTGGGGTGGAGCAGTCAGTGGCTGGCCAGCGGAATCAGCGTACCCGCTGATCTTCCGTTCAAGGAACACCTCTTACCGGCCAAAACGCCTCAGTAAGCTGTGTTCAGTCAAGATTCATTAAGTAGGGGTTGCGTCGCATGTGTGGCATCGTCGGTATCGTCGGTAAGTCGAACGTCAATCAGGCGCTGTATGACGCGCTAACCGTCCTCCAGCACCGCGGCCAGGACGCTGCCGGTATTGTGACCAGCCACGACGGCCGGTTATTCCTGCGCAAGGACAATGGTCTGGTGCGTGACGTGTTCCATCAGCGTCACATGCAGCGCCTCGTCGGGCACATGGGCATTGGCCATGTGCGTTACCCGACTGCTGGTAGCTCGACCTCGGCCGAAGCTCAACCGTTTTACGTCAACTCGCCTTACGGCATCACCCTGGCGCACAACGGTAACCTGACCAACGTTGAACAGCTGGCCAAGGAGATTTACGAATCTGACCTGCGCCACGTCAACACCAGCTCCGACTCGGAGGTGCTGCTCAACGTGTTCGCCCACGAGTTGGCCCAGCGCGGCAAGCTGCAGCCGACCGAAGAAGACGTGTTCGCTGCCGTGACTGACGTGCACAACCGTTGCGTCGGTGGTTACGCGGTCGTGGCCATGGTCACCGGTTACGGCATCGTCGGTTTCCGCGATCCGCACGGCATCCGCCCGATCGTGTTCGGCCAGCGTCACACCGACGAAGGCGTCGAATACATGATCGCCTCCGAAAGCGTGTCCCTCGACGTGCTGGGCTTCACCCTGATCCGCGACCTCGCGCCGGGCGAAGCGGTCTACATCACCGAAGACGGCAAGTTGCACACTCGTCAATGCGCTGTGGCACCAAAACTCACCCCGTGCATCTTCGAGCACGTCTACCTGGCGCGTCCGGATTCGATCATCGACGGCGTTTCGGTGTACAAGGCGCGCCTGCGCATGGGCGAGAAGCTGGCCGAGAAGATCCTGCGCGAGCGTCCTGAGCACGATATCGACGTGGTGATCCCGATCCCGGACACCAGCCGTACCGCTGCGTTGGAACTGGCCAACCACTTGGGCGTCAAGTTCCGCGAAGGCTTCGTCAAGAACCGCTACATCGGCCGCACCTTTATCATGCCCGGCCAGGCGGCGCGCAAGAAGTCGGTACGCCAGAAGCTCAACGCCATCGAACTGGAATTCCGCGGCAAGAACGTGATGCTGGTGGACGATTCCATCGTACGCGGCACCACCTGCAAGCAGATCATCCAGATGGCCCGCGAAGCCGGCGCCAAGAACGTGTACTTCTGTTCTGCTGCACCTGCCGTGCGCTACCCGAACGTGTACGGTATCGACATGCCGAGCGCCCACGAACTGATCGCCCATAACCGTTCGACCCAGGACGTGGCTGACCTGATTGGCGCCGACTGGCTGATCTATCAGGACCTGTCGGACCTGATCGAAGCGGTCGGTGGTGGCAAGATCAAGATCGAGCAGTTCGACTGCGCCGTGTTCGATGGCAAGTACGTGACCGGTGATGTCGATGAGGCTTACCTGAACAAGATCGAGCAGGCGCGTAACGACTCGTCGAAGATCAAGACCCAGGCGGTCAGCGCGATTATCGATCTGTACAACAACTGAGTAAACACCGGCCCTGAGGGGCCGGTTTTGTATCTTAAATAAAGAATTGAGTAAGGAGTCGCAGCATGAGTCAGGAATGGGATGCCGGTCGCTTGGACAGCGACCTCGATGGCGTAGCTTTCGATACCCTGGCTGTGCGCGCTGGCCAGCACCGCACCCCGGAAGGTGAGCACGGTGACCCGATGTTCTTCACCTCCAGCTACGTGTTCCGCACCGCCGCCGACGCCGCCGCGCGTTTTGCCGGTGAAGTGCCGGGTAACGTGTATTCGCGCTACACCAACCCGACCGTGCGTGCGTTCGAGGAGCGTATCGCGGCTCTGGAGGGCGCTGAGCAGGCGGTGGCCGCGGCGACCGGCATGGCTGCCATCCTGGCCGTGGTGATGAGCCTGTGCAGCGCTGGCGACCATGTGCTGGTGTCGCGCAGCGTGTTCGGTTCGACCATCAGCCTGTTCGAGAAGTACTTCAAGCGTTTTGGCATCGAAGTGGATTACGTGCCCCTGGCGGACCTGTCCGGTTGGGATGCGGCGATCAAGGCCAACACCAAATTGCTGTTTGTCGAGTCGCCGTCCAACCCGTTGGCCGAGCTGGTGGATATCGCCGCATTGTCCGAAGTGGCGCACGCCAAGGGCGCGATGCTGGTGGTCGACAACTGCTTCTGCACGCCTGCGTTGCAGCAGCCGTTGAAGCTGGGTGCGGACATTGTTGTGCACTCGGCCACCAAGTTCATCGATGGCCAGGGCCGTTGCATGGGCGGTGTAGTTGCTGGCCGCAGTGAGCAGATGAAAGAAGTGGTGGGCTTCTTGCGCACCGCCGGCCCGACTTTGAGCCCGTTCAATGCCTGGATTTTCCTCAAAGGCCTGGAAACCCTCAGCCTGCGCATGAAGGCCCATTGCGCCAATGCCCAGGCCCTGGCCGAGTGGCTGGAGCAGCAGGACGGTATCGAGAAGGTCCACTACGCAGGCCTCAAGAGCCACCCGCAACACGAATTGGCCCAGCGCCAGCAGCGTGGTTTCGGCGCCGTGGTCAGCTTCGAAGTGAAGGGTGGCAAAGAGGGCGCCTGGCGCTTTATCGATGCGACACGCTTGATCTCCATCACCGCCAACCTGGGTGATAGCAAGACCACCATTACGCACCCAAGCACCACCTCCCATGGTCGCCTGGCCCCGCAAGAGCGCGAGGCAGCCGGCATTCGTGACAGCCTGATCCGCATCGCGGTGGGCCTGGAAGATGTGGCTGACTTGCAGGCTGATCTGGCCCGCGGGCTGGCTGCCTTGTGATCGAGTGGTCCATGGAAGCTGCCGCGGCTGGTAACGGCCGTGTCGCACTGGTGACGGGCGCGGCGCGGGGCATTGGCCTGGGCATTGCCGCGTGGTTGATCAGCGAAGGCTGGCAGGTGGTGTTGACCGACTTGGACCGCGAGCGCGGCTCCAAGGTGTCCAAGGCGCTAGGTGACAACGCCTGGTTTATCACCATGGACGTGGCCGACGAAAAACAAGTCGCCCAGGGCGTTGCCGAAGTGTTGGGGCAGTTTGGGCGCCTCGACGCGCTGGTGTGCAACGCGGCGGTAGCCGACCCGCGCAATATCACCCTGGAAAGCCTCGACCTGGCGTATTGGAACCGCGTACTGGCGGTGAACCTCAGTGGGCCGATGCTGCTGGCCAAGCACTGCGCGCCGTACCTGCGTGCCCACGGCGGTGCCATCGTCAACCTGGCATCGACCCGGGCGCGTCAGTCGGAGCCCGACACCGAGGCCTATGCGGCGAGCAAGGGCGGCCTGCTGGCCTTGACGCACGCGTTGGCCATGAGTCTGGGGCCCGAGGTGCGTGTCAACGCTGTGAGCCCTGGCTGGATCGATGCGCGTGATCCGGCGGCGCGGCGTGCCGAGCCTTTGACCGATGCCGACCATGCCCAGCATCCCGCGGGCAGGGTGGGCACGGTTGAGGACGTGGCGGCGATGGTGGCGTGGTTGCTGTCGCGCCAGGCGGGGTTTGTCACCGGGCAAGAGTTCGTGGTGGACGGCGGCATGAGCAAGAAGATGATTTACACCGAGTAGGGCGGGTAGCCGCCTTGAAGCTATTTTGTCTTTTTCAGAAAAACTTCAAGCAGGCTATTGACTTAGGTCTGCTACCTGCGTAAATTTCGCGGCCTCAAAGAAGCAAAGGGTGATTAGCTCAGCTGGGAGAGCATCTGCCTTACAAGCAGAGGGTCGGCGGTTCGATCCCGTCATCACCCACCACTTCTTGAGAGTTTTGCCTTAGGGTAAGACGCAACGTTAAGGTTGCACCGACGCGCAGCGGTAGTTCAGTCGGTTAGAATACCGGCCTGTCACGCCGGGGGTCGCGGGTTCGAGTCCCGTCCGCTGCGCCATATTTCCAGGTTCGACATGTCGAGCTTGAGATTGAATAGCCAAGGCTGATCGATCAGATGTTTAAAGACGGTTGAGGGTTTACGCTCAACTGGTCAAGCGATACGCAGCGGTAGTTCAGTCGGTTAGAATACCGGCCTGTCACGCCGGGGGTCGCGGGTTCGAGTCCCGTCCGCTGCGCCATATCTGCATCAAGGCCCACTGAACGCCTTGAAGCACAAAGAAAGCCACTGGCTGACTTTGATCCGATAGCAAAGACCCTGGTCGAGAGACCGGGGTTTTTTGTCTCTGCGATTTGATAATGAGAGCTGTGTGGGTCGGTTGCCGGCGATGACGTCTTCAAGATCGCCATCGCCGGCAGTGCCGGCGATGACGTCTTCAAGATCGCCATCGCCGGCACCGACTCCTACAGGTTTTAAAATCCTAATTTATCCCGCAAACCGTAATACCACGCGCCTAGCGCTGCGAACGGCGTGCGCAACAGTTGCCCACCTGGGAACGGGTAGTGCGGCAGGTCGGCAAACGCATCAAAACGCTCTGCCTGGCCTCTCAGCGCCTCCGCCAGTACCTTGCCTGCCAAGTGCGTGTACGTCACGCCATGGCCGCTGCAGCCCTGTGAGTAATAGATGTTGTCGCCCAGTCGACCGACCTGCGGCAGGCGCGACAGGGTTAGCAGGAAATTACCGGTCCAGGCGTAATCGATTTTCACATCCTTGAGCTGCGGGAAGGCCTTGAGCATCTTCGGGCGGATGATCGCTTCGATATTGGCCGGGTCGCGCGCGCCATACACCACGCCGCCGCCAAAGATCAGGCGCTTGTCGCTGGTGAGGCGATAGTAGTCGAGCAGGTAGTTGCAGTCTTCGACGCAATAATCCTGCGGCAGCAACGTCTTGGCCAGCTCATCGCCCAGCGGTGCTGTGGTGATGACCTGGGTGCCACAAGGCATAGATTTGGCCGCCAGCTCCGGTACCAGGTTGCCCAGGTAGGCGTTGCCCGCGACGATGATGAACTTGGCCCTGACTTTGCCTTCAGCGGTGTGCACCACCGGGTTGGCGCCGCGCTCGATGCGTATGGCGGCCGATTGCTCGTAGATCGTGCCGCCCAGGGACTCCACAGCCGCCGCTTCACCCAGTGCCAGGTTGAGCGGATGAATGTGCCCGCCACTCATGTCCAGCAGGCCGCCGACATAGTTGTCACACGCTACAACTTCACGAATACGGCGTTCATCCAGCAACTCAAGCTGCGTATGGCCGTAGCGTTCCCACAGGCGCTGCTGCGACTCCAGATGGCCCATGTGCTTGCTGTTGAGGGCGGCGAACACGCCGCCGTCCTTCAAGTCGCACTGGATCTGATACTTGGCCACACGCTCACGAATGATTTTGCTGCCCTCAAACGCCATTTGCCCTAGCAACTGTGCCTGCTTTGGGCCAACGCTGCGTTCGATCACATCAATGTCGCGGCTGTAGCTGTTGACGATTTGCCCACCGTTACGGCCCGACGCGCCAAACCCCACCTTGGCGGCTTCCAGCACCGTGACGCGAAAACCGTTCTCCAGCAGAAACAGCGCGCTGGAAAGACCGGTGTAGCCGGCACCGATCACGCACACATCGGTTTCGACTTCACCTTGCAGTACCGGGCGCGGTGGAACCGCATTCGCGGACGCGGCGTAATACGACTGGGGGTAGGGGGTGTTCGCCATCCTGGAACCTCTGTTTTATATTTTTTACGAGTGCCCAGATCCTACCTGAGTTGAAAATTGCCTGCCAGCCACCCGAAAACGACGGGCGTACCCCCGGCAAATAAATAATTCGCATATTCATAGGGTTAGCTGCAAAAAAGATGTTGACACCCCTCCATAATTCCGTAGAATGCCGCCTCACAGCAGGCACGTAGCTCAGTTGGTTAGAGCACCACCTTGACATGGTGGGGGTCGTTGGTTCGAGTCCAATCGCGCCTACCAAACAAAATCCGCTCTGCTGGGCGGTGTGAAGGGGAATCCGAAAGGGTTCCCCTTTTTCTTTGCCTAAGAAAACGTTCACAAATTATAGGCTTCGTTCACACAAGGCAATGTGAACGTGGATTCATGCCTGCCTCTGTTCACACTCAGATTTGTGAACGACTCTACCTAACCCGTTGATATGCATGGCTCGTTCACTATCTTGTCTAGGTGGTGGTACGTTCGCAGGCTCACTCCCTTGCCCGTTAAAATCCGCTCTGCTGGGCGGTCTAGAAGGGCTCACCGAAAGGTGGGCCCTTTTTTGTTGTCTGGAACTCAAGCAAAGCTTCGCCAAGCCGCTTTACGGCTCGCTTTAACGCGGGGGATTTGCTCAACAGAACAGCGTAGCCACCGATAACAGGCAGATGATTTGCACCACCATCTGGCAGCGTATCTCACCATTCGTTGTCGCCATATACATTTGTCCGGCGTACATAGTGGCTACCTCATTGTCGGCAATTCTTCATCGGCATTAGTGCCGTGCTCGATGCGCAGAAACGCGCAGTGGCTCTATTGAGTATAGGTCCGTAACAGGATTCGTCAGCGAACGCCGACGCCTCGCTCGTGCGCGCTTTGGGCTCATCGGCGAAGCCAATCCGGGTCAGTCTTGGGCTCGCACGTTCCAATCACCGTGCCTGCATTGCCGGCGTCGGATTGGGCATACTGGCGGGCAGCTGAATTCAACCCAGGGAGCTTGCAATGGAATTGGCAATGGAGGTGTCGTTCGACGTGACGGCAGAGGAGCGTGAGGCCATCCTCAAACCGCTGAGGGCCTATAACCTCAGCCATACCGGCGACATGGCGCTTGAAACGGTCGGGCTTTTCTTGCGCGACCCCGCCACCCAGGAAGTGGTCGGTGGCCTCTACGGGAAGATTTCCTACGGGTGGCTGTTCATTGAGCTCTTGAGCATCCCCGACCAGATGCGCACACAAGGTACCGGCACGCGTTTGATGCGCGCCGCTGAAGACCTGGCCCGTCAGCGGGGATGTGTCGGGATCTGGCTGGACACCTTCAGCTTCCAGGCGCCGGGGTTCTATCGAAAGCTGGGCTTCAGCGAGGTTGGCCACATTGCCGATTACCCACCGGGTCACCAACGGTATTTTTTCCAAAAACGCCTGGCCTGAATCCCGCGCGGCGCCAGATCACCTGGCGCCATTCATCCACAAAATTTATTGGTTTGCAGCAACAATTTTTCTTGTTGGACACCTCCCGCCCCCAAGCAGCACAGTTGCCGCCACTGACGCTCGACCTTCAAGGTCAACAATAAAAACCGCGCCGGGCTGCACGCCACTTTCATGCTGTGAACGCTTTGTTCACATCCTGCTGCAATGGCGCCGCAACGCGCATTCAAGGACCTCATCGTCATGCAAACTGTTGTGAACCTATGGCCGTTGATCGGCGTGCTTGTCATCGTGGTTGGCTTCGTCTTGCGCTTCAATCCGCTGCTGGTGGTCACCGCTGCTGCCATCGTCACCGGGCTCGCCGCGCACTTTCCGTTGGAAAAAATCCTCGCCAGCATGGGCGATGGTTTCCTTCAGACCCGTGCCTTGCAACTCATCCTGTTATTGCCCCTGGCGGTCATCGGCCTGCTGGAGCGCCATGGCCTGCGCTTGCATGCGCAGAACTGGATTGCGCGCTTCGAACGCGCCACGGTCGGGCGTTTGTTAATCATCTACCTGTTTGTGCGCGAGTCCACGGCGGCCATGGGCCTGACCAGCCTGGGCGGACATCCGCAGATGGTACGGCCACTGCTGGCGCCGATGGCCGAAGGTGCAGCAGAAAAACGCTACGGCAAGTTGCCGGACAAGGTGCGCCACAAGGTGCTGGCCATGTGTGCGGCGACCGATAACGTCGGGCTGTTTTTCGGTGAAGACATCTTTGTCGCCTTTGGCGCGATTGCACTGATGCACACCTTCCTGTTGGGCTCGGGAATTGATGTGGAGCCGTTGCACATTGCGGTGTGGGGCATCCCGACGGCGATTTGTGCGTTTATCATCCATGCGATTCGCCTGCATCGATTTGATCGAAGGCTCACCCGTGAGATGACACCTGCTGCCGCCCCAGTGGAGGCTGCGCAATGATCATCTCTATCCAATACCTGTACTGGCTGGCCGGCGTTTTGTTGCTGATTACCGCGGGCATGATTCTGTTCGACCGAACCCATCCAAAACGCTGGTCCACCGCCTTGTTCTGGTTGCTGTTTGCCATCCCGTTCTTGGTCGGTGAGCGCCTGCCATCGGTGGTGATTGGTGCCGGCGTGGTAGTGATGGCATTGATTGCGGGCCTGGGTGGCGTTGGCCGTGGCAAGCATATCGAACTGCATGACAAAGCATCCCGTGCGAGTGCCGCCCGCCTGGGGCACAAATTGTTTATTCCGGCGTTGGCGATTCCCCTGACCACGGTGATTGGTTCGGTGCTGCTCAAGCACACTGAAATTGGCGGCGTGCCGCT
This sequence comes from Pseudomonas sp. IB20, assembly GCF_009707325.1. Classification (NCBI taxonomy): domain Bacteria; kingdom Pseudomonadati; phylum Pseudomonadota; class Gammaproteobacteria; order Pseudomonadales; family Pseudomonadaceae; genus Pseudomonas; species Pseudomonas gelidaquae. The sequence continues at coordinate 3,352,010 of NZ_CP046103.1, read as the reverse complement.
GCTGGACCCCAAAAACACGACGTTTGTATCCTTGGGCATCGGTTGCCTGATCGCGCTGGGCCTGGCGTGCTGGCTGACCCGCGACACTCCTGTGCAAGCCTTGCGCGAATCCCGACGTCTGACTGAAGCCCTGGGCTGGGCCATGGTGTTGCCTCAAATGCTGGCAATGCTCGGGTTGTTGTTCAATGAAGCCGGCGTCGGCACGGCTGTCGCCCATGTCACCACCACCTACATCAATCTGGATTTCAAGTTGGTAGCGGTGATGGTTTACGTACTGGGCATGGCGCTGTTCACCGTGATTATGGGTAATGGTTTCGCGGCTTTCCCAGTCATGACCGGCGGAGTCGGTGTGCCGGTGCTGGTAGGTATCTATGGGGGTAACCCGGCGGTGATGGCGGCGATCGGCATGTTCTCCGGCTACTGCGGTACGCTGATGACGCCAATGGCCGCCAACTTCAATATCGTCCCGGCGGCGTTGCTGGAGTTGCCGGATAAGAACGCGGTCATCAAGGCTCAACTGCCGACTGCGTTGATGATGCTGGTGGTCAATATTGTCCTGCTCTATCTGTTGATGTGAGGCCAAGATGCAAACTGTGTTGTTGACGGGCTTCGAGCCCTTTGATCAAGACCTGATCAACCCCTCCTGGGAGGCCGCGCGCCAGTTGGATGGCGTGCAATTAGGCGGGGATGTGCAAATTGTTGCGCGTCGACTGCCCTGTGCATTTGCCACGGCGGGAGACTGCCTGACGCAGTTCATCGCCGAATTGCGCCCGGTGATGGTGATTGCCACGGGGCTAGGGCCCGGGCGTGGTGATATTTCGATTGAGCGGGTGGCGATCAACGTGAACGATGCCCGCATCCCCGACAATTTAGGGGCGCAACCTATCGACACAGCGGTGATAGTCGGAGGGCCGGCGGCCTACTTCACTACGTTGCCGATCAAGGCGATGGTCAAGGCGGTGCGCGAGGCAGGCATTGCTGCATCGGTGTCGCAGACGGCCGGGACATTCGTGTGTAATCAGGTGTTTTACCTGTTGCAGCATGCGCTTGCCGGTACGGCTATACGCAGTGGTTTTATCCATGTGCCACCCAGCCCGCCGCAAGAGGTTTCGGCGCAACCTTCGATGGCGCTGGTGACGTTGGTTGAAGGTTTACGTGTTGCGGTACAGGCGGCCTGGGACACGCAGGTCGATATTCTGCAAACCGGTGGGCAGGTCAGTTGACCTGCCGAACTGATCTTAGCTGGCCAACAGTCGGGTCAGGCCAAAGGTAATGGCGCAGGCCAGCCCCGTCATTGCGAACGCAGTGGCCACGTACCATTTGATCAGATTCAGCTCCGTTGTCGCCAGGTCCGCTCGGGTGGCGAAGTGCTTTTCAAACGAGTCTGCTTTGCTTGAAACGGCGAATAGCTTCTCTTTCATGTCAGCCAGCCCCTTCTCCAATAAACCCAAGCGTTTTTCCATACCTGAACCTCCGTCATTGCCTCCGCCGGCTCTACCTTGAGCCGGGATGTTCAGCGCTTTCGTCCCACCGAGTTGATAGTGTTTTCTCTCCAAAGCATTACACCTGTTCAAAATGTGAGATAGCGCTTGGGAAAGAAGAATAGTCGGAGTCGACGCTCATTGTGAGCGACAATTTTTTGCAAAATAACACACGGTTCTGGTCGGGGCTTTCAGGCTTCCCGCCTCGGGAAAAACAACTCAAAACAGGTCACCCCCGCCTGGCTGGTGACGCTGTAACGACCGTTATGCAATTGCATGATGGTGGCAACAATCGATAACCCCAGCCCATTGGACTGGGCTGAACGTTCCCGTGATTCGTCTACCCGGTAGAATCGCTCAAACAACCTGGGCAGATGCTCGGCGGGGATGGTTTCGCCCCTGTTGCTGACGCTCAGGCTGATGCCTTCTGCAGTGGGCGTCGCTCGAATGACCAGCTCCGAACCCGGCGCGCCGTACTTGATGGCGTTGGCACACAAGTTTGCCAGCGCCCGGCGCAACAGCATCGGTTCGGCCCAGATCAACCCTTCGCCCTGCGCGAGAATGCTGATACCCACATCGCTCGCCAACCCGTCGAAGTAGTCAGTCATCCGTTGCACTTCATCCGCCGCACTGAGTTCCTGGCGCTGGCGCAGGGCGCTGGCCGGGTCGGTGCGGGCAAGGAACAGCATGTTGTCGAGCATCCGCGCCAATCGTTCGAGCTCTTCGACGTTGGAAGCCAGCAGTTGCTGGTAGCTCTCGATAGTGCGGCTCTGCTGCAAGGCGACTTGGGTTTCGCCCAGCAGGTTGTTGATCGGCGTGCGCAGTTCGTGAGCCATGTCGGTGGACACCTGGCCCAGTTGCACAAAACCCTTGGCCAGCCGCTCGAGCATGGTGTTGAACGAGTCGATCATCGGCAGCAGCTCTTTCGGCGCGCCGTGGCTGTCGAGGCGTTCGGCCAGGTTGCCTACGCCGATGCCTTGGGCGTGTGTGGCCAGGCGCCGCAATGGCAGCAGCCCACGGTACACCAGCAGGTAACCGACTAAGGCGAGGATGACCGCTGCGATGCTGGCCAGGACAAACACGCTCAAGCGATAGTTGGCGAGCATCGCGGTGCGTTCGGTCATCAAGCGCCCGGTGGTGACCTGCAGGCTGCCAAGGTCGCCCGAGTCGATGGAGGCGGCCACGGTGGCGAAGGGTACGCCGTTAACGCCGGGTAAATGGTGCACGTCGGAAAAGCCCAGTTCATGGTCTTTTGGCACAGGAGGCACGGACGGCATGTCGATGTTGCCTGGGTTAACCAGCAGCAATGGCTTCTGGCCGGGCGCCGCGATGCTTAGCACCGACTCGCTGTTGCCCAGCATGTTCTGGAACAGCTCCGGCTTGGTCTTGATCAGGTCCAGGGTGTTGCTGTCGTTGAGTAGGTTGCGCAACTGGTCGGCGCGATAGATCAGCGCCGCGTCGTCACGCTTGATCAGTTCACGCTCAAGCTCGCGGTACAGCGCCACGCCCAGGGTGGCCAGCAGGGCGAAGGCGAGCAGGGCGAAGATCAGCGCCAGGCGCAGGGTCAGCGAATAGTGGCGGCGAGTGTTCATGGCTGCGTGTCGAAGCGGTAGCCAATGCCGCGCACGCTGTGGATCAACTTGAGCTGGAACGGGTCATCGATTTTCAGGCGCAGTCGCCGCACGGCGACATCGACCACATTCGTGTCGCTGTCGAAATTCATGTCCCAGACGCGCGAGGCAATCATCGAGCGTGACAGCACTTGGTCTTGATGGGTGGCGAACAGGTGCAGCAGGGCGAACTCCTTATTGGTCAGGGTGATGCGCGTACCGGCGCGGGTGACGCGACGTTTGAGTACGTCGATTTGCAGGTCGGCGATGTGAAGGTGTTCTTCTTCGCGGCTCGGGCCGCGACGGGTCAGGGTGCGCAAGCGCGCGACCAGCTCGGCGAAGGAGAACGGCTTGATCAAGTAATCGTCGGCGCCCAGTTCCAGGCCTTTGATGCGGTCGGCGATGTCGTCACGGGCGGTCAGGAACAGCACCGGCGTGTCGGCTTCTTTGCGCAGGCGGCGCAGCACTTCCCAACCGTCCATTTTTGGCATCATTACATCCAGCACGATCACGTCGAATGGCGTTTCCAGCGCCTGGTGCAACCCGTCCACGCCATCACGGGCAAGGCTCACGGAGTAACCCAGTTCCTGCAGGCCGTTGAGTAAGTAATTGCCGGCCTTGGGTTCGTCTTCGACTACGAGGATGTTCATGGGAAATGCCCTGGTGCTGTGCGTGGCGCAAGTGTAGCCCGATCAATTGTCACTGGCGCAACCGGTGCCCTGTACCTGGTAGTCCAGCACATGTTCACGGCCTTGGTGGTCGAGGTAGTCGAGGCGGGCGGGGACGATGCCGCATTGGCCGTAGGTGTCGGTGCTCGACAGCACTTTATCGACGTCCAGGTGCACGAAAAAACCGGTCTTGTCGTGGATCACGCTCGTGGCAGGGGTTGTGTCGGCGGCAAACGCGGAACCGCTGGCAAGCAAAGCGGCAAAGCCTAAGGTAAACAGTTTCATGGCAGTAGCTCTCTTTAAGGGTTGGCTGCCGGGTCTTGGCAGTGAGTTCACAGTAACCAGGCGCCCCAAACAGCCAACCAACAGGATCATGACAAGTTCGTAATGAAGGGATTTAAGGTTGTCGACCGGACGCTTCGAGGATCAGGTCGGTGATTTCCTTGGCGTGGGACACCAGCGACAAGTGGCTGGACGGCAGCTCGAGGGTGGTGGCGTTCATGCGTTTGGCGAGGAAGCGTTCCAGGTCTGGGCTGATGGTCTGGTCGTTGCTCGACACGGCGTACCAGGACGGCTTGGTGTGCCAGGCGGCGTTGACGGTGCGGCCGCTGAACAACGTCTTGGTGATCGGTTGTTGCACGGCGTACAGCTCCAGCGCCTTGGCGCGCGGCACGTCGGCGGCGAAGTACTTGAGGAAGGCGTCCTGGTTCAGGGTGAGGTAGCCGTTGTGATCCTCCACGCCGGCACGCACTGGCATGGTCGGGTATTGGGCGGAGAGTGCGACGAAGTCTTCGTTGGCGTCCGGCGCGCGGGCGGCGACGTACACCAGTGCGCTGACCTTCGGGTCGACCCCGGCGTCGCTGACCACGGTACCGGCGTAGGAATGGCCGACCAGCACGGTAGGGCCGTCCTGTTGGTCCAGCACGCGGTGGGTGGCGGCGACGTCATCGGCTACCGAGGTCAGCGGGTTTTGTACGGCGGTCACGTGCAGGCCGGCAGCCTGGAGCCGGGTGATCACCTCGGACCAGCTTGAACCGTCAGCCCAGGAGCCGTGGACCAGCACTACGTTGTTGGCTTTGACCGGCGAGACCGTGCTGGCCATGGCGGTACCGGTGCCCAGTATCAACAGGCTGGCGGCGATCAGGCAGAGTTTGCTGGCAGGTTTCATGGCTTGGACCCTTTTCATCAGTGGGAAGCGGCGTCAACCGGTGTAGGTGACTGAGGACTCCACTGTATGAAGTGAGGGTGCTGATGAGACTTACAGCTTCATTACAAGCGTGTAATGGATTGGAATGGGTATTCGTGCTCAGCGTTTACAAGCACGGAGGGGAGCCGTAGATTGCATCGGGGTCAGCATCTGTTACCGATTAAAAGGAAGCCAAGCAGTGTCCAGTCCCGGTCCAGCCGTATTTACCCAACGTTTCCGCGCCTTCCTGTTCGATATGGATGGGACCCTGCTCAACTCTATCGCTGCTGCTGAGCGGGTATGGAGCATCTGGGCTGAACGCCACGGCCTGGATGTGGTGGCCTTCTTGAGCACTATTCATGGTGCACGGGCCATCGATACCATTACCCGTCAAGCGCTTCCCGGCGTCGATCCTGAGGCTGAAGCGCAGTGGATCACCGAGGCGGAGTTGAATGATGTCGAGGGTGTTGTTGCGCTTCCCGGCGCCATCGAATTTTTAAACCGTTTGCCCGGCGATCAATGGGCGTTGGTGACCTCTGCGCCCAAGGAGCTGGCCTTACGCAGGCTGCAAGCTGCGGGTATTTCCCCGCCGGCGGTGCTGGTCACGGCCGAAGATGTGGGGCGCGGCAAGCCGGACCCGGCCTGCTATGTGCTGGGCGCGCAGCGTCTGGGCGTACCCGTGCAGGACTGCCTGGTGTTCGAGGATGCGCCGGTGGGCATTCGAGCAGGGGAGGCGGCGGGAGCGACGGTAGTGGTGGTGACTTCGACGCACCTGACGCCGATGGTCACACAGCATGCTGCTATTAATGGGTATGAGCAGGTGCAGGTCCTGCGCGATGGTGACGGCATGCTGTGTTTGCAGAACGTCGCGGGCTGAAACGAAAAAGCCGAGCCGTTACCGGTCTTTGCCTTCTTGCGAAGAGGTGTGATCAGGTGAAGTTTGCAGCCGGTTGCTGCGCATTCCCTGGCGCGACATCACCCTCTCCCTGAGGATTTCATTGGCAAGCCGGGCAATCGCTTCGACGCCGTGATAATGCGCGCGCACGGTTCCGGTAATCGCAAAATGGTCGGTCTGCGGGCCACTCAGGATGGCCGAGAGTGTGCTGTCGGCGTGGAGCGTACAGGTGATTTTGTAGCTGGGCAGACGGGCTGCCAGTGCAGATTCGATCTGGGATTTGCTGAGGGTATCCATCTGCTTAATGCCTATGACTGATCGTGCAAGCCCAAGCACAGATCTTGCTACGGGGCTGTAAATACCGGCGATTTGATAGCGTGTTACCGCCCATCAGCCTACAGACTTTTGATGTGTGCGGTGATCTGCTCGCTGGCACAATTTGCGTTGGATGGTCACCTGTATTGGCTTTAAACAGAACACAAACAGGTAGCCGCACAAGAACAGCGTCAGGTCCAGCCAGGGGGGAGCGTCACTGGCACTTGTACCTTCAATCTCGTACCTCAAGCCATATTCCAGGCCTGCAAAAACCAGCGCGATCAGCAGTGCGATCATCCAGGAATGGGTGACAAAGTGTTGCATTGAGGTGCGCCTCATCGACGTACTCCTGAGTGCGCTCAGATGTCGGCAGAATGGGTCACAAGATTTGGCTGTGCAGCCCGCCACAAGTTTCAGGAGTGAAGAAGGTTTCATCTTGTACTGACGATGAAGAGACGAGGCTCTGGGCGCAAGAAAGCGCTAAGAGGCCGAAAGGGTCTTCGCCAGCCGTTACAGTGAACGAAAAGGCTGGCTACTGAGGGCGCTTCAAGGCGTCTGGTTTTTGTCCGGTGCAGTCAGGCCGGCCTGGATGCGCTGGTAAATCTCCTCGCGATGCACGGCAACGTCCTTGGGTGCGTTGATGCCGATTCGTACTTGCTGGCCGCTAACGCCCAGGATGGTGATCGTAATGTCATCACCGATGTTTATGCTTTCACCGACTTTGCGGGTGAGTATAAGCATGGACTTCTCCTTGATTACTTTTAAGGACACATGTTTCAGACAGGGCAGGTGTCGGATGTGTGTAGCTTACTGCTAAGCGCTTCCCTGTGACTGCCTCTTTTAGGACGCATAGAGGCGACATTAATTCCCATGCCGGCATCATACAGGTCTGCGATACATCATTCGCATTGTTTAAGCCAACGTTTATGACGGCCAGAATAGACAGTGAATGATAAAGTTGCCTCTTTATCCTTAAAGGAGCAGCGCAGTGCGTAAAGTAGCGATGGCAATGGCGGTGTTGGCATTGGCTGGTTGCGGTGAAGGCAAACCTGTCGAAGCGCCCAAGGCCAAGCCTGCCGTGACTGAAAGCCAGCCACAAATCGGTGCGATTGCCGCTCAGGAATGGGACGTTTGGGTCGGGCCGCCGGACCACAAGCTGCAGGCACTCACTGACCTGACCGCCTGGTTGCTGGAACATGGGTTCAATTTTTACATCGTAAAGGTAGACGGCAAGGATGAGGTATTGCTGGGGCCGTTCGCCAGCAAGGCCGAGGCCGAAGCCAAGCAGGCGCTATTGACCGAAAAGCTGGCCCGCGCCAAGAAAAACGACACCGAGTCGCAGGTTATCGAGCACAAGACTGCGCAGTAACGTAGGGGCTGGCGAGCCACCTCCGCCGCAGGCCTTCAGGTTCACTGCGCCGACAAACTCATTGCCACGCCCCATTACACAAGCCACCGTTTGGTTGCGCTGGCGTTCCCAGGCTTGCACCGGGTAAGTCTTGTTCCAAGCCTCGTACAGTTGGCGATCCTGTTTGGACAGGCGCAGGCCGTATTGTTTGCTCATGTAGAAATACGTTCGGGCAATCATCCCGCGAATGGATGGGCGCGGCATGACCTTCTTGGCCTTGAAGTCCACCTGGGTCAGGCATGAGCCGTACTGACCGCGTTGAACCGGCAGCCAGCCAAAACTGAAGTTGTTACGGTCGCCATTAACCTCACCGATGCTCGGCACCAAGTTGTGCAAGTCCGCTTCGGCGCGCTTGAACACGTCATCAACGCGCGTACAGTTTTTGCGCCCACCGTTCTGCCAGCACTGGCGCTGGTGCCCGATCTGCCAGGCCGGGACGATATGCTCCCATTCGATACGTGCGGCGCGGTTGGCATTTTTGCGTGGGATGTAACCGCAGGCTTTCAAATTCACCCGGTTGCCGGTGTATTTGCAGCCGCAGTAAAACTCCGTGGATTGTGGGGCGTAGAGCTTCCAGGCGACTTTCTTGGCTTCGCTGAAGGTTCGAGGCGCCTGGGCGTTGGCGCTAATGGCAAAAAACAAACAAAACAAAGCAGTCAAGCGGGCACTCATTGAATCAATCTTCCTTCGGCACAACCCAGAAAATTTGCACGCCGCCGTCGTCCCGATAGGCGAGGGTGACGTTGTCGTTCTCTGCAATTTCTTCCAGCAAGCGCGCCCATTCCTCTTCCGGTTCCTCCGGCAAACGGAAGATCAACGCTGCCTTGGCTTTCTGGGCATTGGTCGAATTGATGATTTTTTGCACGCGAACGGCCAGGCTTGCGTAGGCATCAGGTGGGGTTGGTGCTGCGGAAGAGGACTTTGCCACGGAGCATTCCTTAGTTTGCTGTATGTGTATACAGTATTTAACTATGAGGAATTTCGCAACTGCTTAAAATTCAAGGCATTCGAGGGCGTAGGCATTCGAGGGCGGCTGTAGCGGGGCGGTGTGGGGAGATAGAGGCGAGTAAACTCGCCCCTACAGGTGTCACCAGGAATCAATATTCCCAGAACATCCGTTGCAGCTCTTTGCTGTCCTGGGTCTTGGTCAGGGCAACCATCGCCAGAATCCGCGCTTTCTGCGGGTTCAAGTCATGGGCAGCCACCCAGTCGTACTTGTCGTCAGGCTGTTCGGCATTGCGCAGTACGAAACCGCCGGCATTCACGTGGGAAGAGCGAATGATCTGCACGCCTTGCTTGCGCAGTTCCTGCAGGGCAGGCACTACCTTGGAAGACACCGAACCGTTGCCGGTACCCGCATGGATGATGGCTTTGGCGCCGGCCTGGGCCAGGGCCTTGACGGCGGTGTCACTCACGTTGCCGTAACCGTAGGCGATTTCCACGTCCGGCAGGCTCTTGATGGTCTTGATGTCGAATTCAGAATCCATGGTGTGGCGCTTGGCAGGCAGGCGGAACCAGTAGGATTTGCCTTCAACCACCATGCCCAGTGGGCCCCATGGGCTCTTGAACGCTTCGGTCTTGATGTTGATCATCTTGCTGACGTCGCGACCCGATTGGATCTCGTCGTTCATGGTGACTAGCACGCCCTTGCCGCGTGCGTCTTTGCTGCTGGCCACGGCCACGGCGTTGTACAGGTTAAGCATGCCGTCTGCCGACATCGCGGTGCCTGGGCGCATCGAGCCGACTACCACGATTGGCTTGTCGGTTTTTTCCACCAAGTTCAGGAAGTAGGCGGTTTCTTCCAGGGTGTCGGTACCGTGGGTGATGACGATGCCGTCCACGTCCTTGTTGTCGGCCAGTTCAGCAACACGGCGACCCAGTTGCAGCAGGTTTTCATTGTTGATGCTTTCGGAAGCAATTTGCATCACTTGCTCGCCGCGCACATTGGCGATCTGGCTAAGCTCAGGAACACCGGCGATCAACTGCTCGATGCCGACTTTGGCCGCCTGGTAGGTAGCGCTGTTGGCGGCGCTGGCGCCGGCCCCGGCAATTGTGCCGCCGGTGGCGAGAATCACCACATTGGACAGTTTGGTCTTGGTTTCAACGTCCTTTGCCTGGGCGGCAACGGGGAACAGCAGCAGGAGGGCGAGGGCGCCCGGAACAAAGGTCTTCAGTGCAGATTTCATTATTTTTCTCTCTGGCTTTTGATGAGTGCTGTAGCCGGTTCATCTAGAACACCCGGGCAGTTCTGAACGCCGCCGAGGTGCTGAGAAAGAGCAGGATTTGTACCAAGCCGATTGTGTCTGTAAATATAATTTAACGTGTTGATTTAAAACAATTTATGTTGATTTTTCAGATTGATCGGAAAGACGCCTGTCCGGCTTTCCGAACGACAAGACAGTATTACGTTCGGTTGTCCGAAAACCACGATGGAATATCGACAGGTTGTGTATGACCTGGGTGTCACGGCCTGTCGCTTTAGAGAACGACTGGGGGAGGGCGATGTTTAATCAGATCAATGGTAGGGCGTAGGTGCAGAGGCCAAAGGGCTTGGATGAAAGACGTTTTTCACCCGTTGACAAATCTCGGCAAGGTTCTCATAGTTTGAACAACGGTGAGACGTTTTTCACCCGTTGACAAATCTCGGCAAGGTTCTCATAGTTTGAACAACGCAAACGTTTGCGAGATGTTTCATTGTGCAAGCGTTGCTCACAATAATCATAAGATCGGAGTGAACCCATGAAGCTGCCATTTGCTGGACGTCTTCTTGCTGTCGCTGTGCTTGCTGCCGCATCCGCTGCTCTACCTATTTCCTCTGCATTTGCTGATGACGCCGCCGCCAAACCCAAGGTCGGCCTGGTGATGAAATCCCTCGCCAATGAATTCTTCGTCACCATGCAGGACGGCGCCAAGTCCTATCAGAAAGAACACGCCGCCGACTTTGACATGATCACCAACGGTATCAAGAACGAAACCGATACCAGTGCACAGATCGATATCGTCAACCAGATGATCCTCGCCAAAGTAAACGCCATCGTGATCGCCCCTGCCGACTCCAAGGCATTGGTGACCGTGCTGAAGAAAGCTTCCGATGCCGGCATCAAGATCGTCAACATCGACAACCGCCTGGATCCGGACGTACTGAAAAGCAAAAACCTCAATATCCCGTTCGTAGGCCCGGACAACCGCAAAGGCTCCAAGCTGGTGGGTGACTACCTGGCCAAACAACTGGCCTCGGGCGATAAAGTCGGCATCATTGAAGGTGTACCGACCACCACCAACGCCCAACAGCGCACCGCAGGCTACAAGGATGCGATGGACGCCGCGGGTATGAAGATTGTCTCCACCCAATCGGGCAACTGGGAAATCGACCAGGGCCAGAAAGTCGCGTCTGCCATGTTGAGCGAATACCCGGACCTCAAGGCACTGTTGGCCGGTAACGACAACATGGCGCTGGGCGCTGTCTCTGCCGTACGTGCAGCGGGCAAGGCCGGCAAAGTGCTGGTCGTGGGCTACGACAACATTGAAGCCATCAAGCCGATGTTGCAGGACGGCCGGGTCTTGGCGACCGCCGACCAGGCCGCTGCTCAGCAGGCCGTGTTCGGTATCCAGAACGCGCTCAAGCTGGTCAAGGGTGAGAAAGTCGATGCCAAAGATGGCGTGATCGAAACCCCGGTCGAACTCGTTCTCAAGAAGTAATCCTGGCAGTACCCAACAGCGCCCGCTCGTCCTGAGCGGGCGCCTGGAGATTTTCCTATGTCATCTTCCGCCCCGAACGCTGTCCTCTCGGTCAGCGGTATCGGCAAGACCTATGCCCAACCGGTTCTATCCGACATCACCCTCACGCTCAATCGCGGGGAAGTGCTGGCGCTGACCGGTGAGAACGGTGCAGGTAAAAGTACGCTGTCGAAAATTATCGGCGGGCTGGTCACGCCGACCACCGGGCACATGCAGTTCAATGGTCAGGATTTCCGCCCCGGCAGCCGCACCCAGGCTGAAGAGCTGGGCGTGCGCATGGTCATGCAGGAACTCAATCTGCTGCCAACACTGACCGTGGCCGAAAACCTGTTCCTGGATAACCTGCCCAGCAAATGTGGTTGGATCAGCCGCAAGCAATTGCGCAAAGCCGCGATCGAGGCTATGGCCCAGGTCGGCCTGGATGCGATCGACCCGGACACCCTGGTTGGCACCTTGGGCATTGGCCATCAACAAATGGTCGAAATCGCCCGCAACCTGATCGGCGACTGCCATGTTCTGATCCTCGACGAGCCCACGGCGATGCTGACCGCGCGTGAAGTCGAAATGCTCTTTGAGCAAATCACCCGCCTGCAGGCCCGAGGCGTGGCGATCATTTATATTTCGCACCGGCTGGAAGAACTGGCCCGTGTCGCCCAGCGTATTGCGGTATTGCGCGACGGCAAGCTGGTCTGCGTCGAGCCGATGGCCAATTACAACAGTGAGCAACTGGTCACCTTGATGGTTGGTCGCGAGTTGGGTGAAAAAATCGACCTGGGCCCGCGCACCATCGGCGGTCCCGCCTTGACCGTGAAAGGGTTGACCCGCTCGGACAAGGTTCGCGATGTGTCCTTTGAAGTGCGCGCCGGTGAGATCTATGGCATCTCCGGCCTGATCGGCGCTGGCCGCACTGAGTTGTTGCGACTGATCTTCGGCGCGGACCTGGCGGACAGCGGCACTGTCGCCTTGGGTTCGCCGGCCAAGGTGGTGAGTATCCGTTCCCCGGTGGATGCGGTCGGCCATGGCATCGCCCTGATCACCGAAGACCGCAAGGGCGAAGGCCTGCTGCTGACCCAGTCCATCAGCGCCAACATTGCCTTGGGCAACATGCCGGAAATCTCCGGCGGCGGAGTGGTGAACAGCCGCGACGAAACCGCCTTGGCCAAGCGTCAGATCGATGCCATGCGCATTCGCAGCTCCAGCCCGGCGCAGCTGGTGTCCGAGCTGTCGGGGGGCAACCAGCAGAAAGTCGTGATCGGCCGTTGGCTGGAGCGCGATTGCGCGGTGATGCTGTTCGATGAACCGACTCGGGGTATCGACGTCGGCGCCAAGTTCGACATTTATGCCTTGCTCGGCGAATTGACTCGCCAGGGCAAAGCGCTGGTGGTGGTCTCCAGTGATCTGCGGGAACTGATGCTGATCTGCGACCGCATCGGTGTGTTGTCCGCCGGGCGCCTGATCGAGACCTTCGAGCGCGACAGCTGGACCCAGGACGAATTGCTCGCCGCCGCCTTTGCCGGCTACCAAAAACGTGACGCGCTGCTCAATGACGCAGTGCTTAGGGAAACCCCATGAAAACCACAACTTCCCCCGGTAAAACCGGCGGTAACTTCTACGGCCTGGGCACCTACCTGGGGCTGGCCGGCGCTTTGTTGGCGATGATTGCGCTGTTCTCGGTGCTGAGCGACCACTTCCTGTCCTATGACACCTTCAGCACCCTGGCCAACCAGATTCCGGACCTGATGGTGCTGGCGGTGGGCATGACGTTCATCCTGATCATCGGCGGCATCGACCTGTCGGTAGGTTCGGTGCTGGCATTGGCCGCATCGGCGGTCAGTGTGGCGATTCTCGGCTGGGGCTGGAGCGTTCTGCCGGCAGCGCTGCTCGGCATGGGCTGCGCCGCGTTGGCTGGCACCATCACGGGCTCGATCACCGTGGCTTGGCGCATTCCGTCGTTCATCGTGTCGCTCGGTGTGCTGGAAATGGCGCGTGGCGTGGCCTACCAGATGACCGGCTCGCGCACCGCCTATATCGGTGACTCGTATGCCTGGCTGTCGAACCCGGTTGCCTTCGGGATTTCACCGTCGTTTATCATCGCCCTGCTGGTGATCATCGCCGCTCAGTTGGTGTTGACGCGCACGGTGTTTGGTCGCTACCTGATCGGTATCGGCACCAACGAAGAGGCCGTGCGCCTGGCCGGGATCAATCCAAAGCCCTACAAGATCCTGGTGTTCAGCCTGATGGGCCTGTTGGCCGGTGTGGCGGCGCTGTTCCAGATTTCGCGCCTGGAAGCGGCGGACCCGAATGCCGGCTCCGGCCTTGAACTGCAGGTGATCGCCGCTGTGGTCATCGGCGGTACCAGCCTGATGGGCGGGCGCGGTTCGGTCATCAGTACGTTCTTCGGTGTGTTGATTATTTCGGTATTGGCCGCCGGCCTTGCGCAGATCGGTGCCACCGAGCCCACCAAACGCATCATCACCGGTGCTGTGATCGTGATTGCTGTAGTCCTCGACACCTACCGCAGCCAGCGCGCCAGTCGGCGGGGCTAAACCATGGCAACGATCAAGGATGTGGCAGCGCTTGCAGGTATTTCCTACACCACCGTGTCGCATGTGGTGAACAAGACGCGGCCGGTCAGCGAACCTGTGCGGATCAAGGTGGAGGCGGCGATCAAGCAGCTCGACTACGTGCCGAGTGCGGTCGCGCGATCGCTCAAGGCCAAGACTACCGCCACCATCGGCTTGTTGGTGCCCAACAGTCTGAACCCGTATTTTGCGGAGTTGGCCCGGGGGATCGAGGATTACTGCGAGCGTAATGGCTATTGCGTGATCCTCTGCAACTCCGACGACAACGCTGAAAAGCAGCGCAGTTATTTGCGCGTGTTGCTGGAGAAACGCATCGACGGCTTGATCGTCACCTCGGTGGGGGGCGACGACAGTGGCCTCGCCGCTGGCTTGAGTGCGGTGCGCACGCCCATGGTGATCGTCGACCGTGCGCTGGACGGCATTGATGTCGACCTGGTGCGCATCGACCACGAGGAGGGCGCTTACCTCGCGACCCGGCACTTGCTCGAACTCGGTCACCGCGACATCGCCTGTATCGGTGGCCCCGGCCACACCCGCGTGGCGCAGATGCGTTTGGCGGGGTATCACCGCGCGCTGCGTGAGGCGGGCGTGGAAGTGGCGGCGAATCGCACCTTGGAAAGCGACTTCACCAGCACCGGCGGATATGCGGCGGCGGTGCAGTTGCTGTCGGAAAATCCGCCCAGCGCGATATTCGCCAGTAACGATATGATTGGTTTCGGCGTGTTACGTGCCGCGGCCGAGCGCAATATTCGCGTGCCTGGCGAGCTGTCGGTGATCGGGTTCGATGATATTCAAATGGGCCGTTACGTGTACCCCGCGTTGACCACGGTCGGGCAGTCGATCGTGCAACTGGGCGAGACGGCCGCCGAGCTTTTACTGCGACGAATTGCAACACCCCAACTGCCGATCGATCAACGCATCGTGACGCCGAGTATTGTTTTGCGTGAGTCGACGGCGCCCTTTGCCGGTGTGTTCGCCCAATACCGCTGAACCGAATTGATGAGTAATGATGTATGCCCGCAAAAGTAGTGGTAATAGGCAGCTTGAACATGGACCTGGTCACCCGCGCCAGCCGGTTGCCACGCGCCGGTGAAACCCTGATCGGCCAAACGTTTTCCACCGTCCCCGGTGGCAAGGGCGCTAACCAGGCGGTGGCTGCGGCGCGTCTTGGGGCGGATGTGGCGATGGTCGGCTGCGTCGGCACGGACGCCTACGGCACCCAGTTGCGCGAGGCTTTATTGGTTGAGGGCATTGATTGCCAGGCTGTGAGCACCGTCGACGGTTCCAGCGGCGTGGCGCTGATTGTGGTGGATGACAGCAGCCAGAACGCGATTGTGATCGTGGCTGGCAGTAACGGTGAGCTGACCCCCGACTCGTTGCAAGTCGCTGACGCGGTGTTACAAGCCGCCGAGGTGATTGTCTGCCAGTTGGAAACCCCGCTGCACACCGTAGGCCATGCCCTGAAACGCGGTCGTGAATTGGGCAAAACGGTGATCCTTAACCCGGCGCCGGCCAGTGGCCCCTTGCCTGCCGAGTGGTACGCCTCGATCGATTACCTGATTCCCAATGAAAGTGAAGCCAGCGCATTAAGTGGCGTGACGGTCGACTCCCCCGACAGTGCCAAGGTCGCCGCAACGCAGCTGATCAAGGCGGGTGCCGGCAAGGTCATCATCACCCTCGGTGCTCAGGGCGCGTTGTTTGCCGATGGCCAAGGTTTTGAGCATTTGGTGGCGCCCAAGGTCAAGGCGGTGGATACCACGGCTGCCGGCGACACCTTTGTCGGTGGTTTTGCCGCAGCGCTCGCCAATGGCAAGAGCGAAGCCGAGGCCATCCGCTTTGGCCAGGTGGCGGCAGCCTTGTCCGTGACTCGCGCCGGTGCGCAACCCTCTATTCCTACGCTGCACGACGTGCAAGGTTTTGTGCCCTCATGAAAAAGACACCTCTGCTCAATATTGCCCTGTCGCGCGTGATCGCATCTCTCGGTCACGGCGACATCCTGGTGATCGGCGATGCCGGCCTGCCTGTGCCGCCAGGTGTCGAGCTGATCGACCTGGCGCTAACCCAGGGCATTCCCGACTTCATCAG
This sequence comes from Pseudomonas sp. IB20, assembly GCF_009707325.1. Lineage (NCBI taxonomy): Bacteria > Pseudomonadati > Pseudomonadota > Gammaproteobacteria > Pseudomonadales > Pseudomonadaceae > Pseudomonas > Pseudomonas gelidaquae. The sequence continues at coordinate 3,336,042 of NZ_CP046103.1, read as the reverse complement.
CACCCTGCGCATTGTGCTCAGCGAAATGCAGGTGGAAAGCCATGTGTTGGCCGAAGAAATCCTGCTCAAGCAACCGCCTGCGCTCGCCGAACTCAACAGCCTGACTGAGCAGGCAGCCCTCGGCGAGCGCCGTCTGGTCAGCCATGAAGAATTCAAGCAACTGAGCCGCAAGGCCCGCGCCGTGGTGCGCACTGGCGAGTGCCAGCCTTATTGCAATATCGCGCTGGTGTCCGGCGTAACCTTCTAGAGTTCCCCTACGACAAGGAGTGTTTCATGCAACGTGGTCTTCCAACCCTGAAAAACCTGTTTCGGAGTGTCCTGCTTTTGTCCGCGCTCACTGCAGCCAGCGCCCATGCGGCGGAAAAAATCGACCTGATCATCGACACCGACCCAGGCGCCGACGATGTGGTGGCGTTGCTGTTTGCAATGGCCTCACCCCAGGAATTGAGCATTCGTGCACTGACCACCGTCGCCGGTAACGTGCGCCTCGACAAAACCTCCCGTAACGCGCGACTGGCCCGTGAGTGGGCAGGGCGCGAGGATATTCCGGTGTACGCAGGCGCACCCAAACCGATGCTGCGCACGCCGATCTACGCCGAGAACATTCACGGTAAGGAAGGTATCTCCGGCGTTGCCGTGCACGAGCCGAAAAAAGGCCTGGCTGAGGGCAATGCCGTTGATTACCTGATCAAGACCCTCAGCACCGCCAAGCCGCACAGCATTACCATCGCCATGCTCGGCCCACAGACCAACCTGGCATTGGCGCTGACCCAGGCGCCGGAAATCACTCAAGGCATCAAAGAAGTGGTGGTGATGGGCGGTGCGCACTTCAACGGCGGCAACATCACGCCGGTGGCTGAGTTCAACTTGTTCGCGGACCCTATCGCGGCTGAGATCGTGCTCAAAAGTGGCGTCAAGCTGACTTACCTGCCGCTGGACGTGACCCACAAGGTGCTGACCAGCGACGCGCGGATGAAACAGATCGCCGACATCAAGAACAACGCGAGCAAAGTCGTTGGCGATATCCTGAATGAATACGTCAAAGGCGACATGGAGCACTACGGCATCCCAGGCGGCCCAGTGCACGATGCCACCGTCATTGCCTACCTGCTCAAGCCTGAGCTGTTCAGCGGGCGTGAAGTGAACGTGGTGGTGGACAGCCGTGAAGGCCCGACCTTCGGCCAGACCATCGTCGATTGGTACGATGGCCTGAAACAACCGAAGAACGCGTTCTGGGTTGAGAACGGCGACGCCCAAGGCTTCTTCGATCTGCTGACCGAGCGCCTGGCGCGTCTGAAGTAATGAGTTTGCCGGTCGGCGTTCGCCGGCCGGTTCTTTATTCGCGCTCGGGGTTGTGAGCGCCCATGTGATCGGCCGGGTATTTCTCGAATATCTGGCCGATGAACGCCTGAGCGGCCTGAGTGCCGAGCTCTTTGACCAGCAGATCGATTCCAATGATTGCCAACTCCTCCGGGCTTCCGGGGCTGTAGGAGCTTTGTCCTTGGGGCCACTTGGCTTTGATGTCGGCTTGGAGGGTAACAGTGGTCATGGGTGTCTCGCGGAGTTGGAAGTACTGGGCAGTGCGCTAAAACGCGGTTCTTACCGGGGCAGTTAACCATTTTTGGCGGGCGTATGGCACTGCTACTTAGGCATGAGATGCTTCGGGATGAGGCAGACGCTGTGCGACACTGTGCCTCAATTTAATTGCCGGGGAACGCTAGGTGCAGATCGATTTGAAAAACCCCGAGAACCTGACGCTGGACGCTGTCCGTCAGCTGCTGGCCAGTGCCAGTGACGATGAACATACGCAGTTGCGGGTCACTAAGGCCGGTGTCGCCTACATTTCTTCAGGGGTGGTGGGTGGCACTGATATTGGAGGCTTGCTGTTTCGTCTTGAAACCTGGGCCAAAGGTTCTGGTTACGTCGGTAACGTCGCGGCCAGCGATGAAGTCTGGGTCATGCAGATTTTCAACGCGCTCAAGCAGAACTGGCCAACACCGCCGTTCGACTACATCGACATCTACTGAATACGTTCATATCTGGTGACGATTGACTGAGCGAATGCTCGTCCTGAGTCAGGCAGACTTGCCTACGGGCGATTTACGTCTTGAAACCAATCTGCCAGATCGCTGTCGCACGATCTCTGTCCATTTTTAATCATAGGAGGCTTCATGCCTTGGAAGCTCGCATCATTCGGTACTTTGTTGGCAGCACTCGCGTTGGCGGGTTGCAGCACCCCAGGTGCCTCTGAGCCAGCCAAAGACGCCGCCGTGACCGATGCCGGTCATAGCCGCTGTGAGTCGAAAGCCGCCGAGTTCGTGATCGGCCAGAAAGCCTCGCCTCAACTGCTGGATCAGGCGCGTACCCGTGCCGGTGCGCAGAACGCGCGGATCCTCAGGCCTAGCGACATGGTCACCCTGGAATACCGCTCAGACCGCCTGAACCTGAGCACCGACGATAACTTGGTGATCACGCGGGTCAACTGCGGCTGAGCACCTCGCGGCTTTTGCAACGCGCATAAAAAACCCCGTCACATGGACGGGGTTTTTTTTAGCTCAGCGGAGAATTACTCGCCGCGAACCTGTGCAGCTTGCATACCCTTTTGGCCTTTCTCAGCCACGAAGGAAACGGTTTGGCCTTCTTTCAGGCTTTTGAAACCGTCGCTTTCGATAGCTTTGAAGTGTACGAACAGGTCGTCACCGCCACCTTGAGGAGTGATGAAGCCGAAGCCTTTTTCATCGTTGAACCATTTAACGGTGCCGGTTTGGCGATTAGACATGGTGTATCTCCAAGAAACATATATTTTCAGTAGTGCTGTGCTGCTCAGGCCAACTGGGCACACCGAGCTATCATAGTCGAAATGTTCGACTTGGGAGCCCCCCCAAGGCATTGTTTGCTAATCAATAGCGTTGCGTTTAGTGCTTTGGTCGGCTGAAAGCCCCGATCTACGGGGCTTTCGCGCGAAATATCAGCTGTTAAAAAAAGCCGTAAAAGCTGCGTAATTTGTGAGAAATAGCAGTTTTCAGGCGGTTTTTTCAGCACGGCGACCGTCTGATCAGTGGTCGATCTTACTTTTTCTTCACCACTTTGCAGGACGAAATGGCCGCGACAGCTTTGTTTTTAAGCTGCGGGCTGGCGTTCTGGTTGGTCATGAGCTCTTTGATTTCTGCAGTGCTCAATTCGGCGTTGATCTTGTCCGCGCCACATTCGCAATGGTCTTTGGCGGTTTTGGCGTCTACGTTCTGGCTGGCAGCTGCGCTGCAGTCTTTGACGAAGCTGTCACGTGCGCCCGCTGGCCAGTTCGACGGGGCAGCGGCCTGCGCGCCGAGGGAAAGAATAGTCAGGGATGCGGCGAGAGCGAGGGATGAGGTGAAACGCATCATGTGGATGCTCCTTTGGGTCGAGGACGAACGGCGATTCTCGGGGTGTTTGAGGCGTGGCGTACAACTCAAGTTCACTTTTGCAGCTATAAAGCCTGGAATTTGTCTTTACACAAGATAGCGTCGGCGCGATGACCGTTCATCTGTGCTAGGATCTTGCGCTTGGCTAAATCCGGGCGTGCCAATTGCCGCCTTGCCATGTTTCTTATTAGCTCACTCCAGTCACTCTGGTTCGATTATCGGTTGGCCGAAAGGCTCCTGCCGCTGTAAGGCAGGCGTTCAGCAATGAACGGCCTGGTGTTGGATCTTGTACTGGCTCATCCCAACCCACGTGACCTTTGGTAGGGGTCACCACTAGGAGAGGAGGCGCCATGCCAACTATTACTCTTCCCGACGGCAGTCAACGTTCATTCGATCATTCGGTTTCAGTCGCCGAGGTCGCCGCATCCATTGGTGCAGGCCTGGCCAAGGCCACCGTGGCCGGCAAGGTCGACGGCAAGCTGGTTGACGCCAGCGACCTGATCACCTCAGACGCCAGCCTGCAAATCATCACGCCCAAGGATCAAGAGGGGCTGGAGATCATTCGCCACTCTTGCGCGCACCTGATTGGCCATGCGGTCAAGCAGCTGTACCCGACGGCGAAAATGGTCATCGGCCCGGTCATCGATGAAGGCTTCTATTACGACATCGCCTACGAACGTCCTTTCACGCCGGACGACCTGGCCGCGATCGAGCAGCGCATGCACGCGCTGATCGAAAAAGATTACGACGTGATCAAGAAGGTCACCCCGCGGGCTGAAGTGATCGACGTGTTCACTGCTCGTGGCGAAGACTACAAGCTGCGTCTGGTGGAAGACATGCCGGACGAGCAGGCCATGGGCCTGTACTACCATGAAGAATATGTCGACATGTGCCGCGGTCCGCACGTGCCGAACACACGCTTCCTCAAGTCGTTCAAGCTGACCAAGCTGTCCGGTGCCTACTGGCGCGGCGACGCAAAGAACGAGCAACTGCAGCGGATCTACGGCACTGCCTGGGCTGACAAGAAGCAGCTGGCGGCCTACATCCAGCGCATCGAAGAAGCCGAGAAGCGCGATCACCGCAAGATCGGCAAGCGCCTGAACCTGTTCCACCTTCAGGAAGAAGCGCCGGGGATGGTGTTCTGGCACCCGAACGGCTGGACCCTGTACCAAGTGCTCGAGCAGTACATGCGCAAAGTGCAGCGCGAAAACGGCTACCTGGAGATCAAGACTCCCCAGGTCGTTGATCGCAGCCTGTGGGAGAAATCCGGGCACTGGGCCAACTACGCCGACAACATGTTCACCACTCAGTCGGAAAACCGCGACTACGCCATCAAGCCAATGAACTGCCCGTGCCACGTGCAGGTGTTCAACCAGGGCCTGAAGAGCTACCGCGAGTTGCCGATGCGCCTGGCCGAGTTCGGTGCCTGCCACCGTAACGAGCCATCGGGTGCACTGCACGGTATCATGCGTGTGCGCGGCTTCACTCAGGACGACGCCCACATCTTCTGCACCGAAGAGCAGATGCAGGCTGAATCCGCCGCGTTCATCAAGCTGACCATGGACGTTTATCGCGATTTCGGTTTCACCGAAGTCGAAATGAAGCTGTCCACTCGTCCGGAAAAACGCGTCGGTTCCGACGAGCTGTGGGATCGCGCCGAAGCTGCACTGGCCGCCGCCCTAGACAGCGCGGGCCTTGCGTACGATTTGCAGCCGGGTGAGGGCGCCTTCTACGGTCCTAAAATCGAGTTCTCGCTGAAAGATTGTCTTGGCCGTGTCTGGCAATGTGGTACTTTGCAGCTCGATTTTAACCTGCCGATCCGTTTGGGAGCCGAATACGTCTCCGAAGACAACAGCCGTAAACACCCGGTTATGCTGCACCGGGCGATCCTCGGCTCGTTCGAACGGTTTGTCGGGATCCTGATCGAGCACTACGAGGGTGCATTCCCCGCGTGGCTGGCTCCGACCCAGGCAGTGATCATGAATATCACTGATAAACAGGCCGATTTTGCTGCTGAAGTTGAAAAAACTCTCAACGAAAGCGGATTTCGTGCCAAGTCCGACTTGAGAAATGAAAAGATCGGCTTTAAAATCCGTGAGCATACTTTGCTCAAGGTTCCCTATCTTTTGGTTATCGGAGATCGGGAAGTCGAGATGCAGACTGTCGCTGTGCGTACTCGTGAAGGTGCTGACCTGGGCTCGATGCCCGTCGCCCAGTTCGCTGAGTTCCTCGCGCAAGCGGTTTCCCGGCGTGGTCGCCCAGATTCGGAGTAATTATTATTAAGCGTGAAATGAGACAAGATAAACGAGCTGCACCGAAAGCCCCGATCAACGAGAATATCTCGGCACGCGAGGTTCGGTTAATTGGCGCTGACGGCGAGCAGATTGGCATCGTCTCGATTGATGAAGCGCTTCGTATTGCTGAAGAGTCCAAATTGGACCTGGTGGAAATCTCCGCCGACGCAATCCCACCCGTTTGCCGGGTGATGGACTACGGCAAGTCGATCTTCGAGAAGAAGAAGCAGGTTGCCGCAGCGAAGAAGAACCAGAAGCAGATTCAAGTAAAAGAAATCAAGTTTCGTCCAGGGACGGAGGAAGGGGATTACCAGGTAAAACTGCGCAACCTGGTACGTTTCCTGAGTGATGGGGACAGGGCCAAGGTATCCTTGCGATTCCGCGGCCGTGAGATGGCCCACCAGGAGCTGGGGATGGAACTCCTCAAGCGGGTTGAAGGTGACCTGCTGGAGTACGGTTCCGTCGAGCAGCATCCTAAGATGGAAGGACGCCAGCTGATTATGGTCATCGCCCCGAAAAAGAAGAAGTAATCAACAGGGCACGGCAGGCCTTCTGATTATGTTTATCAACTGAATGCGGAGTATCCGAACATGCCAAAGATGAAGACTAAAAGTGGTGCTGCTAAGCGGTTTCTGAAAACTGCTAACGGTATCAAGCACAAGCACGCTTTCAAGAGCCACATCCTGACCAAAATGTCGACCAAGCGTAAGCGTCAATTGCGCGGTAGCAGCTTGCTGCATCCGTCTGACGTGGCAAAAGTCGAGCGCATGCTGCGCCTTCGTTAATTTTGGATCAAGAATAGAGGAAGTAACTCATGGCTCGTGTAAAGCGTGGCGTCATTGCCCGTAAACGTCACAAAAAAATTCTGAAACTCGCTAAAGGCTACTACGGCGCACGCTCACGCGTATTCCGTGTTGCCAAGCAAGCGGTAATCAAGGCAGGCCAATACGCCTACCGTGACCGTCGTCAGAAAAAACGTCAGTTCCGCGCTCTGTGGATCGCTCGTATCAACGCTGGTGCACGTGTTAACGGTCTGTCCTACAGCCGTTTCATCGCTGGCCTGAAAAAAGCGTCCATCGAAATCGACCGTAAGGTTCTGGCTGAACTGGCCGTGAACGATAAAGCGGTGTTTGCTGCGATTGTCGAGAAAGCTAAAGCCACCTTGGCTTAAGTACCCCCGACAGTCACCTTGGGTTACTCCTGTAGCCCAAGGTGGTAAACGTCATAAATAGGGGAAGAGCCTTCAAGCTCTTCCCCTATTTTGTATCTGGAGTCTGTACATGGAAAACCTGGACGCGCTCGTCGCTCAAGCTCTCGAGGCTGTGCAAAGCGCTGAAGATATCAATGCCCTGGAGCAAATCCGGGTTCACTACCTTGGCAAAAAAGGTGAATTGACTCAGGTGATGAAGACCCTGGGGAATTTGCCGGCTGAAGAGCGTCCGCAAGTCGGTGCGCTGATCAACGTCGCCAAGGAGCGTGTCACTGAGGTTCTCAATGCGCGCAAGGCGTCGCTCGAGGAGGCCGATCTTGCGGCCAAGCTCGCCGCCGAGTCCATTGACGTGACCTTGCCTGGCCGTGGCCAGGCCTCGGGCGGTCTGCATCCGATTACCCGGACTCTGGAACGTATCGAGCAGTTCTTCACCCACATCGGCTACGGCATTGCCGAAGGCCCTGAGGTCGAAGACGACTATCACAACTTCGAGGCGCTCAACATCCCAGGCCATCACCCGGCCCGGTCGATGCACGACACCTTCTATTTCAACGCGAACATGCTGTTGCGCACCCATACCTCGCCGGTACAGGTCCGCACCATGGAAGCGACCAAGCCGCCGATCCGCATCGTCTGCCCAGGCCGTGTGTACCGTAGCGACTCCGATATCACCCACTCGCCGATGTTCCACCAGGTTGAAGGCCTGCTGGTTGATCGCGACATCAATTTCGCCGACCTCAAAGGCACCATCGAAGAATTCCTGCGGGTGTTTTTCGAGAAAGAGCTGGCGGTGCGTTTTCGTCCATCGTTCTTCCCGTTCACCGAGCCGTCCGCTGAAGTCGATATGGAATGCGTGATGTGCAGCGGTAAAGGCTGCCGTGTCTGCAAACAGACCGGCTGGCTGGAAGTGATGGGCTGCGGCATGGTTCACCCCAACGTACTGCGCATGTCCGGGATCGACCCGGAAGAGTTCTCGGGCTTTGCCTTCGGCATGGGCGTTGAGCGTCTGGCCATGCTGCGTTACGGCGTGAACGACTTGCGTCTGTTCTTCGACAACGACTTGCGGTTCCTCGCGCAATTTCGCTAGTCGTAACGAATCTTTAGGAGAGCAGGATGAAATTCAGTGAACAATGGCTGCGTGGCTGGGTAAGCCCGCAGGTAGGTCGCGACGAGCTGGTTGCTCGTCTGTCGATGGCCGGTCTTGAGGTCGATAGCGTTACGCCGGCCGCCGGTGTTTTCAGTGGTGTGGTCGTGGGCGAGGTGCTGAGCACCGAGCAACATCCCGATGCCGACAAATTGCGTGTGTGCCAGGTCAGCAATGGCGCGCAGACTTTCCAGGTCGTGTGCGGTGCGCCAAACGTGCGCCCGGGCCTGAAGATTCCGTTCGCCATGATCGGCGCCGAACTGCCGGGCGACTTCAAGATCAAGAAAGCCAAGCTGCGTGGCGTTGAGTCCAACGGCATGCTCTGCTCACAGGCTGAGCTGCAAGTGGGCGAGGGCAACGATGGCCTGATGGAGCTGCCGGCCGACGCGCCAGTGGGCCAGGACGTTCGTGTCTACCTGGAACTGGAAGACGCCAGCATCGAGGTCGACCTGACCCCGAACCGTGGCGACTGCCTGTCCCTGGCGGGTCTGGCGCGTGAAGTGGGTGCGCTGTACAACGCCCCCGTCACTCGTCCCGTGGTTGCCGCCGTACCCGCTGTGCACGACGAAGTGCGCTCTATCGAAGTGCTGGCACCCAACGCTTGCCCACGTTACCTGGGCCGCGTGATCCGCAATGTCGACCTGTCCAAGCCAACCCCACTGTGGATGGTTGAGCGCCTGCGTCGCGCCGACGTACGCAGCATTGACGCCGCCGTCGATATCACCAACTACGTGATGCTCGAGTTGGGCCAACCGCTGCATGCGTTCGATCTTGCCGAAATCAACGGCGGCATCCGCGTACGCATGGCCGAAGAAGGTGAGAAGCTGGTACTGCTCGACGGCCAGGAAGTAACCCTGCGCGCTGACACGCTGGTGATCGCCGACCATTCCCGCGCACTGGCCATTGCCGGCGTGATGGGGGGCGAGCACAGCGGCGTGTCCGCGACCACGCGTGACATTTTCCTTGAAAGTGCGTTCTTTGATCAGATCGTCATCGCTGGCAAGGCCCGTTCCTACGGCTTGCACACCGATGCTTCGCACCGCTATGAGCGTGGCGTGGACTGGAAGCTGGCCCGTGAAGCCATGGAGCGCGCCACTGGCCTGCTGCTGGAAATCACCGGCGGCGAAGCTGGCCCGATCACTGAAAGCGTGAGCGAGCAGCACCTGCCGTCCGTTGCACCGATCACCCTGCGCGCCAAGAGCGTCGAGCAAATGCTCGGTCTGGTGATCGAGCCTGCTCAAATCGAGCAACTGCTGTCGGCGCTCGGCCTGGGTATTTCCGCTGGCGGGGAAGGGCAGTGGCACGTTGAAGTGCCAAGCTATCGTTTCGACATCAGCCTGGAAGTCGACCTGATCGAAGAGCTGGCCCGCCTATATGGCTACAACCGCCTGCCGGTTCGCTACCCGCAAGCGCGTCTCGCGCCGCAGCCTAAAGCAGAAGCGCGTGCGCACCTGCCTGAACTGCGTCGTTTGCTGGTTGCCCGTGGCTATCAGGAAGCGGTGACCTACAGCTTCATCGACCCGAAACAGTTCGAACTGTTCAACCCGGGCGTAGAACCGCTGCTGTTGGCCAACCCGATCTCCAACGACATGGCGGCCATGCGTTCGTCGCTGTGGCCGGGCCTGGTGAAAGCACTTTCCCACAACTTGAACCGTCAGCAAGACCGCGTGCGCATGTTCGAAAGCGGCCTGCGTTTCGTCGGCCAACTCGACGGCCTGAAGCAAGAGCCGATGCTGGCTGGCGTGGTGTGCGGCAGCCGCCTGCCGGAAGGCTGGGCACAGGGCCGTGACGGCGTGGATTTCTTCGACGTTAAAGCGGATGTGGAAGCGGTATTGGGCTTCGCCGGCGCACTCGACGATTTCACCTTCGTGCCAGGCAGCCACCCGGCGTTGCACCCGGGCCAGACCGCGCGTATCGAGCGCGAAGGGCGTTTGGTAGGCTTCGTCGGCGCCATCCACCCGGAGCTGTCGAAAACCCTAGGTCTGGACCGTCCAGTGTTCGTTTTTGAGCTGGTCTTGGCTGAAGTTGCATCGGGCAAAATGCCTAAATTCAGCGAGTTGTCGCGCTTCCCTGAAGTGCGTCGTGACTTGGCCCTGATCGCCGACCGTGAAGTGGCCGCCACTGCCGTTCTGGATGTAATCCGTGAAAATGCAGGGGAATGGCTGACAGACCTCAGGCTATTTGACGTCTATCAGGGTAAAGGCATTGATCCGCATAGAAAAAGCCTTGCAGTTGGCTTGACCTGGCAGCATCCATCGCGCACTCTTAATGACGATGAGGTGAATACCACGACACAAAATATCCTCACCTCGCTCGAACAAAGGTTGAACGCCACGTTAAGGAAGTGACGTATGGGGGCTTTGACGAAAGCTGAGATGGCGGAACGTCTGTACGAAGAGCTGGGTCTGAACAAACGCGAAGCCAAGGAATTGGTCGAGCTGTTTTTTGAAGAAATCAGGCACGCTCTGGAAGACAACGAGCAGGTCAAATTGTCCGGTTTTGGAAACTTTGACCTGCGTGACAAACGCCAGCGGCCTGGCCGCAATCCAAAAACGGGAGAAGAAATCCCGATCACGGCTCGCCGTGTGGTCACCTTTCGTCCAGGGCAGAAGTTGAAGGCCCGAGTTGAGGCTTATGCTGGAACCAAGTCATAACGACGAGCTACCCGTCATCCCAGGCAAACGCTACTTCACCATTGGTGAAGTCAGCGAGCTCTGTGCGGTCAAACCGCACGTGCTGCGCTATTGGGAGCAGGAGTTTCCTCAACTCAACCCCGTCAAACGCACCGGGAACCGTCGGTATTATCAGCGCCAGGATGTGCTGATGATCCGACAGATCCGTGCGTTGCTGTACGACCAGGGGTTCACCATCAGCGGCGCACGCCAGCGTATGTCCGGTGATGAAGCCAAAGACGACACCACCCAATACAAGCAAATGATCCGTCAGATGATCTCCGAACTCGAAGATGTGCTGGTTGTTCTGAAGAAGTGATACAAGCTTTTAAAATACTTCCACATTTCAAAAGCTTGCGGTATATTCCGGATCGCTTCGTAGCGAAGCGAACCCAGTAACACGCCTAGTCGGGGCGTAGCGCAGTCCGGTAGCGCACTAGCATGGGGTGCTAGGGGTAGAGTGTTCGAATCACTCCGTCCAGACCATTATTCCTGAGTAAAATCAGACACTTGAGCCGATCAGATAGATCGGCTTTTTTGTGTCTGCGCCACCGCCCTCTGCTGTCTTGAGTGCGGCGTCGATCTTTGCGTCAAGCTGCCAGCCCAAGAACTCGCCATACGGGTCAGGCGCAACAACTTCACGCAACAACCCCTCCAGCACATCCACCCGCCGCTCCAAGGCCTTGCGACGAGTTCCACATTCCAAAAGGCTGGCTGTGCGCTCACAAACCAGCTCATCCGCTGCGGTCAGGCGCTGTTGCATATCCTGCCCGTTGCGCAATTCTGCCTCGCGCTGCTGCTCCAGGCTTTCGACCTGTTCGTCGCGCTGGTTGAGCAGCAGTTGCAGGGCGTCACGCTCGGCGGTTACGCGGTCGTGATCGGCGCCCAGAACTACGTTGATTCGGCCCAGGGTTTCCAAGATATTTCCGCTGGATTTCCGTACTGGGCGTCCTCGCTGCAGTTGTTGTCTTCGTATTTGCTAGCCTGCAAATTTTTACCGGCATGGCGCCAGCGACAGATCTGATTCGACCACTCATCGCAGCGGTCGCATTTGGGTGGGCTTTCACGCAGTCGACTAAGGTCTGAGCCTGACCAAGGTTTTACTCAGATTTGTTGGGTTATTCGTCTTCTTCGGCGTTCATTTGGAGCGATTCGGCGAAGCCTGCTTGCCGTAATTTGCGCGCCACGTTTTCCGATATCTCGAATCCGTGGCGCTTAATTTCGAAGTAAGTGGCGGAATTCTCGGCGCCCAGCGAGTGTGCATTGGCGATCAGTCGCCAGATAGTAGATCGGTCCTTCGTTTCGCCCATTTCGGCGGTGAGCACTGCCAGCCGGTCACGCATTCCCTTGCGGAAGTAGTGTCGGATGATGTCGGACGGCCCTTTTACTTTCGGCGGCACCGGCGGCAGATCCTCGGCCCGGCCATTCAGCACCAGCAGTTGCACCGCCTCGCTGACCTCTTCGATTTCATGCCAGCGCATCAGCTCTTCGATCATCTGCCGGGTGCCGTACGGGACCGTGTGCCGCAATTCCTGCTCGCCCAGTTCCTGCCGCTTCTCGGCAAGCTTGGCTGTGCGTTCCTTCTGTTCGGCAGCCATGGCCTACCTCTTCTATTCCGCTGGCCGGCAGTGCGAGCCAGGTTTGACGTTTGCGTTGCTGGATGCGGGTCATGCGGCGCATTTGGTCCGGCCCGGCTTTGCCTTTGGGTAGTCGATGCCATGGGCCGCAATAATCCGCTCAAATGCTTTCGCGCCCATGGCCAGCCTCCCCAGGCACTGGCGTCGGGTCAGGCCAAGCTCCAGAAATGCTCGAATTCGCTCAGCGTATTTTGCATCGCTGGCTTCATCCGCTCGCCGGGGCGGAACGTCCAAGTGCCCACGGCCGAATCTGATTCTCGACTGGGTTGTTATCTATGGGTACAGCCCCATCGTCCAGGTAGCGCGTCAGCGCTACCCAGCGTTTAAGGCTGTAATCCAAGGCTTTGGCCGTTGCTGAGCCGTTGGGTAAGTGGCAACCGGTTTAATCACGCAAGGCGTGATGGCCGGATGCATACGATGTTCTTCCGTGCCCTGCGCAGCAGTGCCTGTGTCTCGGTAAGTTCATCCTCGAGCAGAGAGCATTGGTGCTTGTACATTTCCAGGGGCGTAGGGCATCCAATCCACGCAGAGGTGTCTTCGTCAATGTGGTGCATGTTGAGGTAATCAGAGCGCTGTATGCACGCACAGTAATCGAGGTTTGACCTTGGCGCGATTTGAGGCGACGAGAGGCGGTCAGTCAGGAGTCATGAGGACGGCTAGGGTCAGCTTGATGAACTCTTCGTTCTCGTCGATTGTGTGCAGCGCGCCGCGGACGTTCTCTGCCACATCAGCAGAGCCGCGCTGCTCAACCCAATTCGAGAGTTCCATGATGGAGGCCTCAAGGGCGAGTTGGTTTTCGTAGAGTTTTGAAAGTAGGGAAGGGATCAAATCTGAGTTCGGCATTGGTGTTCCTCCAGAGAGTGAACAGCGTAGCATTTGGTACTGCTAACCCCGCTCTAAAATTATGAATGTCCGCCCTCGTCCAAAAGCAGTCGCTCGCCATTAGCTCCTTCGGACCCGTTATAGCCGTTCGCACTCTGTGAGAGATCTGACTTAGCGATGGCCTGCTTTTGTTTAAATGCGCCCTCAATCTTGCAGTCCGGTAGCGCACTAGCATGGGGTGCTAGGGGTAGAGTGTTCGAATCACTCCGTCCAGACCATTATTCCTGAGTAAAATCAGACACTTGAGCCGATCAGATAGATCGGCTTTTTTGTGTCTGCGCAAAATTGGCGCAAAACTACCCGGTGATTTCGCTGATATTCAGGTCCGGAATCGCCTCCGACCAGATAATTTTCTCGTGGTCTCGCTGGTAGTACAGACATTACCAATGGGGACAACGACGGCAAACCAGAGTCGACCCGATACCTGTGGCGCTCGGGGATCCGCAAGACGCTGGATGACCAGGTGAGTGGGGCGCTGACAGTGGCACAGGAACTGCTTGATGCAGAGTGAAACCTTTGCTGCGTAGCACGTTGCTGTAGCAGCGAAATAGGTGTAAACCTATTTCAGGACTAGACAGCCTAAAAATATTCACCGCTTTTTGGATGCCTACCCACTTTCGAGAAAATGTGCCGTATGTTTTCATAGAACGTGAGGGTCAGTCATCTGAAGCTTCGCTGAGGCTTCTTCATATATCTGAATCGCCCCGTATTCTCTAGACACCTTGCAAGCTCATTGCGTAACGCTTTTCAAACTCTACCGGTGACAGCTGATTGTTTAAACCATGGCGGCGTTTTACGTTGTAGAACATCTCGATGTAATCGAACACATCACTACGAGCATCTTCCCGCGTGGTGTAGATTTTTCGCTTGATCCGTTCCCGTTTCAGAAGCTGGAAGAAGCTCTAGGCCACGGCGTTGTCATGACAGTTGCCTCGGCGACTCATACTGGCAACCAAATTGTTCGCCTTCAAAAAACTGCGCCAATCGGAGCTGCTGTACTGGCTACCTTGGTCGGAGTAAACCATCACCTCCTGCTTCGGTTTACGCCTCCAAACCGCCATCAATGACGATGACAGTTGCCTCGGCGACTCATACTGGCAACCAAATTGTTCGCCTTCAAAAAACTGCGCCAATCGGAGCTGCTGTACTGGCTACCTTGGTCGGAGTAAACCATCACCTCCTGCTTCGGTTTACGCCTCCAAACCGCCATCAATGACGCATCAATGGCCAAATCACTGGTCATCTGCGACTTCATTGACCAGCCGACGACCTGACGAGAAAACAGATCCAGCACCACCGCCAAATACAGCCAACCTTCATACGTTCGAATGTAGGTGATATCGGTGACCCAAACTTTATTGGGTTCTACGACATCGAACTGGCGCTTCAGTAAATTGGGTGAAGCGACCGCTGGCTTACCGCCGTACTTGCCAGGGCGGCGTCGATAGCCTGTCTGAGAGCGCAGACCTTCAAGACGCATCAGCCTCGCCACACGGTGCCGACCACAATCCTCACCGACCTCGCGCAGATCGTCATGGATTTTGCGATAGCCATAAACGCCGCCTCTTTCCAGCCACGAATGCTTGATCAAACCTAGCAGTCTCTGGTCGTCTTTGGCGCTTGCAGATTGCGGCTCAGACATCCAGGCGTAATAACCGCTGGGATAGACTTTCAGCGTCAGGCAAAGCCGTCGAATCGAATAGTCGCCAACGCGCTGCTTGATAAAGGCGTACTTCAGCCGCACTCCTTGGCAAAGTACGCGGCGGCCTTTTTAATATGTCTCGCTCTTCAGTGACGCGCTTGAGTTCCGCTCGCAGGCGACGCAGTTCAGCGGTAAGCTGCCAGCGAACACACCTTCAGAAATCCGGAATTAAGGGCGATGGTGTCCGCCTATTTTTAAGCGGACGATCACCCCTATAGCCAGGATTTCCATGCGCCAACGAAGCTCCTATCCCCAACCCTTCAAGGCCCAGGTCGTGCAGGAATGTCTGAAACCCGGTGCCTCAGTTTGGGTCAGGCGTTTTCGGCGATGCCAAGATGACCACCGCGCTGCTCGACCGCATCACCCACCACTGCGAAATCCTAGAAACCGGCAATGACTCGTTCCGCTTCAAACAGCGCAAGAAACAGATGAAAACCACGTAGCCGACTGGAAAGTTTTGGACGCTGTTACCTGGAAACTATTGGGCGCTGATTGACACCCAGTGGCCACGGCGCGGCACCACTTGTTGGGTGGCGTTGGTGATTTCCACATCGCCGCCCAGGTCGCGGGTGTCCAGGCTCACCCAGTTCACCCGGTAGGGCTGGGCGTTGGGGATTACCGCGTAGCCGTTGTAGCCGGTCTCTACACCGCTGTAGCTGCTGATTTTTGCCCCGGAGATACCCGGCACTTCGGCCAGCGCGAAGGTCTCGCTGACGGTCTGCCCCAGGTTGATGCCGCCTGCGTGAGCGACCACGGAGCCTGCGAGGTTGAGGTTCTGTGAGTTGTAGCCCTGGCCCTGGCTGTAGCCGAGGCTGACGTCCGCTACCGAGGTGCGGCTGTTGATATTCGCCGAGCCGGAATCGCCGCTGGTGTCGCTGTGGCCGGCCTGTACCGAATAGAACGTGTCGCTGGTGTCGGCGACGTAACCATTGATGCCCGCCTGGGTGGTGGTGTCGCCATGCTGCCGGCTGGTGGTGACAAACGCCCGTGGCGCGCGGGCCTGGCTGCCCAGCGGGAAGGAAATCGACAGGTTCACCTGGGTGTCGCTGCTCGGCTGGCCAAAGGTGACGATTTGCTTGGTGCGCGTCACGCCGAGGTTGTAGCTCAGGTCGCCCCAGTTGCTGGTGTAGCCGGCGGAAAAACTCTGCGAGCCGCCGCGGTTCCAGTAGCGCTGGTCGCTGGCGTTCACGTACACGCTGCCGAACTCGCTGTTGCGCCCGATACTCTGGTTGATGGTCAGGTCGGTGCGGGTTTTCGAATGGCCGGTGCGCACGCGCACATCCTGGCTGCTGTCTTCGACATGGTCGGTGAGGGTGCGGTAGCCCTCGGTGGAGTAGCGGTACGCGGCCAGGGTGAAGTTGGTGTCGGTGCCGGTAAAGGTTTTTGCATACAGCGCCCGCACGCTGCTGCCCTGGGTGGTTTTGCCCTGCGCCTTGCTGGAGGAGTGAGTGGTGTCCAGCGAGAAGGCGCCGAACGAGGTGTTCTTACCGGCGCCGATGGACAGCGCGTTGTAGTCCTCGCTGGTCTGCAAGCCGACAATCGCGCTGAGGTTGCTGGTCAAGCCGTAGGCCAGGGTGCCGCTGAGAAAACGCGGAGTCGCCAGGCCGTCCGCGTTGCTTTTGAACGTGCCCGCCGAGAGGCTGTACTTCACCTGACCTTCACGCACCATGATCGGCAAACTGGAAAACGCCTGCATCGTCACGCGGCGCGTGCCGTCGGCTTCGATCACGGTGATTTGCAGGTCGCCGTTGGAGCCGCTGGGGTAGATGTCGTTGATCTCGAACGGCCCCGGTGCGACGTTGGCGGTGTAGAGGATGTAGTCGTTCTGGCGGATTTCCACTGTCGCGTTGGTCTGCGCCACGCCACGGATCACCGGCGCATAACCGCGCTCGCTGTCGGCACGCATGCCGTCATCGGAGGCGAGCTTGAGGCCGCGATAACGCACGCTGTCGAACAGGTCGGTGTCGGAGAAAATCTCACCGGCGCTGAACTGGCCCTTGATCGCAGTCACGTCGTGCTGCAAGTAAGTGCGGTTGCTGGTGTAGGTGTTCGAACGCCCGGTGCCGCCGCTCAGGTTCGACTCGTTGCGCAAGCGCCAGGCACCCAGGTTGATGCCGTTGCGCAGGCCGAGGTTATTCGAGATGCGGGTTTTGTAGTCGCCTGCAGTGCGGCTGCTGTTGAGCTGGTAGTTGACGAACGCGGCGGGCACGCCTTCATCCCATAACTGCGGGTCGACGTAACCGCGCAGGCCACGCTGCATGGCCACTTGCGGGATGCTCGCCATCAAGCGCAGGCGGCTGCTGTCGTAGCGCACGCTGGCGTCCTCGATCATCTCAGCGAGGGCGTAGCAATCCTGCGGCTGCTGCGGGTCGATTTTGCCTTCGGCCTGCAAACGGTGCATGTCAACGCCCAACTGCTTGAGCAAATCGAGGGTCAGGCAGGCTTCGACCCGGCCGTTTTTCGGGTTGCGCTTGAAGTCGATGTCGCGCCGGCCCACCAGTACTTCGTTGCTGTACAGGTCGACGCGGTAGTTGCCCGGCAGCACGCTGTTGGCCGAGAGCAACTGCTGCAAATCGACCGATGACTGCGAGCCTTGCAAAAAGGTGGTGTTGAAGGTTTCCGCAGCCTCGTCCGCCATTGCCCAGGCCGGCAGGCTGGCGGCAATCGCAAGCGACAGCGTCTTCAACTTCAGTGCGCCACGCGCGGGCCTGTTACTGGAAAGAAAAGACATGCGAAGACCTGTGACATCCCTGATTGGCGAACAGGCGGGCACGCAAACACGCACGCGAAGTGAGCCTGTGGGTTAGAGAAAAGGCTTAGGGTTTGAGGCGTGATTCAGTCGCGTGCGCGGCGACGCCTGACAGGGGCGCGGTGTAGTGGTTCTGCGCGCCGTAGTCATTGATGCTGGAAAACGACAGTTGCACCGAGCCAGCCGCGGGTGGCGTCTTGAGCGGGAACTGTTTTTCCTCGCCGGGCGCGATCATGGTCGAATCGCTGGCCAGCTGCGCCTGCACCTTAATGTCGGCCATGGACACGTGGTACAGCGTCGGGTTTTTCACCTGCAACAGGGTCTGTGCGCCGTGCTTGGCCAGCGACCATTCAAGCTGTGCAGGGGCCTGCAACGCACTGCCGGTGAGGCCAGCAGGGCGGTAAAAAATCTTGATGCGTTGGCGGATGGCCAACTGCAAGGTGTTCTCGGCCTCACTGGCCTTGGGGATTTCCTGCACATTCAGCCACACCACCGACTCGCGGTCCGTGGGCATGCCGGTGCCTTCGTACAAGATGCGCAGCAGTTGCTGTTCCTTGACGAATACGCGGGCCAATGGCGGGGTGACGGCAAACGGTGCGCGGCTGGCGCTGGCGTCGTTCATGTCGACCCAGGATTGAATCAACACATCCTGGTTGCCGTTGCGCACGGTGATGTTGGCTTCTTTGTGGTCGCCATCAAATACGATACGGGTGGCGTTCAATGAAATGCTGGCGGCGGCCTGGGTAGCCATAAGCATGCCCAGCAGCCCCAGGCTTGCGGCGATATAACGAGGCAGCATGAGGGTTATCCGGTGTAATCAAAGAGAATGGCGAGGCCGTTTGGCCTCGCGCGATCGGTGCTCGGGGCGCCGAGTTACTCGTATTGCAGGATGAACGGCAGGGTGGCATCACCGCGACCGGCGGTGGATGCACCGGCGGCACCCGTGGTGACGTAGGCAGCCGCGAAGCTCAGGGTGGCGTCGCCGCCCGCAGTGCCTTGGCCGTGCATGGCGCTTTCAATGCGTGCGGTGCTTGTCGAGCTGAGGTCGATCAAGGTGCCTGTGCTGTCGAGCAGGGCGATACCGACGTTTTGCGCGGTAGCCGAACCTGGGTTCAGGGCCAATACTTTCTTGCCGTTGACCAGACCCGAACCGCCATTGTTGGCATCAAAGATCATCGCGACTTTGGTGCCCTGGTTGCAGTTGACGTTCAGGTTGAAGTCTTTGGCGGTCACACGGCCGGCGGTTGGGTTTTCCGCAGTGCCCATGTCCTTGATCGAAACGTTGCCCATGTCCACCGAAATAGTGCGGTCAGAGTTGGCGCCGTCTACCGAGCAGGCGTCGTTGTTGATCACGCCGGTGAAGGTGATTTTACCGCTGCCGCCCAGGGTAGGCGTCGGTACCGGATCAACGGCAAATGCACTGCCGGAAGCGGCGATAATGGCCGAGGCGATAACAGCCAGGGAAAACTTCTTCATGATGATGTCCGTAAGTGTTAGTTGGAAAATGCTGTTGTTGAACTGCGAGGAAAGAATAAGAGGCGAGGCGCTGCGAGCGAATAAGACGATTCTTATAAGCCGCGCTATAGACGGGTTAGTTGCACCGCAAGGCAGGTGGGGAACCAGCAAATAAAGGGCCAAGCCATTGCCTGGGAATGGCTTGCACGTTGTGCTTAGTTGAAGATGTTGCGCGCCAGGCAATAGGCGAGAAGGTCCTGGTCGCTGCTCACTTCCAGTTTGCGCATGGCGGATATTTTTTGTGCACTGATGGTCTTTGAACTGCGGTTCTGGCTGCGTGCAATATCACTCACGCTCATGCCGGAAATAAACAAACGCAGGATCTCGAACTCTTTGGGCGACAAGCTGGTAAAACGCTCGTCGATGGCCGTGAGGGTCTCGATCACCGAGGTCTTGGGCGGCTCCAGGCTGCGATAGGCGCTCTGTTGTGCAATGGCCTTGAGTGCCAGTTGAATCTCGGTGTGCAACTGGCTTTTCTGGATGATGCCGACCACGCCCAGCTCTTGCAGGCGAGTGAGGATAAGGTGATTGGAGATCATCGTCAGGATCAGGATCTGCACCTGCGGAAAATGCCGTTTCAGGTACTCCACCAGCTTCAGGCCATCACCATAGGGCGAGTCGCCCGGCATGTTGTAGTCGGTGATCACAATGTCGGCGCCCTGATGCTGCAACAGCTCGATCAGGCCCGCCGAACATACCGCTTCGCCCACGACTTGAAAGCGTGTGTCGCGCTCCACCAGCTCGCGTACCCCAAGCAGCACGATTGGGTGATCGTCCGCGATAACCACGTTGAATTTTTTCATAAAGGGCCGTCCGTAGTGCCAGTTCAAGTGAGGGAAGTGTGCCCGGGCTGGAGAGTTTCCAGGACGGCCGACAGTCGCTGCATCACAGTCTTCACCTTGAGCTCAAGTGAAGTGTCGAGGCTGCCGCGGTTCAATGCGCTTTCCAGTTCGATGCAGGCCTGGGCCAAGTCGAGCGCCTGCACCGCGCCCAAAGCGCCGGAGGCCGAATGCAGCAGCTGGCCGAGGGTGCGCGCGTCGCGCTGCGCCAGTGCCGCGCCGATCCGCTGCAAATCCTGCTGCACGCTGCTGATGAACAGCGGGCGCATCTTGTCCGACAGCTGCACGCTGTCGTCGAACGTCTCGGGCGGTGGTTCCACCGGTGGCTTGACTTTGCACTGCTTGACCAACTGCGCGCGCAAGGTTTGCAGACTCAAAGGTTTGACGATCCAGGCATTCATGCCCACCGCCAGGCAGCGCACGCCTTCTTCGCGCATGGCGTTGGCGGTTACGCCGATAATCGGCAACTGCCGGTCATGCGCCCTGAGGGCCTTGGTCAGTTCATAGCCATTCATCAAGGGCATGTTCACGTCAGTCAGCACCAGGTCGAACGCCTGAGGTTGCCACAGCTGCAGCGCCTGTTCACCGTTGGCCGCAAGGGTCACCGAGCAGCCGAGCGCCTCCAGTTGTTCCTTGATGATCGCCTGGTTGACTGGATTATCCTCCGCCACCAGGATGCGCAGCCCCAGCCGCCCTGCGCTTTGCGGTAGGGCGGCCGGCGGATGCTCGTGCTTGTCGTGCTGCGCCAACGACACGGTGGCGGCAATGGCGCGCACGTCGTGCATGTCCACAACCCAGCCCTGTTTCGTGTGCCGTGGCGGGGTGTGTGCGCCCGGCAGGCACAGCACGCGTTGGCCGGGCCAGGGGCGGGCGGGCTCATTGGGCAGCACATCGACCAGCACCGCGTGGCGGCTGTCCTGTTCGGGCGTGGACGCCGCCAGGGCTGCCGTAATACCCAAACGATTGAGCCAGTCACACAGCGACTGCGCCAACTCACGCACCGGCGCCTGCACATACACAGGCGTTGGGCTGGGTTCGATCAGCGGTGTGTTGGTCAGGGCACCGCTGCACAACGGCAGGCGTATTTTCAGGGTAAAGCTGCTGCCCAGGCCCGGTTCGCTGACCACCTTGATTTCACCGTCCATCATCTGCGCCAGCCAGCGGCAAATCGACAGCCCCAGCCCGGCGCCGCCTTCACTGGCGGTGTCCGGTGCCTGGTAAAACACGTCGAACAGCTTGGCCTGCTGCGTTTCGGGAATGCCCACACCGGAGTCTGTGACCTGCCATTCGAGGTCGACGTTGTCGGCGTCGAATGTGGTCACTCTGGCGCGAATGACCACGCGTCCGATATCGGTGAACTTGATGGCGTTGCTCACCAGGTTATTGAGGATCTGGCGGATACGCATCGGGTCGCCCATTACACAGTCCGGCAGCTGCGGATCGATGCAGCTATAGAGTTGCAAACCCTTACGCTGGGCGAAGGCGGCGTAGGTGTGCAACGTGTCTTCGAGCATGTCCAGCGGGCAGAACTCCACGGCTTCAATCGCCATTTGCCCGGCCTCGATTTTCGATACGTCCAGCACATCGCTGATCAACTGGAACAGCGTGGCGGAGGAACGCTGGATCGTATGCAGGTAAGTTTGCTGATGGGGGTCCAGGTCGGTCAGGCCGAGCAGTTCCAGCGTGCCGAGCACGCCATACAACGGGGTGCGAATTTCATGACTCATGGTCGCCAGGAACAGCGTCTTGGCCTTGTTGGCGGCATCGGCGGCGCGGCGGGCGTCCTCCAAGGTCTGGGCGTCGTCGATATGCCGAGAGATGTCGTTGAACGCATACAGGCGCACGTCCTCGGCCTGATAACGGGTGGAGACAAAGCCGACTTGCAAGTGCCGGCCTTCGATCTCAAGGTGCGTTTCGCCGCTCTCGGCGCTGTCGTGCATACCGGCCAGGGTGGCCACCAGGTGTGCAGTGCCCGGCCATTGCTGGGCGCGTTGGTTCTCGATCAACACCTTGGCGTCGCTGCGCCGTACCACACACAAACCGGTGGGGGCGGTGTCGATAATCACGCGGCTGAACGCCACGCTTTCGGCAATCCGTTCGTGGGCCAGGCGCGCCGGCGCGATAACCTGGCGCCGGTACCAGCGGCTGCCGGCCCAGCCCAGGGTAATCAGGCTGCCGAGCAGCAGCGCCAGGGTGCTCAACGGCCACAAAGCCGAATGAAAGAAGTGTGAGTAGTTCAGGCCATAGATCGCGCTCCAGGGCTGGGCGCCCGCCTGGGTAATCTTGAATTCAAAGCCGTCTGCGTTGAAGTGCACGCCATCGCTGAGCGGCGCTCCCACTTCGGGGCCGATCAACCGGTTGCCATCGGGGGCAATCAGGGTAAAGCGGTCAAATGCCGAGTGTTCCAGGGCGCGTTGCACGTCGTCGACCTGAGCCATGTCGAGCAGGGTGCCGACCACCGCCTGGCCCTGGCCGTCGAGGGGCAGGCCGATGTAAGCCAGCAGGTGCTCGGACCCGGGGCCTGCCTGCCAGTAAACGCGGTTCTGTTCCAGTGGTTGTGGCGTCTGCTCAAGGGTTTGTTGCACTGCGTTAACCAGCGCCACCAAGTTGCCGGTTTCCTCGGTGCTTTCCCGGCGCTGGTAGCCCACCGACGGTACGGTGATGGCGTAGTTCGCCTGGCGATTGAGCAGAAAGGTTTGCGGCGCCTCATACGGCGATGACGACCAGAAGGCGCTGAAATAACTAGTTAGGTGCGCGCCCAGGGCAAATATCTGCGGCCGGGTGGCGGGGCTGACCTGTTGTTCATCGAATTTGACGCTGAACGGTACCGAAAACGAATACTTCTGGCCTTCGTACAGCGTGCGGTGGTTGTCGACCATGCGGCTTTTCAGGCTGACATGAACCTTGGTGGCGCGCAGCAGTTCGGCCTGGATGCCCGGGTGTGTCAGGCTCTTGAGGTACGACTCCTGTTCCGCCAGGTTCTCCATCAGGCGCGCGAAATGAAAGCGTGTCGCGCCGTAGCGGGTTTCGACCCCGCGTTGCAGTGACCAGTAGTTGGTCAACACCAACAGTAACGCGATACCGAGCAGCACCATCAGCCCTTTGTTCAGGCGCAATGAGCTGCGGGTAAAGGCTTCGAGGACCGCATTGTTGTGCTTCATCAGGGGTTTCCGCAAGCGCAGGATAAATCGGCACAGGATGGAGCTTACTCCTTACTATCGAACAGATAATCCCTGGCCGCCAACTAGTGAGATGTCGCGGGGCCATCATTGTTCAGTAGTTGTTGAAATTGTTCAGAAGAAACCGCGTGAGAAATCAGGAAACCCTGCACCTGATTGCAGTCAATCTTGCGCAGCAGGGCCAGTTGCTGCGGTGTCTCGACACCTTCGGCGACCACGGTCAGGCCGAGTTTGCGGCCCAGCGCGATAATGCTCGCCAACGCCTGGGCCATCCCTTCGTTGTCGTGGCAGCCCTGCACCAGCGACTGGTCGATCTTCAATTCGGTAAACGGCGTGGACACAAGATTCAGGTACGAGCTGTAGCCCTTGCCGAAATCATCCTGCGACAGGCCGAAGCCCTTGATGCGCAGGCGGCAGGCGCCGGCGTAGAAGTTGCTGATGTCCTGGGGCACCGAGCATTCCATCAGCTCGAAGCAGATCATTCCCGGGATGCCGTCGTGGTGCAGCACAAATTCCAGCAGGCGGTCGGCCAGGTCGTGGCTGTTGAGCAGGTGGGTGGGCAGGTTGATCGATACCGGGATTTCGTAGCCACGCTGGCGCCAGCGTTCCTGGGCGTGGATCGCCTGCTTGAGCACCACCCACAATAGTCGCTCCTCAGCTGAATGCGATGAAGTGCGCCCCAAAAGTTGGACAGCTAATGGTTAGGCTACCGCGGACCGGGTTCTGTAAGCCACAGGGCTCAGTCCGCCAAGCTTCGTTTTGATTCGCTTATGGTTGTAGTAATGGATGTACTTATCCAGCCCGGCCTGCAGCTGAGCAACGCTGTCGAAGCTTTCCCGATAGTAAAACTCCGACTTCAGGGTACCGTCGTCGTTGACTTGCTCCAGCGGCAAAGTGAAGGAAAAGCTGCTGCCCAGGCCCGGTTCGCTGACCACCCGCAAGGTGCCGTTCATCAAGTGCATCAGGCGCTTGCAGATCGACAAACCCAGGCCGCTGCCGGCGACCACATTCGCATTACCGCTGACCTGGAAGAACGGCTCGAACAGGTACCGCTGGTCCTCCTCGGCGATGCCCTTACCGGTGTCGACTACCTGCCACTGCAACATCGTGCGCTCGCCTTCACGGCTTTCCAGGCGCACACGCAAGACAATCCGGCCGCTTTCGGTGAATTTCAGCGCGTTGTTCAGCAGGTTATTCAGGATCTGGCGGATGCGTGTGACATCCCCGCGCACGTGGTCGGGCAACTGCGGGTCGAGGCAGGCGAACAACTGCAGGCCCTTGCTTTGGGCGGCGCCTGCGTAGCCCTGGATCACTTCCTGCACCAACTCGATCGGTGAGAACGTGCTGAACTCAAGGGACAGTTGCCCCGCCTCGATTTTCGACACGTCCAGCACATCGCAGATCATTTGCAGCAAGTTCGCCGACGAGCCTTCGATGGCATTCAGGTAGCCGCGCTGCTGGCTGTTAAGGTCGGTGCGCGCAAGCAATTCCAGTGTGCCCAGCACGCCATACAACGGCGTGCGGATCTCATGGCTCATGGTTGCCAGGAACAGGGTCTTGGCCTCATTCGCCGCGTCCGCCAGCGTGCGCGCCTGCTGCAAGGCCAACTCCACCTGCTTGCGTTCGGTGATGTCGCTGAAGGCGCAGATCAGCACCTCCTCACGCTGGTAACGGGTTGGCGCGAAACTCAGGTACAGGTGACGACCGTCGGCCATTTTCAGCTCGTCGGTGCTGCTTTGTTCCGACTCATCGAACGCGCGGCGAATCCAGCCGTGGCACAGTTGCTGGCGCTCGTGGCCGTTGCCCAGCCATTGTCGGGACAGGGGGTTTTCCAGCACCACCTCGCCGTCGCTGCGGCGCAGCACGCACAAGGCCACTGGCGCGATGCGAATCACCGCGCTGCTGAATGCCTCACTCTCCACCAGCGCTTCGATGCGATTGGCTGCCGGGATAATCAAACGCTGATCGATGGGAAATACCCGAGCCGAGCACTGCTCGTCGTGTATTTGCTCATGAAAAGCCTCAGGAGTTGGACGAGTGTCCAACTTCTGGGGCGCACTTCACAGTGCTTGGCTTTTCTGTGGGAGCAGGCAAGCCAGCACCCACATTTAGCTATGTATAGTCCCTTACTTATCTGTTCTGGCATCCATGGTCTTTTGATGCTCAGCCAGGAACGGTTGCTCCGCCGGGTCAAAGCGGTCAATCCCGGCGGTAAAACGATGCCAGTATGGATACAACGGCTGGCGACGGGTCACCGCTTCGATACGTGAAGACTGTTCTTCTGTGAGTTTCAGTTCGGTCGCCGCGAGGTTGTCGCGCAGGTGTTCTTCGGTGCGAGCGCCGACGATCAGCGAGGTAATGCCCGGGCGATCCTTGAGCCACGCCAGGCACGTGCGCGCGACCGACACGCCATGCTCATCGCCCACGGCGGCGAGAGTTTCGATGATGTCCAGCGCACGTTCCTGGTCATGCACATAGGGTTCCGGCCAGCCGCTGCCCTGGCGGGTATTGGCCGGTGGCTTGTGCCCGCGCCGGGTCGAGCCGGTCAGCAGGCCTTCGCCCATCGGGCCCCACACCAGCGTGCCGATGGACTGGTCGAGCGCCAGCGGCAGCAATTCGTACTCGGCCTCGCGGGATTCGGGCGTGTAGTAAATCTGCTGGGTGATGGGTTTGAGCATGCCGTGAAGCTCAGCCTTGCCCAGGGTTTTCATCATCTGCCAGGCGGTGAAGTTGCTGGTGCCGAAGTAGCGAATCTTGCCCGAGCCAACTAACAGCCGCAGCGCTTCGAGGGTTTCCTCGATCGGCGTCAGGCCGTCCCAGTTGTGCAATTGGTAGAGGTCGATGTGGTCGGTGCCCAGGCGCTTCAAACTGGCTTCGCAGGCGCGGATCAGGTGGTAACGCGAGGAGCCGGAGTTGTTCGGGTTGTTGTCCAAGGGGCTACGGCCCTTGGTGGCCAGCAGGATGTCGTGGCGCTTGTCGCCCAAGGCTTTTCCCACCACTTCTTCGGCCAGGCCGTGGGAGTAGAGGTCGGCGGTGTCGACCATATTTACCCCGGCGTCGAACGCGATGTCGAACATGCGCTTGGCCTGGGGCACGCCCACCGAACCGCATTTTTCGAATTCGGCGCGACCGCCGAAGGGCACGGTGCCCAGGATGATTTCGGATACCAGCAGGCCCGAATGGCCCAGTTGTCGGTAGAGCATGTCGCCTCCTGTTTTACGTTGCACGTGAAGGTGTGAACGACATGAAGGGCGATAGTTTGAATTTTTTCATGAAATCTTCGTGCACCTGCCGCACCATTGCACCAACAGGATTTAAGAGGAACACCGCGTCCATGAGCGCACTGATAGAAACCCGCGCCCTCACGCGCCGGGATGAGCGCCGCCAAGTGGCCTTGCTCCACCCCACGGATTTCACCCTGAACCGCGCCGACCGCGTGTCGATCACCGGCTCCTCCGGCTCGGGTAAAAGCGTGTTCCTGCGCGCGCTGGCGCTGCTGGATGCGCCCAGCGCCGGGCAGATTTTGTGGAATGGCCAACCAATCGCCAATGCAGAGATTCCCCACTACCGCAGCCACATCAGCTACTTGTCGCAACGCCCGGCGCTGCTTGAAGGCACGGTGGAA
The DNA here is from genome assembly GCF_009707325.1 of Pseudomonas sp. IB20. Classification (NCBI taxonomy): domain Bacteria; kingdom Pseudomonadati; phylum Pseudomonadota; class Gammaproteobacteria; order Pseudomonadales; family Pseudomonadaceae; genus Pseudomonas; species Pseudomonas gelidaquae. The sequence continues at coordinate 3,309,193 of NZ_CP046103.1, read as the reverse complement.
GACAACCTGCGTTTTCCCTTCAGCCTCAAGACCCTGCGCAAGCGCAGCTTCGATTTGCAGGCCGTCACCACGCTGTTGGAGCATGCCGGTAAAGCCCCGGACTTTCTGCAGAAAAACGCCGGTGACTTGTCGGGCGGTGAGTCCCAGGTGGTCTCGTTGATTCGCACCTTGCAACTGAACCCCGAAGTGCTGTTGCTCGATGAACCTACTGCCGCCCTCGATCCCACGTCATCGCGTGATGTGGAAGCGCTGATCGACGCCTGGTTTGCCGGCGATAACTCGCGCGCTTTCATCTGGGTGTCCCACGACCTCGACCAGGCCCAACGCATGAGCGCCATCCACCTGCACATGAGCGCGGGCGTGCTGAGTGGAGCGGCACAGCCATGAACTATCAAAACCTCACCGCGCTGGACATGGGCATCGCTGCCTCGCTGATCCTGATCAACGGCGCGCTGTCATTGCTGTTGCGCCTGGGCCTTGGTCGACAATTGCTGTGGGCGGCGGTGCGCACTGTGGTGCAACTGTTGGCCATCGGTTATCTGCTGGGCTGGGTGTTCGAGTTCGCCTACTGGTACGTGGTGCTGCCGCTGATGTGCGCAATGACCTTGATCGCCGGCCTGTCGGCGGCGGGGCGTGGGCGCAGGACCTATCGCGGGCAACGGGTCGACAGCATCCTGTCGGTGTGGGGCAGCTCGTGGCTGGTCACGGCGGTGGGTTTGTTTGCGGTGATCCGCATCCACCCGTGGTACGAGCCGCAATATGCGATTCCGATTTTGGGGATGATCCTTGGCAACACCCTGACCGGTGTGTCCTTGGGGATTGAGCGCATGACCCAGGAACTGACCTCCGGGCGAAATACCATCGAGATGATCCTGGCGCTCGGCGGTTCACGCTGGGAAGCCGCCCAGGAAGCGATTCGCCAGGCGGTGCGCGCCGGGATGATCCCCACGTTGAACCAGATGACCGTGGTCGGCATCGTCAGCCTGCCCGGCATGATGACCGGCCAGGTGCTGGCGGGGGAGAGCCCGGTGGACGCAGTGCGGTATCAGATCGTGATCATGTTTCTGATTGCCGCGTCGTCGGCGCTGGGTACGGTGGGAGCGGTGCTGCTCACGTACCGGCGGCTGTTTTCTACGAGCCACCGGTTTTTGCGCGATCGTCTCGAAGAACGCTGACAGAGCAGCCAATCGCACCAAAATCCAGCACCACTTTCATCGCCTGAGTCTTATCCGCCGCCAACTCAAACGCCTTGACCGCCTCGCCAAACGGCACGGTATGGGAGATCACCGGGCGCACATCCACGATCTGACGATTGAGCAAGTCCACCGCCTGGGCAAACTCCGAATGGAAGCGGAACGTGCCACGCATATCAATCTCGCGGCTGACCAGCAGATTCAACGGCAACGACACATCACCGCCCAAGCCCACCGTCACCAGGACGCCACGTGGGGCGATGCACTCCAGGCCGTTGCGCAGGGCCTGGGCGCTGCCGGAGACTTCGAACATCACGTCGAAGTAGCCCTTTTCGGCGCTGTAGCGCTTAAGCGCATCGGCGCCGTCGGCAAGGTTGTGAGTGCGTGTGGCGCCCATTTTTTCGGCGCAGGCGAGGGCGCTGGCGGACAGGTCCACGGCCACGATTTCACCGGCACCGGCGGCGCGCAGGCTGCCAATCAGCAGGTTGCCGATGGGGCCGCAGCCGGTCACCAACACTCGTTTGCCGAACACCGCGCCGGCACGTTGAATCGCGTGCAAGCCCACTGACAAGGGCTCGGCCAGTGCACCCTCGGCGAGGCTGACGTGGTCGGCCAGTCGATGGGCCTGATGGGTCTCGATCACCAAGCTCTGGCGAAACGCGCCCTGGATATGCGGAAAGGGCATCGCGCTGCCGTAGAAACGCATGTTCAGGCAATGATTCGGCAGGCCCTGGTGGCAATACCGGCAACCGCCGCACGGGCGTGATGGCGACACCGCAATGCGCTGGCCAGCCTTGAACAACCCGGCCTCGCTGCCCACGGCGTCGATCACCGCCGACACTTCATGGCCGAGCACCATCGGCTCGCGCAGGCGCACGGTGCCGAAACCGCCGTGCTGGTAGTAGTGCAAATCCGAACCGCAGATACCGCCACGGGCGATGCGTACGCGCAGTTGGTCGGGGGCGAGGGTTTGCGGTTCGTCCAGGGGATCGAGGCGCAGGTCTTTTGAGGCATGACAAACGATAGCGTGCATAAGGCTCTCCGGGTTACAGCGACGCGGTAATACCACCGTCGACGTACAGAATATGACCGTTGACGAAGCTGGCGGCGTCGCTGGCCAGGAAGACGGCAGCGCCGGCCAACTCGGCCACGTCGCCCCAACGGCGGCTTGGCGTGCGTTGCTCCAGCCAGTCGCTGAACGCGGGGTTGGCCACTAGGTTGGCGTTGAGTTCGGTCTTGAAATAGCCAGGGCCGATGCCGTTGATCGTTAACCCATGCGGGCCCCAATCGATGGCCATGCCCTTGGTGAGCATTTTTAACGCGCCTTTGCTCGCCGCATACGGTGCGATCCCCGAGCGGCCCAATTCACTTTGCACCGAGCAGATATTGATGATGCGCCCACGTTTGCGCGGGATCATCACCCGTGCCACGGCCTGGCCAACGAAGAATGCGCTGTCGAGGTTGGTGCTGATCAGCTCGCGCCAGTGCTGCTCGCTGTAGTCTTCCAGCGGGCCACGGCGTTGCATGCCGGCATTGTTGACGAGGATTTCCAGTGGCCCCAGGCGCGCTTCGATATCGGCCACAGCGGCCTGGGTCGCCGCGCTGTCGGTCACGTCAAACGCCTGGGTGTGCACCTCCAGGCCCTCCAACGTCAGCGTGGCCGCTGCATCGCGCAAGGTGCTGCGGTTGCGCCCGTTAAGCACCACCCGCGCACCGGCCTGCGCCAGGCCACGGGCAATCGCCAGGCCGATACCGGCGCTGGAACCGGTGACCAGCGCGAGCCGGCCATCGAGGCGGAAAGTGTCTAAAACGCTGTGCATGAGGCGTCTCTCCTGGCGTGCTTAGTGTTATAAGCAAAACCGCTTTAGGGTTGCTTGGATGGGCTTCACTTCACTCCAGCGAGGGCTGCAGGTCCAATGTTCATTTATGATTGAGTGATCAAATTCTGTGATAACCAGGAAGGCTTTATGGAGCTAAAGCACTTGCGCGCCTTTGTGGTGCTCGCCCAGGAGCTGCATTTCGGCCGCGCGGCGGTGCAGCTGTCGATCGTGCAACCGGCGCTGAGCATGCAGATCAAGTTGCTGGAAAGTGGCCTGGGTGTGCGCCTGCTGGATCGCAATCGCCACTCGGTGACGCTGACTGAAGCGGGGCGCGCGTTCCTGCCTGAAGCCCAGGCCACGTTGCACCAGGCTGCGCGGGCGGCGGATGCGGCGCGGGCGTCCAGCCGTGGCGAAATCGGCCGGGTGCGCCTGGGGTTTGTGTCTTCGGTGCTGCCGCAGCTGTTGCCGGCGTTGATCCGCGCGGTGCATCAGCGCTACCCGCGTATCGAGCTGGAACTCAAGGACATGCCCGGCCCCGATCAAGCCGCGGCCTTGAAAAACGGCCAGCTGGATTTCGGCCTGATGCGCCTGCCCGCCGCGCACCCCGCCGCGCACCCTGGCGTGCAGACCCGCGCCGTATTGCACGAAAGCTTTTGCGTGGCCTTGCCCATCGATCATCCCTTGGCGGCCCAGGAAACACTCCAGCCCACGGATTTGCTCAACGTGCCGGTGTACATCCTCGCGCGGCGTTACGCGCCGGGGTTTTACGACGAGTTTATCCACGCGTTGGGCATCACCCTGGACATCGCCTCGGAACTGAGCGAGTTCACCACCATGCTTGCGCTGGTCTCGGCAGGGCTGGGCGTTGGAGTGTTGCCGCAGCAAGCGGCGCGGGCATTGCCGGCCAATTGTGTGTCGCGGCACTTGGAACTGGGGGCGTATCAGGCCAGCACCGGGCTGGCCTGGACTGAGTTGGACAGCGCAGTGAAAACCACGTTGTTTAATCTGATCGTGGAATTATTTGGCGAATGATTGTTTCACCCGGTGAAATACTGGATTGTAAATCCTGGTGATTCCATCGATCAGGGCGGCGGTAGACTATGCCAGGCCTCGATCCCCCACCTTTGGAGCCTTTCATGTCTCAGCCTGCGATCAAACTCTATGGTTTCCCGCTGTCCGGCCACTCTCATCGGGTTGAGCTGATGCTGTCGTTGTTGGGCTTGCCCAAGGAATTTATCTTGGTGGACCTCAAGCAAGGCGCCCAGAAATCCCAGGATTTTATCGCCAGCCTCAACAGCTTTGGCCAGGTGCCCGTGATTGACGACAACGGCACCGTATTGGCCGATTCCAATGCGATCCTAGTCTACCTGGCGAACACCTATGGCAACGGCCAGTGGCTGCCGACCGATCCTGTCGGCCAAGCATGCGTGCAGCGCTGGCTGTCGGCCGCTGCCGGGCAACTTCACGCTGGGCCGGCTGCGGCGCGACTGGCCGTGGTGTTTGGCGCCGATGTTGATACCGTCACCGCGATCAACCACTCTCACGCCCTGTTGAAGTTGGTGGAGCAGCAACTGAGCCAAAGCCGCTTCCTGGCCAGCGAACACCCGAGCATTGCCGATATCGCCTTTTACACCTACGTGGCCCACGCGCCGGAAGGCAATGTGTCACTGGCCGACTACCCTCAAGTGCGCGCCTGGCTTACCAGCATTGAAGCATTGCCGGGCTTCGTGGGCATGCCGCGCACGGCCGTTGGCCTGCAAGCACAGTAATGTGAATACCCTGTAGCTATTAGAGTGAACGCCGATGGACCGATTTCATGAAATGCAGGTGTTTCTCGCGGTGGCCGAGGAGGAGGGCTTCGCCGCTGCTGCGCGCCGCCTGAACACTTCGCCGCCGAGCGTGACCCGGGCCATCGCCGCCATGGAACAACGCATCGGCACTCAACTGCTGGCACGCACCACCCGCAGCTTGCACTTGACCGAGGCCGGTCAGCGTTACCTGGAAGATTGTCGGCGTATCCTCGCCGAATTGGATGAAGCTGAAGAAGCCGCGGCAGGCAGTTATTCCATCCCCTGTGGGCACTTGACGGTGACCGCGCCGGTGCTGTTCGGCGAGCTGTATGTGGCGCCAGTGCTGGGCGATTACCTGGACCGCTTTCCCCTGGTGAATATCAACGCCTTGCTGGTCGACCGCGTGATCAACATGACCGATGAAGGCGTCGACGTGGCCGTGCGTATCGGCCATTTGCAGGAACCGGGGCAGCAGGCGATCAAGATCGGCGAAGTGCGCCGAGTGGTGTGCGCCGCGCCCGGTTATCTCGACCAGCACGGGCGCCCGTCGCGGCCTGAGCAGCTGCGTGAAGCGAAGGTCGTCACCCCGTCCTCCAGCCAGTTGGTGAGTGAATGGCGGTTTGTCGACGGCGGCCAGCCGCTGACGGTGCCCATCGAACCGCGTTTGGTAGTCACGGCGAACAATGCCGCGATTAACGTGGCGCGGCTGGGTTGGGGCGTGACGCGGGTGCTGTCCTACCAGGTCGCGGCTTCGGTGGCGGCAGGGGAGCTGGAGATCGTGCTGGAGGATTTTGAACCGGCGCCGCTACCGATCCAGGTGGTGTTCCTCAAGAGCGGCCGCGTACCGGCCAAGGTCCACACCTTTGTCGACTTCCTCACCCATCGCCTCGGGCAGGACGCGGCCCTGAACCCGGCGATGAAGCAGCGCGCTATGGACGCACATGCAGCTGTTTGCGGCGCTTGCCGGGCAACCCAGCCTGGCTTCGGCGGCGCGTTATGCGCAGGTCTCTGGCCCGACTTTGGCCCGCGCGATTGCCCGCCTGGAAGCACGCCTGCACGTGCCTTTGCTGCTGCGTACGACGCAGGGTGTGAGCCTGACCGAGGCGGGCAACGCCTACATGACCGACTGTGTGCGCCTACTGGCCGCCGTGGACGCCGCCGAGGCCTCGGCCAAGGGCTTGCACGTGCGGCCCCAGGGCAATCTGCAGGTATTTTTGCCGGTGCTGTTCAGCCGCTACGTGATGGCGCCGGTGTTGGCGGCTTACATGGACCGTTACCCTGACGTGCGTCTCGTCGCCCGCTATCACGACTATTACCCCAACCTGCACGAAGAGGGGCTGGACGTGGCGGTACTGGTGGGCGAACTGCCCAGTTCGTCGCTGATCGCCCGGTCGGTGGGGCAGGTGCGGCCTATCCTTTGCGCCAGCCCCGGCTACCTCGCCACTCATGGTGAGCCGATGCACCCCGATGACCTCAAGCGTCACCACCTGATCGCCAACGCCGATCGGGTGCACTGGGACTTTCAAGGTTATTCACTCAAGACCCGCGCGCGCCTGAGTTGCGCCACGGTGCAAGGCACGATCAATGCGGCCGTGCACGGTGCAGGGTTGATTCGCTGCCTGAGCTACCCGGTTCACGAACATCGGGTGAGCGGCCAATTGCGCCGCGTGTTGCCAGCCTTTGAAGGGCCGCCGTTGCCGGTGCACGTGGTCTACCGCGAGGGCCGCAATGCGCCGATGCGCGTGCGCAGTTTTGTCGACCACTGCGTGGCGGCGCTGCGTGAACATCCGGCATTTCAGTTGGCGTAATAGTGGATTGCCTGGCGTGGGTATTCTCTCGATGGGCGGCTGAGCTTAGCCTGGGCCCATCCACTATGAGGTGATCGCCATGAACCTGATCGAACAATCCCCCTGGCATGCCGGCGAACGGCAGATGCAGGAAAGTGCCGGCGTTGCCGAGCGCATGGCAGTGGTTGGGCCCAAGGTGATCCGTGATCATTTGCCGGAACAGCATCGGGATTTTTATCCGTTGCTGCCTTATCTGGTGCTCGGTGCGGTGGATGCACAGGGCATCCCGTGGGCGACACTGCTGGAAGGCGCGCCGGGGTTTGCCCATTCACCGGATCCGCAGACGTTACAGGTCGACAGCATGCCGTCCAAGGGTGACCCGGCGCTGCCTGCAATACTCCGTGGCGGGTCTGTGGGCCTGCTGGGCATCGACCTCAACACCCGGCGCCGCAACCGCATGAATGGCCGCATCGGCCGCCTCGATCACGAGGGTTTCTCGGTCGACGTGGTGCACACGTTCGGCAACTGCCCCAAGTACATCCAACTGCGCCCGGTCGATGCGATTGCGCGTAAACCCGGCACCCTGGCCGAGCGTTCCAACAGTCTGGATGATACGGCACAGGCCATGATCCGAAACGCCGACACCTTCTTCGTCGCAAGCTTCGTTGACGTGCAAGGCCAACGTTCGGTAGACGTCTCCCATCGCGGCGGCAATACCGGTTTTGTGCGCGTCGACGGCAACGTGCTGACCATCCCTGACTTCGCCGGCAACCTGTTCTTCAATACCTTGGGCAACCTGTCGGCGAACCCGGTGGCGGGGTTGTTGTTTATCGATTTCGAGTCGGGCGACGTGCTGCAGATTGCCGGGCGCACCTCACTGATCCTCAGCGGCCCCGAAGTGGCGGCGTTTGAGGGCGCGCAGCGGTTGTGGACGGTGACCGTTGAACATATGGTGCGCCGCACGGCGGCATTGGCGTTGAGGTGGCAGTTTGCAGGGTTTTCGCCCCATAGCTTGGCGATGGGGAATTAATGCCAGGCCAGCGAACACGCTCGATCTAGTGTCTCATCCACCCCTGTCTGCGCGCGCCGATCAGTGCTTGTCAGCGGCAAAGTCGAAGACCAGTACGCCCTGTTGGCCTTCGGCAAGCAGTGGGCCGACAAACGTTTTGAATTCGGCATGGTGAGCGAACCGTCGGGCCTGGTATCGCCGAGCAAACCGCCACCGCGTTAGACAATATCGAAAAGGTGCTGGCCGAGGTCGGCGGCGATCTGGCCCATGTGATCATGCTGCGGCTGTACATCGCCGAGCCTGCGCGTGATCAGCAGGAGCCGATCGCGCAAGCCCTTCGCCAGCGTTTCCCGCATAACCCGCCGCCGTCTTCATGGATCATCGTCAGCGGGTTGTCGTTGCCGCAGTGGTTGATCGAGATTGAAGCGGAGGCGGTGATTGCGCATTAATCACCTCAGCGCCGTGACAGCACCGACGCATCCCCCCATGCGCCACCCAACGCCGTATACAGGTTCACCTCCGCCACCAACTAAAAGAATTCCGCCTCGCTGACAATTCGGTTGACCAGGCGGCCCACGCCTTCGACTTCCACCACCACTTCGTCACCCGGCACCACATCGGCCAGGCCTTCGGGCGTGCCGGTGGCGATCATGTCGCCGGGTTGCAGGGTCATGAAGCTGGGCACATCCGCCACATCGACGATCCACGGGCCGACCGGGGTGGTGGCGTCGCGGTTTTTAACGCGCAGGTTGGGGCGGTAGTAGTTTTCCAGGTAGTCGCGGATCGCGTAGTCGTTGCACACCGTGTAACCGGCCAGGTAATCCAGGGCGTATGGATCATCGTCAGCGGGTTGTCGTTGCCGCAGTGGTTGATCGAGATTGAAGCGGAGGCGGTGATTGCGCATTAATCACCTCAGCGCCGTGACAGCACCGACGCATCCCCCCATGCGCCACCCAACGCCGTATACAGGTTCACCTCCGCCACCAACTGCGCCAGCCGGTCCACAATCAGCGCCTGTTGTGAACTGAACAACGAACGCTGTGCATCGAGAAACGTCAGGTTGCTGTCCACGCCGCTGCGGTAGCGGTGTTGGGCCAGGTCGTAATAAGCCTGGTTGGCGGCGACGAAATCGCGTTGCGCCTCCAACTGGTCGTTGAAGGTTTGGCGGGCAGCGAGGCCGTCGGCGACTTCCTGAAACGCTGTCTGGATCGACTTTTCGTACTGCGCCACGCTGATGTCTTTTTGCAGTTTCGCGTAATCGAGGCTGGCGCGCAGGCTGCCGGCGTTGAAGATCGGCAGGTTGATCTGCGGCTGGAAGGTCCAGGTGCCCGAACCACCCTTGAACAGCCCCGACAGCTCCTTGCTCGCGCTGCCGGCATTGGCGGTGAGGGTGACCGAAGGAAAGAACGCCGCGCGGGCCGCACCGATATTCGCGTTGGCCGCCTGCAGTTGATATTCGGCCTGGAGGATATCCGGGCGCCGTTGCAGCAGGTCTGAGGGCAAACCGGCTGGCACGCGCGCCACCCAGTCAGCGGCGAGTGGCCGCGATGGCAGGTTTTCATCCACCGGGCCGCCCACCAGCAGGGCGAGGTTGTTGAGGTCTTGGGCGACTTGGCGTTCGTATCGGGCCACGCTGGCGCGGGTGCTTTCCACGGCCGTGCGCGCTTGCACCACGTCCAGCGCTGAAGCCTTGCCCGCGTTTTTGCTGCGGCTGGTGAGTTGCCAGCTGTGGTCGTTGGCTACCAGCGTCTGCTGGGCCAGGGCCAGCAGTTCCTGGTCGGCGCGCCAGGTCAGGTAGGCATTCGCCACATTGGCCACCAGGCTCAGTTGCGTGCTGCGCCGTGCTTCTTCGGTGCCAAAATACGTGAGCATCGCCTGTTCGCTGAGGCTGCGCACACGGCCGAACAGGTCCAGTTCATACGCGCTGAGCCCCAGGGTGGCGGAATAGTTGGAAGTGATCGCGGACTTGCCCGTGCCAGTCACGCCCCCCGGCAACTTCTGGCGTTTGCCGGCACCGCTGGCCGACACGGCCGGAAACAGGTCTGCACGTTGGATCCGGTACTGCGCCTGGAAGGCCTGCACATTCAGCGCCGCGACACGCAGGTCGCGGTTGTTGACCAGTGCCGCGCCAATCAGCTGTTGCAAGGCCGTGTCGTGGAACAGCTGTTGCCAGTCCGGTGTAACCGCCACGGCACCGGCCTGCGCCAGGCTGTAGACCCCGCCTTGGGGGTACTGCACAGGCACCGGCGCCGCCGGCCGTTGGTACTCGGGGATCAACGAACAGCCGCCGAGCATCCAGGCCATGCTTACGCTGGTGAGCATCCATTTATTCATCAGGCGCCAACCATCCATTTGGCCAAACCATGCCGGCCACTCACGCCCAACTTGGCAGCAGCGCGCTTGAGGTAGGTTTCGATCGAGCTGTTTTTCACGCTGAGTTTTTCCGCCATTTGCGGCACGGTGCCGCCGGTCAACAGGCCCAGGCACACCTCCTGCTCGCGCGCCGACAGGGTGATATCGCTGAGGGACAAACGCTTGTAGAACTCGCGCTGCAACTGCGATTGCTCAAGTGGGTTGTGGGCCGGCTCAATCTCGTTGTGCGACGCCTGGCGCAGGATCTGCGCATGCCGCTCCATCAGCGGCAGCAGGGTGTCTGACAGGCATTTGAGAAACGACAACTCGGCCAGGGAAAACCCCTGCTGGGTCGGCAGGCGATAGAACGAAATCACACAGCGGCGATTGCCCTGGCGCGAAACCAGGTTGCACTGGTGCGAACTGCCACGCGGGTGTTCGCTGTTGGTCTTGGCCTTCAACTGGATCAACAGCGGGTCCTGCATGCGCAGCATTTGCCGCAGCAGTGGGTGGTCCCTCAGCGGGTGTACAGCCTGCGGCGCAGACACATCCTTTTTCAGCCCGGCACTGCCTAGCAGCTTGATCTCGCGCACGCTGTCGCGCAGTTCATCCAGGGTCCATTCACTGAGGTCAACCAGATGAATGGGCACCCACTTGTCCACCAAATGCAGCATGTTGGCAGCGAAGTCTTCGTGGCCGCTGTTTGAAATCAACTCTCCCATTTCGGCATAAAAATGCGGGCTGTGGGTGTCGCCAATACTACGGGTCAGACTCATAGCCATCTCATCCTTGATGTCGAAAACCGTCAACGGGCACCCTGGGTCCGCGTCGGGTCGCTCCGTACTGCTTGAACGTTACTCGGCGTTCGAGATTTTATTTAGCCATAGGGATTTGTCCTACGTATGTAGCGGAAACGAGGGACACAAGTTGACATAAAAACCACGTCATTAATTCGACGTTTCTGACGGGGTATTCCGCCTACGAAAAGCGCAGTGGATTTTTTATAGTGAATTAACTAGTTGATTAATAATGAGAAAATAATTTAATGGCAATCGTTCGGCGAGCTGGACATCGGCCAGATATAGCCAATCTCCTACAGCCCTTTAATCGTTTCAGCAATGAACCTTCAGCCAAGCCCATTTCCATCCGTTTGGATGTCCGGGTTTCGGGTGACAGACAGCCCCCGACCCCCATGCTCAAATCCGGCACATTCGTCGTAATGGGCCACCCTGCGCGGCCAGTGCCTGACACCCATGAGAAGGATCTTATGCAGCATTCCGCAAGCTTGCCGGCCAGCTTCCCCCTCACCGCCGCCCAACAGGACATCTGGCTCGACCAGATGCGTGTGGGCGACTCGCCGCTGTACAACATTGGTGGTTATTTGGATATTGCCGGTGCCATAGCACCGGACTTGATCCAACGCGCCGTCGAATTGCTGGTGGCCAAGCACGACGCGTTGCGTACCCAGCTGCACACCGACGCCCACGGCTTGCCCCGGCAAACCTTCGCCCCGGCGTTGGCGGTAGAGGTGACGCAGCACGACTTCTCCACCCGGCCCGACCCGCAGGCGGCAGCCCAGGCATGGATACAGGTGCAAATGGCCCGGCCCTATGCCATGGCCGGCGAGCCGCTGTTTGATTGTTTCCTGTTCAAGCTCGACGAAGACCACTACCGCCTCGGCATCCAGGCCCATCACCTGATTCTCGACGGCTGGGGCTTTGGCCAAATGGTGCAATCCCTGGCGCGCCTCTACACCGACCTGCAACACGGTCGGCAACCGGAGCCGCAGGCGCCGTCCTATATCGACTTTATCGACTCCGACCAGCACTACCTCCAATCCGCCCGTTACGCCCGCGACCGCGCCTATTGGCTGGACAAATACCAGCAACTGCCCGAGCCGTTATTGACGCCCCGGCACACCGCCCAAGCGCCGAGCAACACCTTCGTAGAAGCGTTCCCGGTGGCGCTGCTCAACCGCATGGAGCAAGTGGCCAACCGTTACCAAGCCTCGGCGTTTCATGTGTTGCTGGCGGCGATGTACGTGTATTTCACCCGCACCAGCCAGCGTGATGAGTGGGTGGTGGGGCTGCCGATTCTTAACCGCTCCAACGCGCGGTTTCGCGCCACTGTGGGCTTGTTCACCCAGGTCAGTGCGGTGCGTTTTCAATTCAGCGAACAGCTGTCGTTCAGCGCATTGGTGCGCGGCGTGCGCGACCAGCTCAAACAGGATTTGCGCCATCAGCGTTTTCCTTTAAGCGAGATGAACCGGGAGCTGGGCCTGCGCCGCAGCGGGCGCGGCCAGTTGTTCGATCTGTCGGTGTCCTTCGAGCAGGACGACCACGACCTGCGTTACGGCCAGGTGCAGGCCCGGGCGATCAAGGTGTCCAACCACCATGAACCGCTGCCGATTGCTATCCACCTGCGCAGCAACCGTTACCAAGCCACCGCGTGCCTGCACTGCGTGTACAACGAGGCGTACTTCAAGCACGACGAAGTGCAGGCGTTGGCGCAGCGCTTTAGCTGGCTGCTGGAGCAAGGGCTGGAAAATACTGCGTTGACAGTCGCTGAGTTTTGCCTGGTGACGCCGGCCGAACAGGCGCAGTTGCAGCAGTGGAACGCCACCGCGCAGCCCAACGCTGCGACGCAAACCCTGCACGGGCGGATCGAAGCCCAGGCCACGCGTACACCGGATGCCGTAGCGGCGGTGTTTCAGGGCCGGCAACTGACCTACACCCAACTCGACCAACAAGCCAACGCCTTGGCCCAGCAACTGCTGGAGCACGGCGTACAGCCGGATGACCGCGTGGCGATTGTGGCCCGGCGCGGGCTGGACACTTTGGTCGGGCTGTTGGCGATCCTCAAGTCCGGCGCCTGCTATGTGCCGGTGGACCCGGCCCATCCCGCCGAGCGCCTGAACTATTTGCTGCACGACAGCGCCCCCGTGGCGGTGCTGACCCAGCAGGATTTACTGCATCGCCTGCCTGCCTTGGATGTTCCGGTGCTCCGCCTGGGCGGCCCGGCCGTGTACCTCGCCAACAGCCCGCGCGTCGCGGTCACGCCGTCCAACCTTGCCTATGTGATCTTCACCTCCGGCTCCACCGGGCTGCCCAAGGGCGTGATGGTCGAGCACCACAGCGTGTTGAACCTGGTGGACTGGCACTGCCAGGCGTTCAACCTGCACGCGGGCAGCCACACCGCCAGCCTGGCCGGGTTTGGTTTTGATGCGATGGCCTGGGAAGTCTGGCCGGCGTTGTGTGTAGGCGCGACGCTGCACTTGCCGCCGGCACAGGATGACGCGCTGGACCTTGATGCACTGCTGAGCTGGTGGCGCGCGCAGCCGTTGGAGGTGTGCTTCCTGCCGACACCGGTGGCCGAGTACGCGTTCAGCCAGCGCCTGGATCACCCGACCCTGCGCACCTTGCTGATCGGCGGCGACCGCCTGCGCGCCTTTCCTCGGGCGCAGACCTTCGAGGTGATCAACAACTACGGCCCCACCGAAGCCACGGTGGTCGCCACTTCCGGGCGTGTCGAGGCGGGCCGGCCGCTGCATATCGGCGCGCCTGTGGCCAATGCCAAGGTCTACTTGCTGGATGAGCACCAACGGCCGGTGCCCATCGGCGTGGCGGGGGAGTTGTACGTCGGTGGCAAGGGTGTGGCGCGAGGTTACCTGAATCGGCCTGAACTGAGTGCCGAGCGTTTCCTTGAAGATCCCTTTAATGATGGCCGCATGTACCGCACCGGCGATCTGGCGCGGTGGCTGCCGGACGGCAACCTTGACTACTTGGGGCGCAATGACGACCAAGTGAAAATCCGTGGCGTGCGGATCGAGTTGGGCGAAATCGAAGCCGCGTTGGCCACCCATCCGGCGCTCAAGGAAGCCGTGGTGCAGTGTCGCGAAGGGCAATTGCTGGCCTGGTTTATCGAGCAGCACAGCGTTGATATCGAAGCGCTGCGCGCTCATCTGCAAGCCTCGTTGCCGGACTACATGCTGCCCGTTGCCTATGTGAGGCTGGACGTGTTGCCCCTCACCGCCAACGGCAAACTCGACCGCAAGGCTTTGCCTGCACCCACGCAAGCCGCGTTCGTCACGCGCCTGTTTGAAGCACCGCACGAGGGCGCGGAAACCACCCTGGCGCAGATCTGGACCGAGCTGCTGCAGGTTCAGCAGGTGGGGCGCCACGACCATTTCTTCGAACTGGGCGGGCACTCGCTGCTGGCCGTGCAACTGGTGCAGCGCATGCGTGATGCCGGGTTGCGCGCCGACGTGCCGGTATTGTTCGGCCAGCCGACCCTCGCGGCGCTGGCAGCAGCCAGTGTCGGCCGCGAAGAGCAGGTGCCAGCCAATCGAATTCCGCTGGGTTGCACTCACATCACGGCAGATAAGCTCGCGCTGGCCGAGCTGGATCAGGCCAGCCTTGATCGCATCGTCGCCGGCATTCCAGGAGGGGCCGCCAATGTGCAGGAGATCTACCCGCTGGCGCCGTTGCAGGAAGGCTTGCTGTATCACCACCTCACCGACGAACGCGATCCGTACCAGCAACACGCGATGTTCAGCTTTGCCAGCCGCGAGCAGTTGGATGCGTTTGCCCAAGCCTTGCAACAGGTGATCAACCGTCACGACATCCTGCGCACCAGCCTGGTGTGGGATGCCCTTGAGCAGCCGATGCAAGTGGTATGGCGCGAAGCGCAGTTGCGGGTTGAACCACTGCGCACACAGCCTGCACCGCTGGATTTGCGCCAGGCGCCCTTGATGGCCCTGGACTACGCCGAAGAGCCGCAGAACCAGCGCTGGATTGCTAAATTACGCTTTCATCACCTGGTCAACGACGCCACCTCGACCACCGTGCTGGTGGATGAAATTCGCGCCCACCTGCTCGACCAGCAGGCGCAACTGCCGGCGCCGGTGCCGTATCGCAATGTGGTCGCGCACGCTCGTTCATCCGCGCGTCAGGCTGCGCACGAGGCATTCTTCCGCGAGCGCCTGGCCGATATTGACGAGCCGACTCTGGCGTTCGGCTTGCAGGACCGCCAGGTGGATCGGGCTGAAATTGAAGCGTTCGAACAGCCGCTCAGCGAGTCCCTCAACCAACGCTTGCGGGCGCAGGCGCGAGCCTTGGGTGTGAGTGCGGCCAGCCTGTTTCACCTGGCCTGGGCGCACGTGCTCAGCCGCGTCGCGGGCCGCGATGACGTGGTGTTCGGCACCGTACTGCTGGGTCGTTTGCAGGCGGGCGAGGGCGCCGACCGCGCGTTGGGCATGTTCATCAACACCTTGCCGTTGCGCGTGCGCCTGGCCGGGCAAACCGTGCTCGATGCACTCCACGACACCCACGTGCAGCTCAGCGCCTTGCTCGCCCATGAACAGGCCTCGCTCGCGTTGGCTCAGCGTTGCAGCAGCGCGTCGCCGCTGTTCAACAGCCTGCTCAACTACCGCCACACCTCTGCCGACACAGACTTGAACCTGGTGCCGGGCATTGCCTTGCTCAGCAGCGAAGACATCCTCAGTTACCCGCTGATGCTCACCGTTGACGACATTGCCAGCGGCTTTCGCCTCAAGGCCAAGGCGCCGCGCAAGGTCGGCGCAGAGCGCCTGCTGGGCTACCTCGACACGGCCTTGCACGGCCTGGCGCATGCACTTGAACGCGCACCCAGCACGCCATTGCGCGCCGTGCAGGTGCTGCCTGCCAGCGAACTGCACAGGCTATTGGTGGACTTCAACGCCACCGACACTGACTATCCCGAGACCCTCACGCTACCGGCGTTGTTCGAAGCCCGCGCGCGGCACATCCCGCATGCCATCGCGGTGCAGGCTGGCGAGCAACAACTGACTTACCGCGAGCTGAACGAACGCGCGAATCAGCTCGCCTTCCACCTGCGTGAGCGCGGGGTGCAGCCGGATTCGCGGGTGGCGCTGTGCGTCGAGCGCGGGTTGGATCTGGTCGTCGGTTTGCTGGGGATTCTCAAGGCGGGCGGCGCCTATGTGCCGCTCGACCCAGGCTACCCACGCGAGCGCCTGGCCTACATGCTCAACGACAGCCAACCGGTGGCGCTGCTGGTGCACGCCGCCACCCGCGAGCTGCCAGGCGAGGTGTTTATCCCGGTGATCGATTTTGACCACAACGGCTGGAGCCAGGCGCCCATCGGTAATCCTTCGGTGCCCGGCTTGACCGTCGCCAACCTGGCCTACGTGATGTACACCTCGGGCTCCACCGGCACGCCAAAAGGCGTGATGATCGAACACCGCGGCCTGGGCAACCTGATGCGCTGGGGCTCCCAGCTGTGCCCAAATGCCGAAGGCGGCGCCTTGTTGCAGCGTGCGCCGTTCAGCTTCGACGGCTCGGTGTGGGAACTGTTCTGGCCGCTCGCCAACGGTATGCGCCTGGTGCTTGCACGGCCCGATGGGCATCGTGAACCGGCTTACCTGGCGCAGGTGATTCGCGAGCAGCAGGTCACGGTAATCAAGTTCGTGCCGGCGATGTTGCAGCAGTTCCTCGAGCTGGAAGAGTCGGCCTTGTGCACCAGCCTCACTGACGTGCTGTGCGGCGGCGGCGAACTGACCCAAGCCCTGGCCCGTGGCGTGCAGGCGCGCTTGCCCAAGGTGCGTTTGCACAACGTCTATGGCCCTACCGAAGCCACGGTGGACAGCAGCGCCTGGACCTTGGAACCCGGCGAGCCTGTGCCTGCCCTGCAACTGCCGATTGGCCGGGCGATTAACAACACGCGTCTGTATGTGTTGGACGACCACGACGCGCCAGTGCCGATGGGCGTCAGCGGCCAATTGCACATCGGCGGCGTTGGCGTGGCCCGGGGTTATTTGGGCTTGGAGCAGATGACCGCCGAGCGCTTTATCGACAGCCCGTTTGTGGCCGGTGACCGGCTGTACCGCACCGGCGACTTGGTGCGTTACCTGCCGGACGGCAACCTGGAGTTCTTGGGGCGCAATGACTTCCAGGTCAAGCTGCGCGGCGTGCGGCTGGAGCTGGGTGAAATCGAGTCACGCCTGGCGGCGCACCCGGCATTGCGTGAAGTGGCGGTGCTGATTCGTGATGAGCGTTTGGTGGCGTACTTCACCCTGCGTGGGCAAGCGCCGGGCCTGGATGCCTTGCGCGCCTATGTGCTGGAGCAATTGCCGGAATATATGGTGCCGGCGGCCTTTGTGCAGCTTGATGTGTTGCCGCTCAACCCGGCGGGCAAACTCGATCGTAAGGCACTGCCCGAACCTGGGTTGGATGCAGTGGTCAGCCGGGCTTATGAAGCGCCCGTGGGCGAATTGGAAACCTTGATGTCAGGCATTTGGGCGGATGTGTTGAAGTTGGAGCGGGTAGGGCGGCATGACCACTTCTTCGAGCTGGGTGGGCATTCCTTGCTGGCGGTGAATCTGGTGGCGCGGATGCGTAAGGCTGGGTTGGAAGTGGATGCGCGGACTTTGTTCAGCCAGCCGACACTGGCGCAGCTCGCGGCTTGCACTGCGACACAGGTGCAACAGGTGGAAGTGCCTCAAACCGCCATCCCTCAACTCAACCGACGCCGCCGAATTTGAGTACTGGGCATGGCCAATGTGGGAGCTGGCTTGCGTGCGATGCAGGCACCTCGGTGTATCAGTGACACACCGTTGATGCCATCGCAGGCAAGCCAGCTCCCACATTTTTTTACAGTGTTTAGGTAGCAGCTCACCACAATTTCTGACACTGCCAGCTGCCGCGTGCAGAAATTCGGCGGTGCGTGCGTAGTGGGCGTCGTGTTCGCGAAGGTCGCCCTGGGCGCGTACGGCCACCCACTGAGGCTGGAAAAACCGCAGGCGGTGCTGGCGGCGTTCCACACACTGATGAATGCCCGCGGCCTCTGATGGGGCCTGTCAGCGTGGCACAGGAATGAATGCCACGCTGCCGCCTGAACGTTTCTGAAACAGCCGCTCGCCATTGTCCGGCTGCGTGGTAATCACCTTGTGATCCGCGCCCAGGTAGGCCAACGGCGTCGGGTCGTCCTTGGAGTACTGCGCGACGATGATGGTGTGCTGCGGGTCAAACCCCTGGCCGCTGGTTTTTACCAGCCAGGCCATGAGTGCGGCGCTGTCGCCCTGGCGCGGGAAGTCTTGGTTCTCGCTCACGTAATAGAACGGTTTGCCGCCATTTTG
The DNA here is from genome assembly GCF_009707325.1 of Pseudomonas sp. IB20. Lineage (NCBI taxonomy): Bacteria > Pseudomonadati > Pseudomonadota > Gammaproteobacteria > Pseudomonadales > Pseudomonadaceae > Pseudomonas > Pseudomonas gelidaquae. Next base: position 3,291,111 of record NZ_CP046103.1, on the reverse strand, counting down.
CAGGTACATCGGCAACTTGTTATCGACCTCCACCAGCACCATCTGCCATTGATTCCACGGCGCGCTTTTCACCGCCTCGGCTTGCACATCCTCGGCAAAGCGGGTTACGCCGCCATTGCCGGTGGTCCAGGGGTAGAGCACGCCCAGCACCAACAGCAACAACCCGGCGGTGATGCCAAAACCCTTTTGCCAGCGCGGCCAACTGGCCGGTTTTTTCTGCAGGCGTTCACTCAGCCACCAGGCGCCCAACAATTGGGAAAACGGTACCAGCGGCAGCACGTAGTAACTGCGGCGGCTGCCGCTGGCGGTAAAGAACACAAACAGCAGGCCCAGGCCCCATACCAGCCAGCGCACGTTGGGTGGCGTTTGGCGCCAGTGACGCAGCGCCAGCCACACGCCGAGCAGCCAGCACGGCGCCCAGGGCAGGGTGTAGGCGGGCAGATAGATCAGGTAGGTGTAGATCGGCCCCATATGGTCGAACGGGTCGAAAAAACGCACCACGTTTTCCTTGAACACCAGGTCAAGGCCGCTCTCGCCGTAGGTCGGCGCCCCATACACATGCGACAGCACGAAGGGAATCGCATAGAACGCCGCGGCAATCAGCATCGCCAGCAGCAGGCGCAGGTTGAGGTGGCGTTTGTAGCGGTGTTCGCTGAGCAGGTGCGGCAACAGCACCAGGCCCGGCAGCACAAAGCCGATCAAGCCTTTGAACAGTGACGTCGCCGCCAGCAGCAGAAAAAACACTGTGTAGCGCCCCAGCCGGGTGTCATCCGGCCCGCGCCAATACCACCACACCGACGCCAGCACGCCACACACAGTCAGTACATCGGCGGTGGCGACCCGCGCCCAGAACAGAAAGTAGAAGGTGGTGGCCAGCATCCAGCCGGCGATCAGCCCGGTGCCTTTACGAAACAGGCGTTCGCCGATCAGGTACACCAGCCAGACGCTCAACCACGCCGCGATCACCGACGACAGGCGCAGCGACCACGGGCCAAGCCCGCCCATCAGGTTGGCAGAGGCGGTGATCAGCCAGTAGGACGGCAGCGGCTTGTCGTAGTACGGCGCGCCTTTGAGATAAGGGTCGAAGTAGTCGCCACTCTGCAACATCTGCAATGCGATGTTGGCCCACCGAGTTTCCGGCCCCCACAGGTCGCGACTGCCCAGCCCCAGCAGCAGAAGCAGCGCCGAGGCGCCCAGCAGCAGCACCAGGGCGCCGCGTTCGGTTTTCCAGAAACTCATGGGCTTACTCGCCGTGGGCGTAACGTTAAGGAATTTTCGGGTAGATGATCAGTAGCATGGCGCCTTTGCGATAGCGCTTGCCTCCCGGCGGCAATTGCCCTTCTTCGCGATGCTCGCTGGTGCTTCTGACGCGCATCAGCACCCCGACCGAACCTTGCTGGCGCGCATCGGCGAGCCAGGTCTGAATGCTGTCCAGATCGACTTTGCGGTGCACCGAATCCGCATATTTGAGGCCGTAGCTCAGTTCGCCCCGGGTGTCATAAAAAGCCACTTCAGGCCGCCGCAGTCGCCAGGACAATGCGGACGCCGAGCCCAGTTCATTGCTGATAAGAGCATGGGTTTGTTGCAGTTCATCCAGATGCTGGAGGACGAACTGATCGGGCATTGCGGTATCCGTGACTTCTTCCGGCATGCCAGCCGGCAGTAGGGCGACCAGCAAGCCGATGCCCAGTGCGGGCATGGCCCACAGCGTCAGCGGGCGGAAGGCTTGCAGCACGTTGGCCAGGATCCAACCCAGCAGCACGATGAAGGTCAGGGACAGGCTGTACATCTCAGCGTGGCTGTTGCTGTACAGCGGGTCATCGATTTGCAGGTAAATCAGTGCCGCCATCGCAGCCACGCCGATGGCGAGGTTGAGCAGGCCGTTGACCCGCAGGGCGCGGATTTTGCCGCGGTTGATCAGGTCGGTCACGGCATGGCCCATCAGCAACGCCAGCGGCAGCAGGCACGGCATGATGTAGGTGGGCAGCTTGCCGTTGCTCAGGCTGAAAAAAACCAGGGGCAGCAGCAACCACAAGCCGAGGAAAATAATCGCCGGTTGGCCTTTGTCTTTCCAGGCCTTGAGCGCTGTGCTTGGCAACAACGCCGCCCACGGCAGGCACGCCACGACCATGATCGGCAGGAAGAACCACCAGGCCCGCGCATGCTGTGCTTTGTCGGAGGAAAAGCGGCGGATGTGCTCGTGCCAGAAAAAGAAGCGCCAGTAGTCCGGTTCCTGCAGATGAATCGCCCACACCCACGGCAGGCACAGCAGCAGCGCGACCCCAATGGCGATCGGGCCGTAGCGCAGCAATTCACCCAAGCGTCGCTGCCAAAGCATGTACGGCACGGCAATCAGCACGGGCAACAGCCAGGCCAGAAAGCCCTTGGTCATAAAACCCATGGCGCAGGCCACGCCCAGCACTGCCCAGGCGCCCATCCGGCCACGCGAGGTGCGGTTGTCCAGCGCAAACCACAGCGCAACCAGGCTGAGGTTGACCCATAAGGTGAATTGCGGGTCGAGGTTGGAGTAACCCGCTTGCCCGGCCACCAGCCCAAAGCTCATGTAGAGCAGGGCGCAGGCGAAGCTCTTGCGTGGGTCGTTCCACAGGCGGCGTGCGATGAGGTAAGCCAGTATCACGCTCAGGCCGGTGGTCAACGCCGAGGCGATGCGCACGCCGAACAGGTTTTCGCCAAACACTGCCTGGCCAAGGGCGATCAGCCAATAGCCGGCAGCGGGTTTTTCGAAATAGCGCACACCCATGAAGTGCGGTGCGACCCAGTTGCCGCTCAGGAGCATTTCCTGGCTGATCTGGGCGAGGCGGGTTTCATCCGGGGTCCATAAACCGTGCAGGCCCATGGGCAATAGATAAAACACGGCGAAGGCCAGTAACAATAGCGGTAAGGGTTTCAGGCGGGTCATGAAAACGTCGCTCCTTGACGTTTAAAGGTGAAGTAAGGGGGCAGGTTAGTAAGAGTAGAAAGGATCACAAAGTTCACTAAGTCGATGAAAGTATTCATGACGTCCAGAAGTAACAGGTGCAACTAAACTTGCCAGAGCAGGCCTGTCGTATTCCTGAACATGGGACGTGATATATGTAAAAAAGTGTTAGAGCTTTTTCAGTACGGCGGCCCAGGCTTGGCTGTTCATGATGCCCAGTGTCTCGAACTTACCGTTGGCTTTTACGCGTATGAACAGGGCGCTGCCGTACTGAGGGAACGCCGCGCGGGGGAAGCCCAGCGTGGTTTCGAAATCGGCGATACAGCCACTGTGGGTGACAAAAACCAGGTTGCGTGCGGGCTGTTTGTGGCTGAGCAGTTCTTCGCCCATGTCCTTGCCGCAGATAGCTTTTTCGCTGGTAGTCAGATCGGCTGCTTTGCCGAACATAAACTGCGAGGTCTGAACGGTGCGCAGGGCGGGGCTGGCAAGCACATCGCTGTAGCCCATGCCCAGCTTCGTAAAGGCCTTGCCCAGCTCTTGGGCGCGTTGAGTGCCTAAGACTGTCAGGCCTTCAGGTGAACCGAAGCAGGGGTTTGTCGAGCGGTCGCATCGCTCTTCGTGGCGCACCAGCACAATCAGGTCGCCGTCGCGCCAGGCGGGCAGCACTTGTGAGGTCAGCAAGCGATTGCCGACGCCCAGGTCACGCGGCGATGACGGCCACATCAGGAAAGCGGTGAGCAGCAGGGCAATGACGGCGAGACCCGCCCACCACTTTTGCATTTTTTTGAAATAGCCCCGGCGTGAGCGCGGTTTGGTCAGAGTAAGGTCAACCACATCATTCACCATGGGCACTGTCAGCAGTGTTTTTTATTAAGTAGGCGCAACGCATTGACGAATTCCCATAAGGGAATGGGAGGCTGTCACAGGGCTGCTGTCTTTTTGCTGAACATCTGGCGGTTAAAAGTTGCCGTGGCTGGCAACTAATAAGTTGCCGAGTATCGGCGCGTGGCGGGCAATTTAGAGGGGCGAGGGTGGGCAAGCAGTGAAATCCATGTCAAAAATTTGCGTAGGGCCGACGGTCAGCCGTTATGCTCGTTCGGAGTCCTTCGAACGAGCGTTCTTATGTTGCAGGTGCAAGGTGTCCTAAAAAGCTACGCCACCCCGCAGGGCCCGCTTGCAGTGCTGGCGGGCGTTGACTTGTTCCTGGGTGAGCGTAGCAGCCTGGCGCTGATGGGCGAGTCCGGCAGCGGAAAAAGCACATTGCTGCATCTGGTGGCCGGGCTTGATCAGGTGGATGGCGGCAGCATTCAGGTGGGCGAGCAGCGCCTGGACCAACTCAGCGAAGCGCAGCTGGCCCACTGGCGGCGGACTGAAATCGGCCTGGTGTTCCAACAGTTCAACCTGATCGGCAGTTTGCGCGTGGACGACAACCTGGCATTCCAGGCGCGGTTGGCGGGGCGCTTTGATCCGCAGTGGCAGGCGCATTTGGTGGAGCGCCTGGGGTTGGGCGATTTGCTCAGGCGCTATCCCGAGCAACTGTCCGGCGGCCAACAGCAACGGGTTGCGGTGGGGCGTGCGTTGGCGTCGCGCCCTGGCTTGCTGCTGGCCGATGAGCCGACCGGCAATCTCGACGAAGCCACCAGCGATGAAGTGCTGCAACTGTTGCTCGACCTGTTGCGCGACAGCCCCACCAGCCTGTTGATGGTCACGCACAGCCCGCGCATCGCCGCGCGCCTGGACCAGCAAGTGGTGTTGCACCGCGGCCGTGTCGTGCCTGCGGACGCGCGCTGAGATGGCGGTGTTTTATTGGGCGTTGCGTGCGCTGATCAGCCATTGGCGGCGCCACCCGGTGCAGTTTTTCAGCGTGCTGACCGGCCTGTGGCTGGCGACCGCGCTGTTGACCGGTGTGCAGGCCCTCAACAGCCAAGCGCGGGACAGCTATGCACGCGCCAGCCAACTGATCGGCGGTGAGCCGCAAGCCAGCCTGAGTGCGCCAGACGGCGCCAGCTTCCCCCAAGCACTGTTTGCCGAGCTGCGCCGCGCTGGTTGGCCGGTGTCGCCGGTGGTGCAGGGCCGGTTGCTGCTCAAGGGGCATGAAGCACAACGCCTGCAGCTGATGGGCATCGACCCGCTGTCGTTGCCCGGCGGCGGCGCGGTGGCGGGGCAGCGCTTGAGCCAGGCGCAAATGCTGGCTTTTTTCAACCCGCCGGGGCGTACCTGGATCGCGCCGCAGACCTTGGTCGCCTTGGGGTTGCACGAAGGTGAGCAACCGCTGACCGCGAGCGGGCAGGCCTTGCCGCCGTTGCAGGCTCAACCGGACATGGCGCCGGGCCTGTTGCTGACCGATATCGGCTTCGCCCAGTCGCTGCTGGAAATGCCCGGCCAACTGTCGCGCCTGCTGCTGGACAAGGCCTTTGCCGCCCGCCATCCCACACCGCCTGCCGCGCTGCAACTCAAGCACGGCGAGGACAACAACCTTGCGCGCCTCACCGAAAGCTTTCACCTGAACCTCGACGCCCTGGGCTTTTTGTCGTTTGTGGTGGGCTTGTTTATTGTGCACGCCGCCATCGGCCTGGCACTGGAGCAACGCCGTGGATTGCTGCGCACCTTGCGTGCCTGCGGGGTCAGTGCGCGCATGCTGATCCTGAGCCTGGGCGTCGAACTCGGCGTGTTGTCGTTGCTCGGTGGCGTGCTCGGCGTCGCCAGCGGTTACCTGCTGGCCAGCCTGTTGCTGCCGGATGTGGCCGCCAGTTTACGCGGCCTGTACGGCGCCGAGGTGCCGGGCCAATTGAGCCTCAGCCCATGGTGGTGGATGGCCGGCTTGGGCCTGAGCCTGCTCGGCGCATTGCTCGCAGGTGGCAGCAGCCTGTGGCGGGCGGCGCGTTTGCCGCTGCTGGCGCTGGCCAATGCCCAAGCCTGGCATGACGCGCACGGGCGCTGGCTGCGGCGCCAGGGTTGGGTGGCGGCGACCGCGCTGGTGATCGCGCTGCTGGCGCTGTGGCTGGGCGACAGCCTGGCTGCCGGGTTTGTGTTGATGGCGGCTTTGCTGTTGGGGGCAGCGCTCGGTTTGCCGGTGGTGCTCAACGGCCTGCTGACGGCGGTGCTCGGGCGTAGCCGTTCAGTACTCGGTCAGTGGTTTTTGGCCGACTGCCGCCAGCAGTTGCCGGCCTTGAGCCTGGCGCTGATGGCGTTGCTGCTGGCCTTGGCGGCGAACATCGGTGCAGGTTCGATGACCTCGGGCTTTCGCCAGACCTTCAATAACTGGTTGGAGCAACGTCTCACGGCCGAGCTGTACCTCAACCCGCAAACCCCGGCCCAGGCCGAGCAGCTCAGCACCTGGTTGGCGCAGCAACCGCTCGTGCAAGCGGTGCTGCCCACCTGGCAGGTCGCGGTGCAGTTGCAGGGCTGGCCGGCGGACGTGTTCGGCGTGGTCGACGACCCCACTTATCGTCAGCACTGGCCGTTATTGGAGCGCGTGAGCGAGCCTTGGGACCAGTTGCTGCAAGGCGACACGGTGATGCTCAGCGAACAACTGGCGCGGCGCTTGAAGGTGCGACTCGGCGATGCGGTCGTTATTCCCACGCCTGAGGGCGTTTGGTCCCCCAAGGTGGTGGGGGTTTACGCCGACTACGGCAACCCCAAAGGCCATCTGCTGGTCAATGCCAAGCACCTGCTGGCGCACTGGCCGGGGCTGACACCGGCCCGCTTCAACCTGCGGGTGCTGCCGCAGAATGTGCCGCCGCTGGTGCGCGAGGTGCAGCGTGCGTTTGCATTGGAAGACAGCCGCATCGTCGATCAACAGCAACTCAAAGGCTGGTCGAGCCAGGTGTTCGAACGCACCTTTGCCGCAACGGCTGCGTTGAACAGCCTCACCCTCGGCGTCGCCGGGGTGGCGTTGTTTATCAGCTTGCTGACCCAGAGCCAAAGCCGCCTGGGCCAACTCGCGCCGCTGTGGGCGCTGGGTGTGACGCGTCGGCAATTGATGCTGCTCAACCTGGGCCAGACCTGGCTGCTGGCGGTGCTGACCTTGGTGTTGGCGTTGCCATTGGGCCTGCTGCTGGCGTGGTGCCTGGACGCGGTGATCAACGTGCAGGCATTCGGCTGGCGCCTGCCGTTGCAGGTATTCCCGTGGCAGCTTGCGCAATTGTTGGGGCTGGCGCTGCTGGCCACCTTGCTGGCCTCGGCCTGGCCGCTGTGGCAGTTGTACCGCAGCCGCCCGGCGGATTTGCTGAGGACGTTTGCCAATGAAGATTAAAGCGCTGCTGTGGGCTGCTGTGTTGCTGCTGACGGCCTGTGACAAGGCGCCAGCGCCGCCAGAAAGCTTCGCAGGCCTGGGCAACGATGCCGCGGACTTTGCCCAGGTGGTGCCCGGTAAAGTGTTCAGCTTTCCTGAGGATCACGGCCCCCATGATGGCTTTCGCATCGAGTGGTGGTACGTCACCGCCAACCTCAAGGACGCCCAAGGCAATGTGTTCGGCGTGCAATGGACGCTGTTTCGCAACGCGCTGAAGGCGGGGCCGACGCAGCCCGGCTGGCACGACTCCACCATCTGGCTTGGCCACGCCGCCGTGACGTCCGCCACCCAGCACTACGCCGCCGAACGCTTCGCCCGTGGCGGCATCGGGCAAGCGGGGGCCCAGACCGTGCCATTCAATGCCTGGATCGACGACTGGAATTTCGTCACCCGCCCCGGCGCCGTGAGCGCCTTGGCGGATATGCAACTCACTGCCTGCGGCCCGCAGTTCGCCTACGACTTGCACCTGACCTCCAGCCGCCCGTTGGTGCTGCAAGGCGATAACGGCTACAGCCGCAAGTCCGATCAGGGGCAAGCGTCCTACTACTACAGCCAGCCATTTTTTACCGCGACCGGCAGCGTCAGCATCGACGGCAAGACCTACCAGGTCAGTGGCCCCGCCTGGCTCGACCGCGAATGGAGCAGCCAACCTCTGGCGGCCAGCCAAACTGGCTGGGACTGGTTTTCCCTGCACCTGGACCGTGGCGAGCAGTTGATGCTGTTTCGGGTGCGGCAAAAAGACGGCGCGGGTTACCTGACCGGCACCTGGATCGACCCGCAGGGCCACACCCAGACCCTGCGCAATGAAGATATTCAGCTCACACCCTTGTCCACCACCGCCATCGACGGGCGTCCTGTTCCTACGCGCTGGTCGCTGAAAATCCCAAGCAAACACCTGGATATCACCCCCCAGGCCGTCAACCCGAAGGCGTGGATGAACCTGAGCATCCCGTACTGGGAAGGGCCCGTGCAGTTTGAAGGTGGCGTGGGCTATCTGGAGATGACGGGGTATTAAACGCTTTTCTTTTCCAGGCGACTATTTTTTTCAAAAAAATCACTGTTCATTTATCCAGTAGCGTCCTACATTTCACCCTAGGTGACCGGATGTCACCTGAGCTTCAATTTTTTAACTATGGATGGATAAAAAATGAAATTGAAAAAAGCCTTTATGCTGGGCGCGGCCATGGCGGCCTCCTGCTTCGTTTCGGCCTTCGCCCTGGCCGAACCAAGCCTCCCGAAACTCAGCGCAGAAACGCTCAAGCAGGCCGTGGGTAACGCGCTGAACCCCGGCGGTACGCTGGAGTCGATCCAGGTCTCGGACGCGCTCAAGCAAAAGCTCAACGCGGCGAAGGCCGGCAAGGCCAAGGCGCCTGCGAGCAAGGCGGCCCCCAGCAACGTGGCGGTCGACACCAAGGTTGGCGAGTTGAAGAAACCCGACCAGGCGCAAATGAAAGACGCTGCGATTGCTGCATTCACGCCGCTGTTTCCAACCCTGGATATCAACAAGCTGTACACCCTTACCGGGGTGGAGACCGGTGCGCAAATCGCCTACCACTTCAACCTGCCGAAAAACGCGCGGATCCAGGTACAGTTGCTGAACCAGAGCGCCGGTACCGACATGTCATTGACCCTGTTCCACGATGATGGCCAGGGTAACCTGACGCCATTGGGCACCTCCGATAACGCTGGCAATGCCGATGAATACCTCAACGGTGTGCTGGCGGCCGGTGACTATTACTGGTTCATGGTGGCCAATACCGCGAGCAACTCGCAGTTCAGTTTCGGCGTGGCGGTGGATAGCAATATCGATGCTTATGAACCCAACGACACCCCGCAAACCGCATTTGCGCTGCCGGATGGGTTGAACCAGGTGTCGGGCAACCTCGATAGCGTCAACGATGTCGATTACTTCGACTTCACCTCGTTGCGCGGCCAAGGCGTGGGTATGTTCCTCGGCGATGACGGCGCGGGCACACGCAACCAGTGGATTTTCGAGCGCTTTGATGGCAATAACTGGGTGGAAGTCCCGCAAGGTTCCACCTCGACTTACCCGAACTTGACCCCGGGCTACACCGTCAAGGTGCGTGTGCGGGCCAACCCGGCGGTAGCACTGAACCCGCAGGCGCAATATAAGTTGAGCCTGGGTTCGGCGCCACGCCTGGACCAGTACGACGTAAACGGCGACAACGTGGTGCGCATCCCCAGCTCGATCTACCAACTGGCCACCCAGGCGGCGCGCAGCCTGAGCTGGAGCACCCGATGGTCTGACAGTACCGGTGCACCCTTGCGCGGTGTCACCCCGGTACTTCGGGTCGACAAGCGCTTCAGTGGCCCCTACAACTGGGTCAATTACGAGGCCAGGACCGGCATCACTGGGATACCTGGTTCAACGAGGGTGGCTGGCGCATCGAGCTCAAGGAGTTTCCGGGTGTGGGCGTGGGCGGCAATATCTCGCAGTACGTCAGCCTGGGTCATATCTGCAGCCAGCGCATCGTGCGCTGATCGATTGACTTGAGTGAGGCAGGGGGCAGTCCATTTGGACTGCCCCTTTTTCGTTGGTGAGCGCCTACTTTGAGTTGTCGCGTGGGGCAGGCTCCCAGTGCAGGGTGCCGAACAGGTAATCCATCAGCGGTAGCACGATATTGAAATTGCGCCCCTGCATCAGCTCGCGCCGATGATGCAGGGCGTGCAGTTGGTGCATCTGGCGAATCCACGGCAGGCGAGCCACGCGGTGTTCGGCGGGCAGGTGTTCGCAGGCGTGGAACACTTCGTAAAGCAGATAGCCCAGGATCATGCACCCGGCAAACAGCCCGGCGACGTTCGGGCTCAGGTGTTTGAGCAGCCACCAGGCGGGGAAGGTGATAGCCAGGCTGTGCAGCACGATCAGCCAGGCGGGGAACAGGATCACGCGCCAGTCCCGGGGGCTGTCGTAGGTCATATGGCCGGGGGTGAAGAAGCTGTGATGGTCGCCGGTGTGGCGCGCGTAAAACAGTTTGGCGAGGGCGTGTTTGTGGTGGCCGAGGTGGCGGTGGACGAGGTAGATACACAGGTTGAAGAACACCAGGGTCAGGGGCACCGTCAGCCACTGGAGTGGGGTGATGTGTTCGGTGGAGGACCAGGCCAGGGTGATGCAGAAAATGCCGTAGCCGAGCACGAAACAGGCGTGGAGCCATGGGTTGTAATGGGGATTCACGTTGGCGCGATAACGGGCGCGGAAGGTCTCGGTAGGGTGGGCCATGGCGGTCAGCTCGGTGTTTTTTGTTAGAGGGTGAGCTTAGTTGGTGGTGGGGAATGTGCGAGTTTTTGCCGGCTACGCGATCAAAGGTGGGAGCTGGCTTGTCGGGTCGCCGCACCGCTGCGATGCAGGTACGTCGGTGTACCAGGCATAGCGAGTGGATGCCATCGCAGGCAAGCCAGCTCCCACATTTGATCAGGGTGGGCCAGGAAGGGTATCCAGCCCCGGGCGACCAATGGGGGCTTGCACAGCTTCCATTTACTTGCTAGTTTCTCGCAAAATGTTATCGATAACATTTGCTCTAAAAATAAAAACAAAACAGAGAACTACGCCATGAAAATGCTCCCGAAGACCCCGTGTTTACTGGCTGTTAGCATCACCCTCGGCTCTACCTCCCCAGCGTTCGCCGACGCCGCCAAACCCATCCGTATCGGCGCCTCCTTCCAGGAAATCAACAACCCCTATTTCGTCACCATGAAAAACGCCCTGGAAGAAGCCAGTGCAACCATCGGTGCAAAACTGATCATCACTGACGCTCGCCACGACGTTTCCAAGCAAGTCAGCGACGTCGAAGACATGCTGCAAAAAGGCATCGACATCCTGCTGATCAACCCCACCGATTCGGTCGGCGTGCAGTCGGCGGTCAAATCCGCCCACGCCGCCGGTGTGGTGGTGGTCGCGGTAGACGCCCAGGCCGACGGCCCGCTGGACTCCTTCGTCGGTTCGAAGAACTTCGACGCCGGCTTCCAGGCCTGTGAATACCTGGCCAAGAATATCGGCGACAAAGGCAACATCGCGATCCTCGACGGCATCGCCGTGGTGCCGATCCTCGAGCGTGTGCGCGGCTGCAAAGAGGCCGTGGCCAAGCACCCGGACATCAAAATCGTGAGCATCCAGAACGGCAAGCAGGAACGTGACCAGGCGCTGACCGTCACCGAAAACATGCTGCAGGCCCAGCCCACGCTCAAAGGCATTTTCAGCGTGAATGACAACGGCTCCCTCGGCGCGCTCTCGGCCATCGAAGCCAGTGGCCTGGACGTGAAACTGGTGAGCGTCGACGGCGCGCCGGAAGCGATCAAGGCGATCCAGAAACCCGGCAGCAAGTTCATTGCCACCTCGGCGCAATACCCGCGCGACCAGATCCGTCTGGCCCTGGGCATCGCCCTGGCCAAGAAGTGGGGCTCGCAAGTGCCCGCCACCATCCCGGTGGACATCACCTTGATCGACCAGGCCAAAGCCAAGGACTTCAGCTGGTAAATCGCCCAGGCCCCACGTGATCCGTGGGGCCTAGGTCATTCCTTCTGAATACGAGGTCGGTGGTATGAGCAGTCTTCTCAAGCTGGAAAATATCTGTAAGCGTTACCCGGGCGTACAGGCCCTCAAGGCCATCAACTTGCAAGTGGAACGTGGCGAGATTCATGCCTTGCTCGGCGAAAATGGCGCGGGCAAGTCGACCCTGATGAAGATCCTCGGCGGTGTCGAACATCAGGACGAAGGGCAGATCCTGATCGACGGCCAGGCGCAGCAGTTCGCGACCTACCGCGATGCGATTGCCGCCGGTATTGGCATCGTGTTCCAGGAGTTCAGCCTGATTCCCTACCTCACGGCGGTGGAAAATATCTTCCTCGGCCACGAGTTGAGCAATCGCTTCGGCCTGCTGCGCAAGCGCGAGATGGTCGAGGCGGCCGAGGCTTTGTTCAAGCGTTTGGGCGTGAGCATCGACCTGCAATGCGCGGTCAAGCACCTGAGTGTGGCCGAGCAGCAGTTTGTCGAAATTGCCAAGGCCCTGGCCCTGGATGCGCGCCTGCTGGTGCTTGATGAACCGACCGCGACGCTGACGCCCAGCGAAGCCGAGCTGCTGTTTGAGATCATGCGCGAACTCAAGCGCCAAGGCGTGGCGGTGATTTTTATCTCCCATCACCTGGAGGAAATCTTCCAGGTTTGCGACCGCATCAGCGTATTGCGCGACGGCGGCAATGTCGGCGTAACCGATGTGGCTGACAGTGACATCGACCGCCTCGTCGAGATGATGGTCGGCCGTCGCCTGGAAAGCAGTTTTCCGCCCAAACCGACCACAGCGCGTGGCCCGTTGTTACTGGAGGTCAAGGACATCCAACTGGTGCGTAACGGCCCCCACAACAGCTTCCAACTGCACAAAGGCGAGATCCTCGGGTTTGCCGGTTTGGTCGGTTCCGGCCGCACTGAACTGGCACTGGGCATGATGGGCGCGCTGCCCTCAGTCAGCAAAGAGGTGTGGCTGCGTGGCGAAAAAGTCACCCTTGATGACCCGGCCCAAGCCCTGGCCCACGGCATCGGCCTGCTGCCCGAAAGCCGCAAGAGCGAAGGCTTGATCACCGATTTCAGCATTCGCGAAAACATCTCCCTGAACAACCTGCCCAAATACCAGAACGCCTCGGGGCTGATCGACAAGGCCAAGGAGTGCGCCAGCGTCGAAGACCTGATGCGCCAGCTGTCGATCAAAGCGCCCAGCGGCGAGAGCCGAGTGTTCAACCTCAGCGGCGGCAACCAGCAAAAGGTTGTGATTGCGCGCTGGATCAACCACCACTGCGACGTGCTGGTGTTCGACGAACCCACGCGCGGCATCGACGTCGGCGCCAAGGCGCAGATCTACGCCTTGATGCGCAGCCTCACCGAACAGGGTTACGCCATCATCATGATTTCCTCTGAACTGCCCGAAGTCATCGGCATGTGCGACCGCGTCGCCGTGTTCCACAAAGGCGCCATCGTCAAGGTACTCGAAGCGTCTGCCGTCAACCCACAAGAGGTCATGCGCCATGCAACAGGGGGCTCAAGTGAATACGTCCATTAACACCGGCGACACCGGCCGGCTGCGCCTGCACCTGGCGCGGCTGGTGCGCTCGCCGGCCTTCTATCCATTCGTGGGTCTGGTGGTGGTGACCCTGGTAATGATCCTCGCCAGCGACACCTTCCTGACCACCAGCAACCTGTCGAACATTGCTCGCCAGGTGTCGATCAACGCGATTATCGCGGTGGGCATGACCTGCGTGATTCTCACCGGTGGCATCGACTTGTCGGTAGGGCCGGTGATGGCGCTGTCCGGCACCTTGACCGCCGGTTTGATGGTCGCGGGCCTGCCGCCGGGCCTGGCGATTGGCGCCGGGATGCTGATTGGCGTGGCCTTCGGCATCGGCAACGGGCTGTTCGTCGCCTACCTGCACATGCCGCCGATCATCGTCACCCTGGCGACCATGGGCATCGCCCGTGGCCTGGGCCTGATGTACACCGATGGTTACCCGATTTCCGGGTTGCCGGAGTGGTTCGGCTTCTTCGGCCGCCAACGCCTGTTCGGCATCGAAGTGCCGATCCTGATCATGCTCATCACCTACTTCGCCGCCTACGTGCTGCTGCAGCACACGCGCATCGGCCGCTACATCTATGCCATCGGCGGCAATGAAGAAGCGGTGCGTTTGTCGGGCGTGCGCGCGGCGCGCTTCAAGCTGCTGGTGTATGGCATCAGCGGCCTGACGGCGGCGATTGCCGGGTTGGTGCTGACCTCACGCTTGATGAGCGGCCAGCCGAATGCCGGCGTGTCGTTCGAGCTGGATGCGATTGCTGCCGTGGTACTCGGCGGCGCCTCGATTGCCGGCGGGCGCGGGGTCATCGTTGGCACCTTGCTCGGCGCGATGTTGCTCGGCGTATTGAACAACGGCCTGAACATGCTCGGCGTATCGCCCTACGTTCAGAGCGTGATCAAAGGCGCAATCATTTTGCTGGCGATCTTTATCAGCCGTCAGCGCCATAAATAAACTCATCTGACTACAGGACTGCACCCATGGACAAGCACACCGAAATGCAAGCCGTCGTCTGCCACGGCCCCAAAGACTATCGCCTGCAGCGCATCAGCAAACCCCAGGCGCGCCCCAATGAACTGGTGATCCGCATCGCCGCCTGCGGCATCTGCGCCAGTGACTGCAAATGCCACTCGGGCGCGGCGATGTTCTGGGGCGGCGATAACCCGTGGGTCAAAGCGCCCGTAGTGCCGGGCCATGAGTTTTTCGGCTATGTGGTTGAAGTGGGCGAGGGCGCCGAGGAGCACTTTGAAGTCGCCGTCGGCGACAAAGTGATCGCCGAGCAGATCGTGCCGTGCGCCAAGTGCCGCTTCTGCAAGTCGGGCAAATACTGGATGTGCGAAGTGCACAACATCTTCGGCTTCCAGCGTGAAGTGGCCGAAGGCGGCATGGCCCAGTACATGCGCATTCCCAAGACCGCCATCGTGCACAAAATTCCCGAATCGGTGTCGCTGGAGGACTCGGCGCTGGTGGAGCCGATGGCCTGCTCGATCCACACCGTCAACCGCGGTGAAATCCAGCTCGATGACGTGGTGGTGATTGCCGGTGCCGGCACGCTCGGGCTGTGCATGGTCCAGGTCGCCGCATTGAAGACGCCGAAAAAACTGGTGGTGATCGACATGGTCGACGAGCGCCTGGAGCTGGCCAAGCAATTCGGCGCCGACGTGGTGATCAACCCATCGCGCGACAACGCCCGCGAGATCATCAACGGCCTCACCGATCATTACGGCTGCGACGTGTACATCGAAACCACCGGCGTGCCGGCCGGTGTGACCCAAGGCCTGGACCTGATCCGCAAGCTCGGGCGCTTTGTCGAGTTCAGCGTGTTCGGCGCCGAAACCAGCGTCGACTGGTCGATCATCGGTGACCGCAAGGAGCTGGACGTGCGTGGCGCGCACCTCGGCCCGTATTGCTACCCGATCGCCATCGACCTGTTCGAACGCGGCCTGGTCACCTCCAAAGGCATCGTCACCCATGACTTCCCGCTGGATAACTTTGCCGAAGCGTTCGAGCTGGCCAACTCGACCAAGTCGATCAAGGTGCTGTTGAAACCGGTGATTTGAAATGAATTATGTGATGGGTGTGGACATAGGAACCCAGAGCACCAAGGCGCTGCTCGTGGATGCTCAAGGCACGATCATCGCCCAGCACAGCCAGGGGTATCGCGTGGATACCCCGAAAGTGCGCTGGGCCGAACAATGGCCGCAGGTCTGGCTGGAGGCCGTCGAGGCGTGCGTGGCGCAGTGCATGGCCAAGGCCGGCGTGGCCGCGCAGCAGGTCAAGGCACTGTGCATCAGCAGCCTGTACGGCGGCTCGGGGATTGCCGTGGATGCGCAGATCACGCCGCTGCACCCGTGCCTGATCTGGATGGACCGCCGCGCCGGCGAGCAGGTGGCGTGGGTGCGTGAGCATGTGGACCTGGAACGTTTGTTCGCGGTCACGGTCAACTCGGTGGACAGCTACTACGGCTTCACCAAGATGCTCTGGCTCAAGCAGCATCAGCCGCAAGTGTGGGCAGAAACACGTTACCTGCTGCCGCCCAACAGCTATATCAACTGGTGCCTGACCGGTGAGCTGGCGGTGGACCACAGCAGCGCCGGCAATATTGGCGGCGTCTACGACGTGGCGCAACGGCGCTGGTCCGAGGAGATGCTGGCGGCACTCGAGATTCCGTTGGCGATGATGCCCGAGCGGCTGGTGTATTCCGGTGAAGTCGTAGGCGGGCTGCTGGAAACCTGGGCTACGCGCCTTGGTTTACAGGCGGGGACGCCGATTCTTGCCGGTGGCGTCGATGCGGCCATGGCAACGTTGGCGGCCGGTGTCACGCAACCGGGCAACCACGTGGCGATGATCGGCACCAGTATGTGCTGGGGCTACCTGAACCAGCAGGTGGACGCGCGTCACGGGTTGGTGAGCATGCCGCATGTCTACAACGGCCACCGGGACCTGTACATCTTTGGCGGCGCGATCACCGCCGGGGCGTCGGTCAGTTGGTTTCGCGAGCAGTTCTGCCAGGCCGAGGAGCAGCAGGCCAAAGCCACCGGGCAGGACAGCCTGGTGTTGCTGGAGCAGAGCGCGATGAAGGTGCCGGCGGGCAGCGAAGGCTTGTTGTTCCTGCCGTACTTGATGGGCGAACGCAGCCCGGTGTGGGATGACCGCGCCAGCGGCAGTTTTGTCGGGCTGAACCTGTACCACAGCCGCATCCACCTGTACCGCGCGGTGCTCGAAGGCGTGAGTTTCGCCCTGCGCCACAACATCGACGCCGGCACGCAAGGCGCCCACTCGCTGGACCCGCGCCTGATTGTGGTGGGTGGCGCGAGCCATTCGGATTTGTGGATGCAGATTATTGCGGATGTCACCCGCTACCCGGTCTACACCATTGTGCAGGAGGTGGAAGCGGCGCTGGGCGCGGCGTTGCTGGCGGCGCATACGGTGGGGTTGGTGAGTGACGGGCAGATGGAGACGGGCTGGGTGCAGTTGGAACTGCGCGCGCAGCCCAAGCGCGAGAATGTCGCGGTCTATGACCAGGCGTTTGCGGCGTATCTAAAGCTGTATCCAGCCCTCAAACCCATCATGCACAGCCTGCAAAACAACTGAAACAACGCGGTCCAGAAATGTGGGAGCAGGCAAGCCAGCTCCCACAGGAATGAAACAACGCGGTCCAGAAATGTGGGAGCAGGCAAGCCAGCTCCCACAGGGGATCTTCATTGCCTATGGAATAGTGACCATGAACGCAGCCTTCAACTTCACCCACCAGCGCATCCTCGTCACCGGCGCGAGCAGTGGCATCGGCCACCAAATCGCCCTGCAACTGATCGCCAGCGGCGCCGAGGTCTTTGCCCTCGGCCGTGACGCCGAGGCCTTGGCCAAACTGGGCTGCAACACGGTCTGTGTGGACATCGCCGACAGCGCCGCGCTCGACAAAGCCCTGCATGACCTGCCGCCACTGCACGGCCTGGTCAACTGCGCCGGCATCTCGCGCTTGGAACCCGCCGCGGCGATCAGCGCTGATGCTTTCGACCCGGTGATGCAGGTCAACGCCCGCGCCGCCGCCCAGGTCGCCAGTCGGGTGGCGGCCAAGATGATCGAAGCGAAAGTCGCCGGCAGCATCGTCAATGTCTCCAGCCAAGCCTCATTGGTCGCGCTGGACGATCACCTCGCCTACTGCGCCTCCAAAGCCGCACTGGACGCGATCACCCGCGTGCAATGCGCCGAATGGGGCCGTTTCGGTATACGCGTCAACAGCGTTAACCCCACCGTCACGCTCACACCCATGGCGACCAGGGCCTGGTCCGACCCGGCCAAGCGCGACCCAGCGCTGGCGGCCATTCCGTTGGGGCGTTTCGCTGAAACCGTGGAAGTCGCACTGCCGGTGCTATTCCTGCTCAGCGACGCCGCGAGCATGATCAGCGGCGTAAGCCTGCCGATTGATGGCGGCTACACCAGCCGCTAGCCGTTTTCCAAAACGCCTGTGATCACCACTTTGTCCCGTGGTTTGTACGGATCTTCCAGGCGATCAAGCAGCAGGCGTACCGCGCTGCTGCCGGCCAAGGAGGCGTCGTGGGCCACGCAGGCGATGGGCACACCGAAGATATCGGCGAAGGGCAGGCGGTCAATGCCGCAGATGGTCAGGCTGTCGTGGGGGATGTTGTGCATGCGCAAGGCGCGCAACGCGCCGAGGGTGATCAACTGGTTGAAGCCCATGATCGCGTCCGGCGCCGTGTGTTCGGCCAGGTAGTCGAGGGTGTGCAGGTACGACGGCATCAGCGTGTAGTCGCCGGCCTGCACTTCAACCTGAATATGCGGATGGTCGGCGAGCACTTCGCGCAGGCCCTTGAGGCGCTCCACAGTGATACGCGAATGCGCGGGCCCGGTCAGCACCAGCAGGCGCTTGAGCTCGGGTGTCTGGCGCAGCAGGTAGTGCGCGGCCTGGATGCCGCTGTGGTAGTTGTCGAGCACCACACGGCTGAACGGGCTGTCGTGAATCGTACGGTCGAGCAGCACCACCGGGGTTTTGCCGTTGCCCAGGCGCTCCAGGTAATCAGGCTGGTAGCTCGGCTCATCGGAGACCGGCGACAAGATGATCCCCGCCACGCGGTAGCCCAGCAGGGTGTCGACGGCTTTGCTTTCCAGTTCTTCGAGCTCGTCGGTGTCCACCAGCATGATGGTGTAGCCGTGCTGTTTGGCCTCGCGGGAAATCGCCTTGATCATTTCGCTGTAGAACGGGTTGTCCACCGACGCTGTGATCACACCGATGATCAGGCTTTCACTGCGCTTGAGCCCACGGGCAAAGGCGTTCGGCACGTAATCCAGCTCCCGCGCGACTTCGAGAATGCGCGCCAGGGTGGCGGGTTTGACCAGGTCGGGCTTGCTCAGCGCGCGGGACACCGTGATGGTGGTCATGCCGACCCGTTTGGCGATGTCGCTGATGGTGACGGACTTTTTCTTGTTCATCGCTAAGGCTGCAAAAGGAAACATCCGCAGGCTAGCATGCGCGCAGGTGTAGGGTGATTCAAATCAGCGGGTCCCAGCGTTGTGACCAGTCACTTTCGGCTTTGACCACATCGCGCAGCAACGCCAGTGCCTGTTGCAACACCGCCGAATCCCGCGCCCGTGAGTACACCAGGTAAGTCGGGAAACTGAACTCCGGCGCCTTCGGCACGCGCTGCATCACGCCGCTGTCCAGGTAGCTTTGCACCACGCGCGTGCGGAAATAACCGGCGCCGCCGTTTTCCAGGATGTACTGCAAGGCTAGCGGCCCGAGGTTGAAACTCAGCGCGGCGCGGGCCTTGTCGGGTAGGGCGGCGTCATGCTGCTGGCGAAACCCTGGGCCCCAGTCGATGTAGACGTACGGGTCGGGTTTGCTCACCAACTGCACCAGGATCAGTTTTTCTTCCAGCACCTGCTCTACCTGCAACCCTGGCCAGTATTGGGGTTGGAACACTAGGGCGGCGTCGAGCACGCCCAGTTCCAGTTGGCGCAGCAGGTATTCGCCTTCGCGTACTTCGGTACGCAAGGCGTGCCCCGGGATATGTTCGCGCAGGGCTTGGGCCCAGCCGAGCATCAGTGGGTTGCACAGGCTGACCTCACCGCCGATATGCAACACATTGCGGTAGCCGTCGGGCAGCGGTAGGTCACGTTTTGCGGCTTCCCAGGTTTGCAGCAGCTGGTTGGCGTAGACCACAAAGGCCTCGCCGTCGGCGGTCAGGCGTGCACCGGCGCGGTTGCGGATGAACAGCGTGCTGTTGAGTTGGCTTTCGAGGTTTTTCACGCGTGCGGTGATGGCGGTCTGGGTGACGTGCAGTTTCTCGGCCGCTGCGGCCAGGCTGCCGCTGCGGGTTATTTCGAGGAAGGTGCGTGCCAGTTCGATGTCCATGAAGCCCCCGGGGATGAATGGGGGGCATTGTAGTGGAATGTGTTCAACGCTGTGGGAGGTGGGTTGCCTGTGATGGTGCTTCTTTAGGCGGATTGAGTACATATCCGTTGCTGCGGTAACGGCGGCTATTGGTTCCGCCCTTACGGCGGGTCACTTTTGGAAAAGAGCCCCAAAAGTAACCAAAAGGGCTCTTGCGTACTCAATCTACCCAAAAATTCAGCTAAAGATTACCTGACCGTCACTGAAAACCGACGGACCAGCTTTGCGTCGTCTGGTCTTCATGACGCTGCTCCAGGTCATGTTCATACGTGCAGCGTGGGCCCTTGCAGTTGTACTCGAATGTCACCGGCGGCTGGGTCGTAACCGGGAACAACGATTTGGCCGTCGCCGGTGCAGCCTGTGGCGCAGCCTCGGTGGCAGGGGCTTCGTAGGTCAGGTCCAGCGCTGTGGCGTGGGCCATGGCCGGCAGGATGGCGAGCACTGCACTCGCCAGAACGGTCCTAGTGAATAGCATCAGAAACAATCCGCGCAACAAAATTGAAGCGCGAATTATAAGCCAGATCCAACCACAGATGCACAGCGCAACCCGCGGTCGAAAGCCACAGTTCAGAGCACGCACGGTGCTTCAAGGTGGTCGGCGGGGAACGCCTTTGCATAGGCCTGGCACACCCGCAGCACCTGTTCATCCGCAAACCGCGCGGCCACCACATGCAGGCCCACCGGCAAGCCATTCTCCGCCAGCCCGCACGGCACCGACGCCGCCGGTTGCTGTGTGAGGTTGAAGGGATAGGTAAACGGCGTCCATTGCATCCACTCAGTCATACCCGAACCCGGCGGCACGTTGTGCCCAGCCTCGAACGCGGTGATCGGCATCATCGGCGAAACCAGCACATCGTAATGCTCGTGGAACGCGGCCATCCGCGCGACCAGTGCAGCACGCGCTTCGAGGGCGTCGTTAAAGTCGCCCAGGCTCAGGTGCTCGCCGCGTTGTGCAATGCGCAGCAGGCCCGTGTCCAGCAGCTGTTTTTGCGCCTCGCTCATCGTGCTGGTCAGGCGTGCGGCGCCGGCGGCCCATAAGGTACTGAACACCTGCAGAGGGTCGCTGAACCCCGGGTCGATCTGCTCGACATGTGCGCCCAGTTGCACCAAACCGTCAACCGCTTGGGCGACGACTTTGGCCACTTGCGGATCGACATCCACATAACCGAATGTGGGGCTGTAGGCCACACGCAAGCCTTTCAAATCTGTACCTGGGGTGAGCCATGGCGTGGTCCGTGGCGCGCCGATCAGGCCATCGCGCGCATCCGGCTGCGCGACGGTTTGCAGCATCAGCACGGTGTCTTCCACCGTGCGGGTCATCGGCCCCAGGTGCGACAGAATGGTCATGGAACTGGCTGGCCATTGCGGCACATAGCCGAAGGTCGGCTTGATGCCGAAAGTGCCGGTAAACGCACACGGAATCCGAATCGAGCCGCCGGCATCGCTGCCCTGGTGCAGCACGCCCAGGTTCAACGCCGCCGCCGCCCCCGCGCCACCGGATGAGCCACCCGCCGTGGTGCGCGTGTCCCACGGGTTGCGGGTGATGCCGTACAGCGGGTTGTCGGTGACGCCTTTCCAGCCGAATTCCGGGGTGGTGGTCTTGCCCAGCAACACCGCGCCGGCCTTGCGCATCAAGGCTGAGAAGGGCGCATCCACGTTCCACGGCCCGTCGGCGGATGATGTGCGCGAGCCCTTGCGGGTGGGCATGCCGAGCGTCAACGTCAGGTCTTTGATGGATGCAGGCACACCGTCCAGCGCGCCGCAGGGTTGACCCTTGAGCCAACGTTGCTCCGAGGCGCGCGCAGCGTTCAATGCGCCTTCCGGATCGACATGGCAGTAGGCGTTCACCACCGGGTTGTAGCGCTCGATACGCAGCAAAGCGTCTTCGGTGACCTCCACCGGCGACAGGCTCTTGTCACGAAAATGCTGCAGCAGTTGCACCGCTGTCAGTTGCCCCATCTCACTCATGCCAGCTCCCCCTGTGCCGCGTTGACCATGGCGCGCAGCAACACCGCGCAGCCTGCCGCCAGGTCATCCGGCGCAGCGTTTTCGATTTCGTTGTGGCTGATGCCGCCTTCGCACGGCACAAAAATCATCCCGGCTGGGCCGAGTTCGGCGACGAAAATCGCGTCATGCCCGGCGCCGCTGACGATGTCCATATGGCTCAAGCCCAAAGCTGCTGCGCCATCGCGCACCGCGTTGACGCAGGCCGGGTTGAAGTCCAGCGGCGGGAAGTCGGCGGTGGGCGTCAGTTCAAACGTCAACCCATGCCGGGCAGCGGTGGCTTCGATCACGCCGCGCACTTCATCGACCATGGCCTGCAGCTTGTCGGCATGCAGGTGACGCAGGTCGAGGGTCATGTGCACCTGGCCGGGAATCACGTTGCGTGAACCGGGGTGCAGGCTCAGGCAGCCAACGGTGCCGCAAGCGTGCGGTTGTTGCTGATGGGCGATACGGTTCACCGCGCTGACCACCTCGGCGGCGCCGACCAGCGCGTCCTTGCGCAGGTGCATGGGCGTGGGGCCGGCGTGGGCTTCGACGCCGGTGAGGGTCAGGTCGAACCACTTCTGGCCCAGGCAACCCATGACCACGCCGATGGTGGTGGCCTGGTCTTCCAACACCGGGCCTTGCTCGATGTGTGCCTCGAAATATGCGCCCACCGCGTGGCCGAGCACCGCGCGCGAACCGGCATAGCCGATGCGCTGCAGTTCGGCTCCTACCGACAGGCCTTGCTCGTCGAGTTTGTCGAGGGTGTCCTGCAAGTCGAACTGACCGGCAAAGACCCCGGAGCCCATCATGCACGGCGGGAAGCGCGAGCCTTCTTCGTTGGTCCACACCACCACTTCAATCGGCGCTTGGGTCTCAATGCCGAGGTCATTCAAGGTGCGGATCACTTCCAGCCCGGCCATCACCCCGTAGCAGCCGTCAAACTTGCCGCCGGTGGGTTGGGTGTCGATATGGCTGCCGGTCATCACCGGGGGCAGGGCGGGATTACGCCCTGCGCGACGGGCGAAAATATTGCCGATGGCGTCGACACTCACGCTGCACCCGGCCGCCTCGCACCACTGCACAAACAGGTCGCGGGCCTGGCGGTCCAGATCGGTGAGCGCCAGACGGCACACGCCGCCTTTGACGGTAGCGCCGAGTTGGGCCAGGTCCATCAGCGATTGCCACAGGCGGTCGCGGTTGATCAGCGGGGCGTTGCTCTGGAGCGGTTGCGCAAAACTATTCATGGGCAGTCTCCGGTCAGGCGCTCAGCGCCAAGTAGCGGTTCTTGATCGTCGGGTCGGCGCGGAACGCAGCAGCACTGCCCTCGTAGACCACGCGGCCTTGTTCGAGTACGTAATGGCGGTCGGCGAGCTTGTCGCAGACCATCAGGTTCTGTTCCACCAGCAGCACCGGCAGGCCGTCGTCCTTGACCTTGCGCAGGATCTTCACCAGCTCGTCGACGATTACCGGTGCCAGGCCTTCGGTGGGCTCATCGAGGATCAGCAGCTTGGGGTCGTTGAGCAGCGCGCGGGCGATGGCTAGCATCTGTTGCTCGCCGCCGGAGAGGGCGTGGCCGGCGTTTTTGCGCCGCTCCTTGAGGCGCGGGAACATGCCGTACACATCTTCCAGCTGCCAGCGGCTGGTCTTACGCACGGCGATGCGCAGGTTTTCTTCGACGGTGAGCAGGCGGAAGATCCCGCGATTTTCCGGCACCAGCGCCAAACCCCGGCGGGCGATTTCAAAGATCTTTTGCCCCACCAGCGCCTGGCCGTTGAAATGAATCTGGCCCTGGCGCGGGCAGATAATCCCGAGGATGCTGCGCAGTGTGGTGGTCTTGCCGGCGCCATTACGCCCCAGCAACGTCACCAGCTCGCCGGGGTTGACGGTCAGCGACACGCCTTCCAGCACATGGCTCTTGTCGTAGTAGGAATGGATGTTTTCGACGATCAGCATCAGGCAGCCTCCCCAAGGTATGCAGTGCGCACGCGCTCATCGGCGCGCACAAATTGCGGCGTGCCTTCCACCAGGATCTGGCCGTGGCTCATCACGGTGATGCGTTGGCTGATGGACATGACAATGCTCATGTTGTGTTCGATCAACAGCACCGTGTGGTCGCGGCCCAGGTCGCTGATCAGTTGGGTCATGATCGGGATGTCATCGATGCCCATGCCCGAGGTGGGCTCGTCGAGCATCAACAGTTTGGGCTTGGAGCAGATCGACATGCCCACCTCCAGCACGCGTTGCTGGCCGTGGGACAACTCGCCAGCCAGGGTGTCGGCGCGGGCGGTGAGCTGCAGGCGCTCCAGTACCTGGTCGGCCATCTCCAGGTGTTCGCGTTTGCTGTCGACCCGGCGCCAGAAATTCAGGGCGCGCGCACCGTCGCGGCCTTGGGCGGCCAGGCGCAGGTTCTCGCGCACGCTGAGGTTCTGGAACAGGCTGGTGAGCTGGAACGAGCGCGCCATGCCCAGGCCGACGCGGGCGTGAGCCGGTTTGCGCATCAGGTTCTTGCCGTCGAAATGAATCGCCCCGGCGGTGGCCTGGCGTTCGCCGGTGAGGCAGTGGAACAGGCTGGTCTTGCCCGCGCCGTTGGGGCCGATGATGGTGTGGATGGTGCCGGCTTCGACCTTGAGGTTGACGCCGTTCACCGCATGGAACGCGCCGTAGGCCAGCGCCAGGTTTTTAGTTTCCAATAGGATGCTCATAGCCCTTGCTCCTTGGCGACGACGGCGGTTTTGCGACTGCCACGTACGCGTTCGAACAGCGACGACAACCCGCCCCACAAGCCACCGCGCATGAAGATCACCACCAGGATCAGGATCACCCCCAACAGCATCAGCCAGCGCGGCCACAGGTCGGAGAGGAAATCCCCCAGCAGCACAATGGAACCGGCGCCCAGCAAGGAGCCGAACAGCGAGCCGGTGCCGCCGACGATGGTCATGATCAGGATGTTTTCGGACATCGCCAGGTCGATATTCGACAGCGGCACAAAGTGCAGCAGCATCGCGTACAACGCCCCGGCAATCCCCGTGACCGCGCCGGACAGCACGA
Organism: Pseudomonas sp. IB20; assembly: GCF_009707325.1. Classification (NCBI taxonomy): domain Bacteria; kingdom Pseudomonadati; phylum Pseudomonadota; class Gammaproteobacteria; order Pseudomonadales; family Pseudomonadaceae; genus Pseudomonas; species Pseudomonas gelidaquae. The sequence goes on along the minus strand of NZ_CP046103.1, from coordinate 3,266,361 downwards.
ACACCAGGATCTTGAAGTGGCGCGTGTCGTAGCCGATCGCCGAGGCGCGGGTTTCGTTTTCGCGGATCGCCATCAAGGTGCTGCCGAACGGCGAGGCGATCACCCGGCGCGCGCCGATAAAGATCAGCAGGAACAGCACCGCGACAAAGCCGTAGAACGCGCGGGCGTCGGCCAGCGACAGCAGCACTGTTTCACCGATACGGATTTCCGGGCGCGGCACGCTGAGCAGGCCGTTGTCACCGCCGGTCCAGTCGCTCAAGGTGTAGGCGACGAAGTAGGCCATCTGGCTGAACGCCAGGGTCAGCATCACGAAGTAAATGCCGGTGCGCCGAATCGCCAGGGCGCCCACCAGCAACGCCAGGAACCCACCGGCCACGGCGGCGCCGAGCAGGGCGGTGAACAGGCCCAGTTGCAGGTGGATCATCAGCAGCGCTGCGCAGTAGGCGCCGGCACCGAAGAAGATGCCTTGGCCGAAAGACAACAGGCCGGTGTAGCCCAGCAACAGGTTGCAGGCCAGGGCGGCCATGGCGAAGATCAGGATTTCGGTGGCCAAGGTTGCCGAGGGCAAGATCAACGGCAAGCCGATCAGCACCGCCAGCACCCACAGCAACATGGCTTTGGACTGGGTTTTAGCAAAGGGCAGGGGGTTTTTCTCGCTCATGTCAGGCTCTCCCAAACAGGCCGTAAGGGCGTACCAGAATCACCACGGCCATTGCGCCGTAGATCATCAGGCTCGCGCCTTGGGGCCAGAGTGTGGTCATCAGGCTTTGCACCACGCCCACCAGTAAACCGCCGACCAGCGCGCCGCTGAACGAACCCATGCCGCCGATTACCACCACCACGAAGGCCACGCCGAGAATCTCCGGGCCGACGAAGGGTTGCGCACCGCGCAAGGGCGCAAACAGCACACCGGCAACGCCGGCCAGGGCCACGCCGAGGGCGAAGGTCATGGAGAACAGGCGCAAGATATTGGTGCCCAGCAGCGACACGGTTTCAGTGCTTTCACTGCCGGCCCGCACCAGGGCGCCAAAGCGCGTGCGTTCCAGCAGCAGCCACAGGCCCAGGCCGACCAGCCCGGAGAACACAATGAGGAACAGGCGGTAGTAGGGGTAGACGAAGTCGCCGACCACTAGCACGCCGCGCAGCAGTTCCGGCACGGCGACGCTTTTACCGACCGGGCCCCAGATCATCACGCTGGCTTCCTGGATGATCAGTGCGATCCCCAGGGTCACCAGGATCTGGAACATGTGCGGCAGGTGGTAAATTCGCTGGATCAACACGCGCTCGATCACCCACGCCAGTGCGGCCACCACCAGCGGCGCGATCAGCAGCGCCAGCCAGAAGTTGCCGGTGAGGCTTACGGCGGTGTAGCAGATGTAGGCGCCCAGCAGGAAGAACGCGCCGTGGGCGAAGTTGACGAAGTTGAGCAGGCCGAAAATGATCGTCAGCCCGACCGCGATCAGGAAGTAGATCATCCCCAAGCCAAGGCCGTTGAGAATCTGGAACAGGTAAAGATTAAGCATGCAGGAACCCTCAGCAGGACGCTGCTCGCGCAGCCCTGCGGTGCACTGTTTCAGGGGATCAGGCGAGCGTGCAGCCCGTCGCCTCGACCGGCGGGAACGACTGGCCGGCGCTGAGCACTTTGGCCAGGTCGTCCTTGTCGGCCATGTCGCCGGCGGCTTTGCCGATCATCAGGTAGTAATCCTTGATCACCTGGTGGTCGCCGGCACGGATTGATTCCTTGCCGGTCGGGCCGTCGAAGCTCAGGCCTTGCATGGCCTTGGCCACGGTCGGGCCATCAACGCTGCCGGTGGCGATGATGGTGTCGAGCATGACCTTGGTGCTGATGTAGTCAGCAGCCAGCGGGTAGGTAGGGTTGATGCCATATTTGGCCTGGGTCAGCTTGACCAGTTCGCGGTTGAGCGGGCTGTCGACCTGGTGCCAGTACTGCGCGCCGAGGTACACGCCTTCGAGCACGTCGCTGCCCAGCTCCTGGAACTGGTCGAGGCCGGCAGACCACACCAGCAGCACTTTCATGCGCTCCTTGATGCCGAAGTTCACTGCCTGGCGCAGGGTGTTGGACGACTGGCTGCCGAAGTTGAGCAGCACCAGCACGTCAGGCTTGGCGGCGATGGCGTTGGTCAGGTAACCGGAGAACTCCTGCTCTTGCAACGAGTGGTAGCTGTTGCCGACGTGCTCCAGGCCGCTTTCCTTGAGCACGGTCTTGGCGCCTTCGAGCAAGGCCTCGCCGAACACGTATTGCGGGGTGATGGTGTACCAGCGCTTGGCGTCCGGCAGCAGCTTGATCAGCGGCACGATGGTTTCGCGAATCGCGCCGTAGGTGGGCACCGACCAGCGAAACGTCGCGCTGTTGCAGTCCTTACCGGTGACTTCATCGGCACCCACCGGGGTCATGAACACGCCGCCGACCTTGCTGACTTCCTTGGCCACCGCCAATGCCGATGACGACAGCGTGCAACCCTGGAAGAACCGCGCGCCGTCCTGCTGGATGGCCTCCTGCACCTTGCGCACCGCCCTGCCGGCGTTGCCTTCGGTGTCGATGACTTTGTAGTTCAGCGCCCGCCCGAGAATCTGCGGGTGTTGTTCCACCGCCAGGCGCGAACCCATGTCGGCAAACTTGCCATAGCTGGCAAAGGCGCCGGACATGGACTTGAGGCCGTAAAAGGTAAAGGGCTCGGCGGCGAATGCAGAGCGCACACTCAGCGGAAGGCTGAGCGCGGCGGCGGCGGTGAGACTGGCTTTCAACAACGTACGACGCTGCATGGGGTGACTCCCTGGTTTAGTTATTGGCAGGAGCGGCAATGGCGATACGGTGGAGCAGGGCCTGTGGGCAGGCCTTTTATTGGATAAGGCGATTTATTGGGCGACTCGGTCAAATGTGGGAGCTGGCTTGCCAGCTCCCACATTGATTGGGTTTGGGGTCGTCAAATGTGGGAGCTGGCTTGCCAGCTCCCACATTGATTGGGTTTGCACAGGTGGATCTGTGGTGTTCTTAAGAGTGATCAAACTCCAGCAAAAAGTGCGGGCTGACCTCGCCTTCCAGCGCAGTCATGTGGTGTTCGGCATCGCACATGTGTTCGTGCATCAAGCTGCGCACCGCGCATTCATCACCCGCGCGAAAGGCGCTCAGCAACTGCTTGTGGTAGTCGAGGTTGGCCGCGTCGAACTGCTTGCGCTTGGGTTTGTAAGCTTTTTTCAGCACCACCAGATCGCGCAGCAAGTCGTTGAGAAACTGCGCCATGAAACTCAGCAGCGGGTTGGGGCAGGCCTTGGCCAGCAGGTTGTGGAACTCCAACTCTGCCAGGCGTTGTTCGCGCTGGCCGGCTTCGCTGTCTTCCGGCGCGCTGCAAAAATCCACGTTGTCTTGCAGGGCCTGGTAATCCTCTTCGCTCAGGCGCCCGAGCACCGACACCGCCAGTTCCACTTCGATGACCTTGCGCAGCTGGTACACCTGCTCGCCATCCAGATGTTGGAAGTGCAGGTAGTTACGCAACGCGCGGCTGGCGGGCTCGGTGCCGGCCTGGTTCAAGTAAGCCCCGCCACTGGGGCCGGTGCGCGTGCTCACCAAACCTTCCACTTCCAGGGCCTTGAGCGCCTCACGGGCTGAGCCTTTGGAGCACTGGAAGCTTTCCATCAGCTCGCGCTCCGTGGGCAGGCGATCGCCGGGTTTCAAGGCGTCGGTGACGATCGAGCGCTTGACCGACTCCACAATCACATCGGAGAGCTTCTGGCGTTTGCGGCGCAAAGGGCGGCTGAGCATGGTGGTCTATTGATCCTATTAATGCGGATTAATAGCACTTAATAACGATTGGGCGAGAGCGTCAACGCAGGGTGTCGTTTTCGGCATTAAGAGGTCGTAAACGCGGTGACTATTCCCAGCTGCCGAGGTCGAGGCAGCGTGTGGAGGCGGGTGGCTGTTTGCCGGACACCAGGAAATCGCCCACCCAGCGGTTGACGCACCCGGCGGTGGCGGTGCCGGGCTTAGTCGAGTCCTTGAGCAGCAATTGCTCGACGCCGGTGGGCGGTGGCTCAGCTCGCCCGGCGTTGACCAAGACCATGCGTGCGACGCGCTCGGGAAACAACGCCGTATAGCGGCTGCCGAGCCGGGTGGCATCGGCGTTGCCGAGGTAGTTGAGCTGCGCCTCGCCCAGTTGTGCGCGTACAAATTCCATATCTCGCGCAGCTTGCTCGACTCCGGATTCCTCGCTCAGGTCGCGGGCGCTCAGTTCAATCACGTCATAACGGTTGGTCAAGGTGCGATAGGCCTGGGTGGCGTAGGACTCCCAGCGGCTGACCAAATGGATGGCAAAGGTAACGCCTTGGCCTTTTTGCGGCTCGCCGGCCTGGATGAACACCACGCCTTCGCGGTTGAGCGGGTGCCGGGCGCCGACACGGGTCAGGGCCAGGCGCACGTTGCCGCGCTTGGGCGCGGCATAGTCGCGGGGCACGCTCACGCTGCCGCATTGGGTGCGATCCAGCACCTCGGGGTCCGGTTGGTGAAAGGCGGGGAAGGGGCAATCCAACAGCCAGTCAATCGCGGTGGGCGCGATCAGGGGCTCGGCAAACCCCCGGCCTGCGATCAGCCAGAGGCAGAGGCACGCCAGGCTTTTTACAAAAACGCTGGGTTTCATCTAGAGGTACCGGGCAGACGTCTGAGGACGGCTTTTTACCAAGTACCAGGGGTAGACGAATGTAGGTTTATTAAACGGTTTGTGTAGGAAATCGGAGTTTTGTTATCGGGTGTCGGCGTTCCAGCCGCCGCCTAATGCTTTGTACAGCGCAATGCTGGCTTGCAGGCGTGACAGCCGCAGTTGCACGTTCAAGTCCTGGGCCGCGTACAGCGTGCGTTGGGTTTCCAGCACAGTCAGCAAATCTTCGGCACCCGCCTGGTAGCGGCTTTCGGCGATCTGGAAGGCGGTCTGGGCCTGCAGCAATTCTTCGGCTTGCCATTGGCGCTGCTCATCCAGGCGCGTGATGCTGCTGAGGGATTTCTCCACGTCGGCAAAGCCATTGATGATTGCGCCGCGATAGGTTTGCAGCAGCTCGTCCTGGCGCGCGCGAGCCTTGTCGCGTTCGGCGCTTAAACGGCCATTGTTGAAAATCGGCGCCACCAGGCCCGAGGTCAGGGTGTAGAACGGGCTGCGTAAAATGTCTGCGGCCTTGTCCGAACCTGAGCCCAGGGTCGCGCCCAAGGTCACTGTGGGCAGCATCGCCGCGCGTGCCACCGTGACGTCGGCACTGGCCGCGGCCAGCTGTGCTTCGGCCTGGGCCAGGTCAGGGCGACGGCTCAGCAGTTGGCTGGGCACGCCCGGGCCAATGGTCGGCCAAGTCAGCGCCTGGAACGGCTCGGTACCCAGGTTGAGGGCTTGCACGGGCTGGCCGAGCAGGGCGGCCAGCGTGATCTGCGATTCTTGCGCCACTTGCTGAATCAGCGGCAGTTGCCGTTGCTGGCTGGCCACCAGGCTTTTCTGTTGGGCCAGTTCCAGGGCAGTGGCGGAGCCGGCATCGAAGCGGGTTTGCACCAGGTCGAGCACATTGCGCGCGTTCGCCAGGTTCAACGCGGCGATCTGTAGTTGTTGGCGTGCAGCGAGGGTTTGCGCGTAGCGGTCGGCCACGTTGCTGAGCAGGGTTAGCTCTACCGTGGCCTGGTCGAATTCGCTGGCGCGCAGGGTTTGCACGGCGCTATCGCGGGCGGCGGCGCGGCCACCCCAGAAATCCACTTCATAGCTGGCCGTCAGATTGGCGCCGAAGCTGTCGACGGTCTTGTCGCTTTGCGTGGCATCCAATGTCGAGTTGCCGCTGCCGCGCAGCAGCTTTTGACGGCTGGCGGTGAGGTTGAAATTCACCTCGGGTAACAAGGGCGCGCCGGCAATCACGGCACTGGCCTGGGCCTGGCGCACCCGCGCCATGGCGGCGGCCACGTTATAGCTGTCACGCCGCGCCTGATCGATCAGGCGGTTGAGTTGCGGGCTGCCGAATTGTGTCCACCAGCGCTGGTTGGTCGCCTGGGCTGCCTCTCGCTCGGCGTATTGCCACGCAGCAGGCGGCGCAATGCCGCTGTCGACGGCAGGCGGGTTACCGGCGCAGGCGTTGAGCAACAGGCACAGGCTGAGCACCGACAAGCGCGGTGTGAGGGTTTGTTTATTCACTGGTCAACGCCTTAACCGGATCGAGCCGGGCAGCTTTACGGGCCGGCATAAAGCCGAATACGACACCGGTGACCAGCGCACAGCCAAATGCGCCCAATACCGCCACCAGGGAAAACTGCACGGCCACTTCGGCCAGCACCAGCACGCCGCCGACCAGCAGCGCCAATGCGACGCCGCACAGACCGCCGACCACCGAGAGCATTACCGCCTCGGTGAGAAACTGGCGCAGGATGTCGCGCTGACGCGCACCGGTGGCCATGCGAATGCCAATTTCGCGGGTGCGTTCACGCACGGTCATCAGCATGATATTCATCACGCCGATCCCGCCCACCAGTAGGGAAATTGCCGCAATCGAACCGAGCATCAACGACAGCGTGTTCGCCGTGCGCGCCTCGGCCTGGATCATCGCCGCACTGTTGGTCAGTTGGTAGTCACGCTTGCCGTTGTGCAGTTTGAGCATCAACTGGTCGATAGCCTGTTCGGCCTCATGCACCTTGCGCGCATCGGCGGCGGCAATTACCACGTATTCGGGGTTATAGGTGCCGAACAGGCGCACGCTGGCGGCGGTGTAGGGGATGGCGACACGGTCGTCGCTGTCTTCACTGCCGGAGCTGGAGCCTTTTTCCGCCAGCACGCCAATGATCTGGAATGGCACGTTTTCGATCAAGATGTATTGGCCAAGCGGGCTGGCGACGTTCTTGAACAGTTTCTCGCGGATACGATGGCCGATCACCGCGACCGTAGCCCCGGCCCGTTCGTCGGCCGCAGTGAAGTAGCTGCCCTCAACCACCGGCCAGTTGAAAATCTCCGGGAAGTTGACGTCATTGCCGCCCACGTACGCCAGGTAGTCCAGGTTGCCGAAGCGCACCCCGGCGTAGCTACCGTTGACCGGCATGATGCGCTTGACCTGGGGCAGTTCCGCCAAGGCCGCGACGTCGTTGAGGGTTACGATGCCCGGCGGCGTACGCGGGTTAGGCGATGAACCACTGAGGTAGATGATGTTGGAACCGAACGCGCCCATCTGCGCCATGACCTGGCGTTTGCTGCCTTCGCCCACCGCCAGCATCACCACCACCGACGCCACGCCGATGATGATCCCCAACAGCGTCAGCGCGGTGCGGAAGCGGTTGATCCACATCACCCGCCAGGCCGCTTGCACCGCGTCCAGCAGTTCGGCTTTCCAGGCGCCGTTGTGTTCGGCCCCGTCGGCCAGGCGCTGGCGCAGGTCCACGGCTTGCAATGCGTCGCTGTTGGCCGTGACGGGCACGTGGGTGTCACTGCGCGCTGAGTCGCTGATGATCAGGCCATCGCTGATCTCGATGATGCGGTTGGCGTGCGCCGCGACTTCGCGGTCGTGGGTAATCAAAATGACCACGTGGCCCTGGTTTGCCAGTTCATCCAGCAGCAGCATCACCTCGGCGCCGCTGTGGCTGTCGAGGGCACCGGTGGGTTCGTCGGCGAGGATGATATGCCCACCGTTCATCAGTGCGCGGGCAATCGAGACGCGCTGTTGCTGGCCACCGGAGAGCTGGTGCGGGCGGTTGTTGGTACGGTCAGCCAGGCCCAGGCGGGTGAGCAGGGCCTTGGCGCGGGCGTGGCGTTCGGCGGCGCTGATGCCGGCATAGATCGCCGGCATCTCGACGTTTTCCTGGGCCGAGCCCGACGGGATCAGGTGGTAACCCTGGAACACGAAACCAAAGGCTTCGCGGCGCAGCCAGGCCAGTGCGTCGCTGTCCAAGTGCGCGACGTTTTCCCCGGCGAACAGGTAGTCGCCCACGGTGGGGCGGTCGAGGCAGCCGAGGATATTCATCAGCGTGGATTTGCCGGAGCCCGAGGCGCCGACGATGGCGACGAACTCTCCGGCATGGATCGACAGGTCGATCCCGCGCAATACATCGACCTGCGGGCTGTCGCCGCCGCCGTAAGATTTGCAGATGTTCTTGAGTTCAATCAGCGGCGTGGTCAAATCAACCTCCGCTGCCGTCGGCCGGGCCGATCAGCAGGTGATCGCCTTCGTTCAGGCCGTCCAGCACTTCTACCCGCAGGCGGTCGCTGATGCCCAGGCGCACTTCGCGTTCCTGGATGGCGCCGTTTTTGGCCACGACCCGGGCGATCTGCTTGTCGCTGCCTTGGCTGCCGAGCAGGGCGGCGACCGGCACAGTAAGGGCGTCCTTGACTTGGCTGGCGACGAAAAACACCTGGGTGGTCATCTCGGCCATCAACGCGTTGTCGCTGTTGTCCACGTCCAGCAGCACGGTGTACAGCACTACGCGGCCGCTGCCAGTTTTGCTGGTGCTGTTGGGGCTACCATTGCCCTGGCTGGCTTCATTGAGCGGCTTGGGCGGGATCGGCAGGATCTGGCGCACGGTGCTGGTCCAGCGCCGTTTGCCGCCGGCGAGGGTGGTGAAATAGGCGCTCATGCCTGGTTTAACGTGGCCGATGTCGGCTTCGGACACCTCGGCCCACACGGTCATCGGCGACAATTTGGCGATGCGCAGGATCAGCGGCGTCTGTTGCTGGGCGTTGAGGGTCTGGCCGACCCGCGCGTCCACCGCCACCACGGTGCCGCTCATGGGCGCGTAGATGCGTGTATAGCCCAGCTCAGCCTCGTCACTGCGCAGGCTGGCCTGGGCCTGGCGGATCTGCGCCTGGAACATGTCGACCCGGGCCTGGGTGGCAGTTAGTTCGGCCCTGGCGGTTTGCACGTCCTCTTCGCGGGTGGCGTTGCCTGCAACCAGGCGTTGCTGGCGCTGGTATTTCTGGCGGGCGAGTTCGTGCTGGGCTTTCTGCTCCTGCAACTGGGCCTTGAGGTTTTCAATGGCGTAGCGGCTGGCATCGAGCTTGGCCTGTTGCGTGGCGGGGTCAATTTCCACCAGCAGCTCGCCTTCCTCGACGTGGTCACCCGCTTCCACGTGGATCTTGCGGATCTGCCCGGACGCCTGGGCGCCCACGTCGACATACCGGCGTGGTTGCAGGGTGCCCAGTGCGGTGACGCTGTTTTCAATGTTGCCGCGGGTTACGGTGACCGTGGGCAGGCTGTCGCGGCCCGGCGGCAGCACTTGCCAGGCCACCACCGCAAGGATGGGGAACAGGCACGCGACAACAAGCAGGGCGCGTCGGGCGGGGCGAGGGCGTTTCATGCGTTGGTTCCAGCCAGGAAATTGAGGCCGCATTGGCGGAGGGCTGACAGTTATACGAGAAAATTGCCCGAGAATTTAGGTGTTTACATACGCGGTAACAGCTCTATCGAATAAAAAAATCGTACGTTAATGCAAGACTTCTTTAAAACTAGATGAGAATTACTATAAATTGCACGTACTCAAACTGCCATCATTCATGGCCTGCCTTCTTTAGCACTCAAGGATTAGATGCCGCCTGCCCTGGCGGCCGGGAGTCATGTTGGAAAACTACTATCGCGAGCTGGTGTGTTTCCTCAACGCCAAGCTGGGCAACCGTCAGGTGGCCGAGGATGTGGTGCATGACGCTTATGTCCGGGTGCTGGAGCGCGCAAGCGACACGCCGATCGACCAACCGCGCGCGTTTTTGTACCGCACGGCACTTAACCTGGTGATCGACGGCCACCGGCGCAACGCTTTGCGCCAGTGCGAACCCCTTGAGGTGCTCGATAACGAAGGGCGTTTCGCCCCCAGTTCACCGCATGTCAGCCACGATCAGGGCCAACGCCTGGAAATGCTCGAACGTGCCCTGGCCGAACTGCCGGCGGCCTGCCGCGACAGCTTCCTGCTGCGCAAACTCGAGGGCCTGTCCCACCTGCAAATCGCCGAGCGCCTGAGTATTTCCCGCAGCGTGGTGGAAAAACATATCGTCAACGCCATGAAGCATTGCCGGGTGCGCATGCGTGAGTGGGAAGCGCACTGATCAACGATCAGTTAAATTTTATTTCATTGTCCTCGTTTCCTATCAACACATGACCTGTTGTTCAGGTCTTGAAGGTATTCCCGCCCCACCGCCAAGGGGCTTATCCAGAGGACACTGGAATGACACAGGCAATTGCTTCGCCCGCGGTTCACGACCTGATCGGTATCGGTTTCGGCCCTTCGAACCTGGCGCTGGCCATCGCCCTGCAGGAGCGCGAAAAAGCCCAGGGCAAACTGGACGTCCTGTTTCTCGACAAACAGGCCGACTACCGCTGGCACGGCAATACCCTGGTGACCCAGAGCGAGCTGCAGATTTCGTTCCTCAAGGACTTGGTGACCTTGCGCAACCCCACCAGCCCGTACTCCTTCGTCAACTACCTCAAAGCCCACGACCGGCTGGTGGACTTCATCAACCTCGGCACCTTCTACCCGTGCCGCATGGAGTACAACGACTACCTGCGCTGGGTCGCGGGGCAGTTCCAGCCGCAGGCCAGCTATGGCGAGGAAGTGCTGGCCATCGAGCCGATCCTGCATCAGCAACAGGTTGAAGCGTTGCGCGTGATCTCCCGGGATGCGCAGGGTGACCAGCATGTGCGCACCACCCGTTCGGTGGTGGTCAGCGCCGGCGGCACACCGCGTGTACCCGAAGCGTTCAAAGGCCTCAAGGATGACGGCCGGGTGTTCCACCATTCCCAATACCTGGCGCGTATGGCCCAACAGCCGTGCGTTGAAGGCAAGGCGATGCGCATTGCAATCATCGGCGGTGGTCAGAGCGCGGCTGAAGCCTTTATCGACCTCAACGACAGCTTCCCATCGGTGCAGGTCGACATGATCCTGCGCGGTTCGGCGCTCAAGCCCGCCGATGACAGCCCGTTCGTCAACGAAGTGTTCTCGCCGGCGTTTACTGACCTGGTGTTCCAGCAAGTCGGCGCCGAGCGCGAGCGCCTGGTGGCTGAATACCAGAACACCAACTATTCGGTGGTGGACCTGGACCTGATCGAGCGCATCTATGGCATTTTCTATCGCCAGAAAGTCTCCGGCGTTGCTCGCCAGGCTTTCCGCACCATGACCGTGGTCGAGAAAGCCAGCGCCAGCCCGCTGGGCATCGAACTGGCCTTGCGCAACAACGCCAGCGGCGAAACCAGTGTCAGCCATTACGATGCCGTGATCCTGGCCACCGGCTACGAACGCCAGATGCACCGCGAACTGCTGGCACCCTTGGAAGCCTACATGGGCGACTTCGAGGTGGCGCGCGACTACCGCATCGTCACCGACGAGCGCTGCAAGGCCGGCATCTATATCCAGGGCTTCAGCCAGGCCAGCCATGGGTTGAGCGATACCTTGCTGTCGGTACTGCCGATTCGCGCGGATGAGATTGCGGCGTCGTTGTATGAGCATGACCGTCACCGTGGCAAAGCGCGTTCGGTGCAGGACGTGTTGCTCGCCACTGCGAGCTGACAGGCAACACTTGTGACATCGGGGGCTCGCTGATACTGTACAAAAAACCAGTATCGGTAGCCCTCCATGCAATTGATCGAAAAACTCAGCATCCTCGCCGACGCCGCCAAGTACGACGCTTCCTGCGCCAGCAGTGGCGCGCCCAAGCGCAGCTCCGAGGGCAAAGCCGGCCTGGGTTCGACCGATGGCATGGGGATCTGCCACAGCTACACCCCGGACGGCCGTTGCGTGTCGCTGCTCAAGGTGTTGCTGACCAATTTCTGCCTCTACGACTGCCAATACTGCGTCAATCGCCGCTCCAGCGACGTGCCCCGTGCACGTTTCAGCCCGGAGGAGGTGGTCACCCTGACCCTGGATTTCTACCGGCGCAATTGCGTCAGCGGGCTGTTCCTCAGTTCCGGCATCATCCGTTCGGCCGACTACACCATGGAACAGTTGGTGCGGGTGGCGAAACTGCTGCGCGAAGAGCATGACTTTCGCGGCTACATTCACCTCAAGACCATTCCCGAAGCCGACCCGGCGCTGATCGCCGAGGCCGGGCGCTATGCTGACCGGCTCAGCGTGAATATCGAACTGCCCACCGATGCCAGCCTGCAAACCCTGGCGCCGGAGAAGCAGATCGTTTCGATCAAGCAAGCCATGCAGACCATTTATACCGGCGAGCAAACCGTCCTCAACGAGCCACGCGCGCCGCGTTTCGCTCCGGCCGGGCAGAGCACGCAGATGATTGTCGGCGCCGACGACACCGACGACAGCACCATCTTGCATGGCGCCGAAGCGCTGTATGGCAACTACAAGCTGCGCCGCGTGTATTACTCGGCGTTCAGCCCCATCCCCAACAGCCCGAAAAGCGTGCCCCTGGCCGCGCCGCCGTTGATGCGCGAACACCGCTTGTACCAGGCGGACTTTCTGCTGCGTAGTTACGGCTTCAGTGCCAACGAACTGTTCCAAGGGCCGGGCCATCTGGCGCTGGATATCGACCCCAAGCTGGCCTGGGCCCTGGAGCATCGCGAGGTGTTTCCCCTGGATCTGAACCGCGCCGAACCGACCTTGATCGCGCGAATCCCCGGCATCGGCCTGCGCACCACTCAGCGCCTGGTGGACCTGCGCCGCGAGCGCAAGATCCGTTTCGAAGACCTGGCGCGCATGCGCTGCGTGCTGGCCAAGGCCAAGCCGTTTTTCATCACCAGCGACTACCACCCGCAACAGGCCGAGAGCACCAGCGTGCTGCTGCGCGAGCAACTGCGCGACCGCCCGCAGCCGCAGCAAATGGGGTTGTGGGGATGATCAGCCTGGAATGCGACAACCTGTTCAGCACCTGGCGTGAGCAGGCGCGCTGGCTGCTCAGCCATCAGGTCGACCCCAGCAAAGTAAGCTGGGGTGAGGTGCACGTGGCGGACCTGTTTGCCACCGACGAGTCCATTCCTGAACAGCTTGGGCCGTTCCAGGCGCGGATTCCCAAAGCCTTGTTGGAACTGCTGGAATCGGCGGCTTGCTATCACGGCGATCAGCGTTGGAGTTTGCTCTACGAGGTGTTGTGGCGGGTCAGTCATGGCGACCGTACGGCCATGCTGGCAGGTGACAAACTGGGCAGCGAGTTACAGCGGCGGATCAAGCAGGTCAGCCGCGAAGCCCATCACTTGCATGCATTTGTGCGGTTTATTGCCGTGCCCGCAGAGGCTGGCCCTGAGCTGCCGGAGTACGTGGCCTGGCATGAGCCGGCCCACGACATATTGAAATCAGCCAGCCAGCACTTTATCGGGCGCATGGGCCGCCATCGCTGGATGATCGCCACGCCGTTGGATGGGGTTTACTACGATGGTGAGCAGTTGATTCATCAACGGCAGTGCCCCGAGGCGTGGCAGCAACTGGCGCAAAATGTCGAAGACCCGCATAGCGCCATGTGGCTGACCTACTACAGCCACATCTTCAACCCGGCGCGCTTGAACCCCAAGGTAATGGAGGGGCACTTGCCCAGCCGGTTCTGGAAGAACTTGCCGGAGGGTAAGTTGATCCCGGGGTTGATCAGTGAGGCGCGGACGGGCAAACAGAAGGATGGGCAGGCGAAGCTTGTAGGCGCCAAGCCTGGTAAGCGAATTGCGAACCCTATCAATGCGGGAGCTGTTGTTTAGTTCGTGCGCGGGGTGGGGCTTTGCGCGGGAGGGCTGATGAACTGCTTCAGCGGCGAACCCTATCAATGCGGGAGCTGTTGTTTAGTTCGTGCGCGGGGTGGGGCTTTGCGCGGGAGGGCTGATGAACTGCTTCAGCGGCGAATCCAGGTCATCGGTTTTAACCGGCGGGCGAAAGTCTTGAGTGCTGGCAGGTATCACATTCTTCAATGCGTAATCGGCGCCGGAAGGTTGAGTGCCTGAAGGGGTGGGTTGGCTTGCAACGCCAGGCAGCTCTTTCAGGCAGTTCTCTTTCTCGATGCCCTCCGGGAAATCACGACAGGCCTGTTCGCGGTTTTTGCGAATACACCGTTCTCGTTCTGCAGGCACCAGGCGATTCTGACAAGAAGCCCCCGACAATATCCCGACGACTACCTTAAACCACGCGGCTGAAGCGTCGCTGCCGGCTGGGGCTGCCTGAGCGGCAGGCGAGAGGAGGCAAGTGAACAGTGCGCAAATCAATAATGACGTTTTGATGGTGTTCATCCTTGAAACGGCCAATCAGCAGTAAGCTCGGTATAGCATCGTGGTGTTTCAAACTGCAACATGATGGTCGTTCCCACGCTCTGCGTGGGAGCGATTTATAGCGATGGACGGTGTTCAGGCCAGCTCAGTCGCGGTGTTTTTGACCACCGCCAACTCTGGATGCGCCACCAACTTATCAATGTGCAACTCGTCATTATTCAACCACGTCTCCGTCAGCACCCGGTAATGCTCCATATCGCGGCAGCGCATGCGCAGGCTGTAGTCGAACGGCCCGCTGATCAGTTGGCATTCGAACACCTGCGGGCAAGCTTTGACGCACGCCTCGAAAGCCTTCTGCGCCGAGCGCCCGCTCTGATTGGACAAGGCCACCAGCACCAGCAGCGACAGCCCCGGCGAGACCATCTGCACATCGATGATCGCCCCGTAACCGCGAATCACGCCGCGTCGTTCCAATTTGCGCACCCGTTCCAGGCAGGGCCTGGGCGTCAAATGCACCAGCGACGAGAGTTTTTCGTAGGTGATACGCCCTTGGTGCCGCAACACGTCGATGATGGCCTCATCGATGCGGTCCAGCGCAGGGGAAGAGTGGGGTCCGTTGGCCTTGGTATCCATGAGTTCACTTCAAACGATTGGAAAGAAATTGCTGCAAGCGCTCGCTGCTGGGGTGGTCGAGAATCTCGGCGCCGCCTTGCTCCTCGACACGGCCCTGGTGCAAGAACAGCACTTGGCTGGACACCTGGCGGGCAAAGCCCATTTCGTGGGTGACCATCAGCATGGTACGACCTTCCTCGGCCAACGTCTGTATGACTTTGAGGACTTCTCCTACAAGTTCAGGGTCCAGCGCTGACGTTGGTTCGTCGAACAGAATGATTTCCGGCTCCATCGCCAGCGCCCGTGCGATGGCCACGCGCTGTTGCTGGCCGCCGGAGAGAAACGCCGGGTATTGGTCTGCCACACGGCCCGGTAAGCCGACTTTGTCCAGGTACATGCGCGCGCGTTTTTCTGCCTCGGCCGCGCTGACATTCAGCACGCGGCGCGGGGCCATGGTGATGTTTTCCAGCACGGTCATGTGGCTCCATAGGTTGAAGTGCTGGAACACCATGGCCAGGCGCGTGCGCAGGTTCTGCAATTGCGCCTGCTGCGGCGCGCGGGTGCCGGCGCGGCCTGGCTGCATTTCGATGCTGATGCCGTCGAGAGTAATCACCCCGGCGTCTGGCTGTTCGAGGAAGTTGATGCAGCGCAGCATCGTGCTTTTGCCCGAGCCGCTGGCGCCGATCAGGCTGATCACATCGCCCTGGCGCGCATTGAGGGACACGCCCTTGAGCACTTCGTGGTCGCCGTAGCGTTTGTGAATGCCTTCGACCTGGAGCTTGATCGCGGCCGTGTGGGCGAAGGTTTGTGCAGAAGGCGCTACATCAACAGGATAAGTAGCCAGAGCCTGCGCGGACTGATTCATGGGTTAGCCTCGGGTAGGAACAAGAAAACGCATCCAGCGACGTTCGGCCAGTCGAAACAGGCCCACCAGTGCAAAGGACAGCAGCATGTAGAGCAGGGCGGCGATACCGAACGCCTGGAACGTCAGGAACGTCTCGGCGTTGGCGTCGCGGGCCACCTTGAGGATGTCGGCGACGGTAGCGGTGAATGCCAGGGAAGTGGCGTGCAGCATCAGGATCATTTCATTGCTGTAGGCCGGCAACGCTCGGCGCAACGCGGCGGGCACCACCACAAACAGGTTCAGCCGCCAGCCGTGTAGACCGTAGGCGCGCGCCGCCTCGATTTCGCCATGGGGAATATTGCGGATCGCCCCGGCGAAGATTTCCACGGTGTAGGCACAGGTGTTCAGCACAAACGCCAGCAGCGTGCAGTTCAGCGCATTGCGGAAAAACTGGTTGAGCAGGGCGTTGTCCTGCACCACTTCCAGGCTGTACAGCCCGGTGTAGCAAATCAGCAATTGGATATACAGCGGCGTGCCACGAAACAGGTAGGTGTAGACCTCCACCGGCCAGCGCAGCCAGAAGTGCTCCGACACGCGGGCCAGCGCCAGTGGGATCGACAGGGCAAAGCCTGCGACCACCGAGATGATAAACAGCCATAAGGTCATGGCCACACCGGACAACCCCGCGCCATCGCTGAACAGGTAGGCCAGGCCGTATTGCTGGAACAGTTCGATCATCGTGCCATCCCCTTGATGCCGAGGTTATAGCGCCGCTCGAGGCGCTTGAAGATGCGGTTGGAGAGGGTGGTGATCACCAGGTACACCAGGCCGGCAAGGATCAGGAAATACAACGGTTCGTTGGTGCTCTTGCCGGCGTTTTGCGCGGCTTTAACCAGGTCCGACAGGCCGATGATCGACACCAGTGCGGTGGACTTGAGCAGCACCAGCCAGTTATTGCCCAGGCCCGGCAGGGCAAAGCGCATCAGTTGTGGGAACAGCACCAGGTGAAACCGCTGCCAACGGCTCAAGCCGTAGGCGGTCGCGGCTTCCAGTTGGCCGACCGGCACGCTGAGGATCGCGCCACGGAAGTTCTCGGTGAAATACGCGCCGTAGATAAAGCCCAGGGTGATCACCCCGGCGGTAAACGGGTCGATTTCAAAGTAGTCCCAGCCGAACACTTCGCTCAGGTCGTTGAGCCACAGTTGCAGGCTGTAGAAAATTAGCAGGATCAGTACCAGGTCCGGCACGCTGCGGATCAGTGTGGTGTAGAGCGTGGCCGGCACGCGCAGCCAGTTGACGCTGGAGAGCTTGGCGCCGGCGGCGATCAGGCCCAGGGTGAGGCTTAGGGCCAGCGCCAGGAACGCCAGCTTGACCGTCATCCAGGCACCCTGGGCGAGCATCGGGCCGTAGCCTTGCAGGTTGAGGAGTTCGTTCATGGGGGGTATCTCTAAAGGACGCAGATATTCCCCTGTGGGAGCGGGCTTGCTCGCGAAGGCGGTTTATCAGGCACACATTCAGCGACTGACACTGCGCATTCGCGAGCAAGCCCGCTCCCACAGGTTACTCGTTGTAGATATCTTGATCGCCGAAGTACTTCTTCTGGATCTGCGCATAAGTGCCATCGGCCTGGACGGCGGCGATGCCTTTGTTGATCAGCGCGCGTAGCTCAGCGTCGTTCTTGCGCAAGCCCATGGCGATGTCCAGGGGCAGGGTCGGGTCCTTGAAGGCCGGGCCGGTCTTGAAGTCGGCGCCTTCAGGCTTGGACAGGAAGTTGAGCTGCGCTTCGAGCTTGTCGGTGAGGGTGGCATCGAGGCGGCCGTTCTGCAGGTCGGCGTAGTTCTGCTCCTGGGACTGGTACGCCTTGATCTGGGCGCCGAGCTTGGCCAGGTGCGCCCGCGCGTAGGCTTCTTGCAGCGAACCTTGCAGCACGCCGACTTGCTTGCCTTTCAGGGATTCGGGGGTGTCGCCGAAGTCGGCGCTTTTACGGGTGATCACCGAGGTGGGGCTGAGGAACAGCCGGTCGGTGAAGTCGATGACTTTTTCGCGCGCCGGCGTCACGGCCATGGAGGACATGATCGCGTCGAACTTGCGCGCGCGCAGGGCCGGGATCATGCCGTCGAATTCGTTGTGCACCCAGGTGCATTTGACGTCGAGCTTGACGCAGATGGCGTTGCCCAACTCGATATCAAAACCTTGCAGGCTGCCGTCGGCGGCTACGGATTCGAAGGGAGGGTACTCGGGGAATACGCCGAAGCGGATTTCTTTCCAGTCTTGGGCGTGGGCGGCGCTGGCGCACAGTGGCAACAGCAACGCAGCGAAGAGTGATCGCAGTGGAGTCATGGGGCGTCCCTATATTTTGTAATTGATGTCAGGGCAGTTATTGGATAAAGCAACGTTCTTTCGGTGTGGCTTGTGAAGAATGCTTCATGGTGGTGCGTTTTTTGTGTCGTTTACCCCGTGCATAAAGCGCGAATTGCGCTGTTAAAAAGCGCAATGCAGCGGAATCGGCTGCGACATGCGCTGAATCGGCTTTTCAAGGTGTAAGTTGTGGCCCGCCCTGGGCGCAAAGCGGCAGGCCAGAGCGGTCTCAGGCGCGCTTTTTCTGCTGTGCGCGCGGTTGTTGCGCCAGGCGTGCGAACAGGTCTTTCGGGTCGGCCAGGTCCGGCACCAGCTCAAGCGTGCTGCCGATATCCAGTGCCTTGGCCACGTCGAGCACGTAACGCAGCGCCGAGTAGTCTTCGATGGCAAAACCCACCGAGTCGAACAGGGTGATCTGGCGCGCGTTTTCGCGGCCGGGTTGCTGGCCGTTGATGACTTGCCACAGCTCGGTCACCGGCGAATCTACCGGCATGTGCTGGATCTCACCTTCGATGCGGCTTTGCGGTTCGTACTCGACGATCACCCGGGCGCGTTCGACGATACGTCGGTCCAGCTCGGTCTTGCCCGGGCAGTCACCGCCCACGGCGTTGAGGTGCATGCCGGGTTCGATCATTTCATCCGTCAGAATGGTCGCGTAGGCCTTGTCCGCCGTCACGGTGGTGACGATATCCGCACCTTTCACCGCTTCGGCCACGCTGCCGGCCAGGAACACCTTGATCGCCGGGAACGCCTTGAGGTTGGCCGCCAGCTTGGCGGTAGCCTTGGCGTCGATGTCGAACAGGCGAATCTCGTTGATGCCGAGCATGGCGTGGAAAGCCAGGGCCTGGAATTCACTCTGCGAGCCGTTGCCGATCAGCGCCATGCTGCGGCTGTTGTCGCGCGCCAGGTAGCGGGCGACCAAGGCTGAAGTGGCTGCGGTGCGGATCGCGGTGGTCAGGGTCATTTCCGCCAGCAGCACCGGCTTGCCGGTGTCCACATCGCCCAGGGCACCGAAGGCCATCACGGTGAGCATGCCAGCCAGGGTGTTTTTCGGGTGGCCGTTCACGTATTTGAAGGCGTACAGCGAGGCGTCGGACACCGGCATCAGCTCGATCACGCCGTCCGGCGAGTGGTTGGCCAGGCGCGCGCATTTTTCGAAGTCCTGCCAGCGCAGGTAGTCGGCGCGGATGTACTCGGCCATTTCCGTGATGCAGGTTTGCAGGCCTTTTTGCGAGACCAGGTAGCAGAGGTCGTTGACGTCGATATAGCGGGTCATGGCAAGACTCCTTATTGAAATGAGGGGCGGGCGGGCAGGTGCACTTCCGCCAGCATGCAGCGGGCACTGCCGCCGCCGATGCGTTCGATGTTGTCGATGTTCACCACCACCGGCTGTGTGTGGCGTTCCACATGCTGGCGCTGGGCTGGTTGCAGGGCCCCCCAGGCGCTGGCGGACATGACCAAAAGCGGCTGGCCGTCGCGGTCATGGACTTCGAGCATGTTGCCGGCGAAGGCTTCCAACTGGTCGAAGTCGAGGGCGAGGATGTCTTTGCCGGTATCGCGCAGGGAGCGTTCCAGGCCCAGGCGTTCGTCGGCGTCAGGCAGGGCTTGCAGGCACACCACCGAGAGGTCACGGCCGACGCTCATCATCACGTTACTGTGGTAGATCGGCGCGTGATGGCGGTCGACGGCGTGGAACACGCAGAGTTGGTAGTCGAGGCGGTCGGCGAACTGGCGCAGGGCGTCCTGGTGGGTGCGCCCGGAGTGGCAGGCGTAGCTGATGCGGTGTTGGCGGTCGAGCACCATGCTGCCGGTGCCTTCGAGGAAGATGTTCTGTTGTTCGAGGTGGCTGAGGTCGATGGTGTCTTTGATCGCAAAGCGCTGCTCCAGTACGTGCAGCACACCTTTGTTGCGCTCCAATCGTCGGTTCTGGCCTTCCATCGGGTACAGCACCAGGCTGCCGTCGGCATGGCTGCTCCACCAGTTATTGGGGAAGATCGAGTCGGGCGTGTGAGGCGCCGGGGTGTCCTGCACCACCAACACTTCCACGCCGTGTTGGCGCAGGGTGTCGACATAGCGGTCGAATTCTTCCAGCGCTTTGTGCTGTGCGCTTAGTGGGTCCAGGGGCGGGCGTTGGAAGCGGTTGTTGATCGCGGTGTCCGGGTTGAAAGCAAAGCGCGCCGGGCGAATCATCAGGACGGTGTTTGTTGTTTGCATGGGTGCACGGGTCCATGGGGGCTGAGCTGTGGGGGTATTTTGTGCGTTGTGATGGGGGAATCCCGGCTGAAACAGCGGGGCGGCTCAGCCGGGAAAGCTGAAAAGTGGGGTGGGGCAGCCGAATCGGCTGTCAGGGTTGGAATGAGGTCAACTGTGGGAGCTGACTTGCCTGCGATAGCGGTGTATCAGTGCCATATTCTTGGCTGGCACACCGCCATCGCAGGCAAGCCAGCTCCCACATTGGTATTGTTGGGGCTGTTATAGCGCTGTCCGTCAGGAGGAATCATGTCTACCGCCGTTCGTCTCGCCCAGGCAGCCGATGCCGAGGGGATCAGCCAGGTCATCCTGGCGGCCTTGCACAGCAGTAATGCGCGGGATTACCCGGCGGATGTGATTGCGCGGGTGGCGAGCAACTTTACCCCGGACGCCGTGCAGGCCTTGCTCCAGCGGCGGGTGGTGCTGGTGGCGACTCAGGGTCAGGTGATCGTCGCCACTGCCGCGCTTGATGGCAATGTGGTGCGCTCGGTGTTTGTGAACCCGGCGCTGCAAGGGCAGGGCATTGGGCGGCTGCTGATGATTGAGATCGAACTGCGTGCCCGGGAAGCCGGGGTGACGGTGTTGAGTGTGCCGTCTTCGCTGACCGCCGAGCCGTTTTATACAAAGATGGGCTTCCACACGGTGCGCGATGTCTATCACGGTAACGAGCGCACGCTGGTGATGGAGAAGGCGCTGTTATCCCGCCACCCCATCGGGCCGTATCGTGATCGTCAGCACCGTGCGCAAGTGGTGGCCCTGTGGCAGGAGGCGTTTGGGTACGACACCGCGCACAACCTGCCGACGTTGGCGATTGATAAGAAGCTGGCGGTTAACGATGGGTTGTTTTTCGTAGCGACGGATAAAAAAGCCGTGATCGGCACCCTTCTCGCAGGCTACGACGGGCATCGTGGTTGGCTGTATTCGGTGGCGGTGCACGCTGACTATCGGCGTCACGGCCTGGGCTCCTCGCTGGTGCGGTATGCCGAGCAGGCGTTGACGGCGTTGGGGTGCATGAAGATCAATTTGCAGATTACTGGCGGCAATGATGGGGTGGCGGGGTTCTATGAGGCGTTGGGATATGGAGTGGAGCCGAGGATTAGTATGGGTAAGAAGATAGCCGTGAACATCCCCAAGGATGTGTGAGAACACCGAAATCAACTGTGGGAGCTGGCTTGTCTGCGATGGCGGTGCATCAGTCAACTTATTGAGTCACTGATAGACCGCCATCGCAGGCAAGCCAGCTCCCACATGGGTTTTGTGGTGTTGCTGGCGTTTGGGCTTAGACCTTGACGATCCAGCCTGCTGGCGCTTCGACGTCACCGGTTTGCACGCCGGTCAGCTCTTTGTAGAGCTTCTGGGTGATCGGGCCGACTTCAGTTTCGCTGTGGAACACGTGCAGTTTGCCGTTGTACTGGATGCCGCCGATGGGCGAGATCACAGCGGCCGTGCCGCAGGCTCCGGCTTCCTTGAAGTGATCCAGTTTGTCGATGAACACTTCGCCTTCGACCACTTTCAGGCCCAGGCGGGACTGGGCCAGTTCGATCAGCGACAGGCGGGTGATGCCTGGCAGCACCGAAGGCGACTTCGGCGTGATGAACTGGTTGTCGTGGGTGATCCCGAAGAAGTTGGCCGAGCCGACTTCTTCGATTTTCGAATGGGTCATCGGGTCCAGATAGATCGCATCGGCGAAACCGGATTTTTTCGCTTCGGCACCCGGCATCAGGCTGGCGGCGTAGTTACCACCCACTTTGGCGGCGCCGGTGCCTTGTGGCGCGGCGCGGTCGAAAGTGGAGATCTGGAAGTTATGCGGCACCAGCCCGCCTTTGAAGTAGGCGCCGACCGGGATGGCGAAGACCGAGAAGATGAACTCCGGCGCGGTACGCACGCCGATGTTGTCACCGGTGCCGATCACGAACGGGCGCAGGTACAGCGCGCCGCCGCTGCCGTACGGCGGGATGAACCGCTCGTTGGCCTTGACCACTTGTTTGCAGGCTTCGATGAAGTCTTCGGTGGGCACGTGCGGCATCAGCAGGCGTGCACAGCTGCGCTGCATGCGGGCGGCGTTCTGGTCCGGGCGGAACAGGTTAATTGAACCGTCCTTGCAGCGGTAGGCCTTGAGGCCTTCAAAGCATTGCTGGCCATAGTGCAGGGCCGTGGAGCCCTCGCTGATGTGCAGCACATTATCGTCGGTCAGGGTGCCGGCTTGCCATTCGCCGTTTTTCCAGACTTGGAGAAACCGCTTGTCGGTCTTGATGTAGTCAAAACCCAGCTTGTCCCAATTGATGCTTTCGTTACCCATGACACCCTCTATCTCTGGTCAACCGCCTGGTCGAAGGCAGGCTTGTCGGTTTTTTTCTGGATGGGCGCAACAATACTGCATTATTGGCCGGTGTGGGAGCAGGTGGGTGGGCCGTTCAGTCTGTGTGTTGGCTGATCCACCGCTATCGCAGGCAAGCCAGCTCCCACATTTGGAATGCATTCCCGTGTGGGAGCTGGCTTGCCTGAGATGGCCTCACTGTAGTTTTACAGGTGCAGCGCGTGGCCCAGGGCCCTTAAGGCCGCCTCTTGTACAGCTTCGCCGAGCGTTGGGTGGGCGTGGATGGTGCCGGCCACGTCTTCCAGGCGCGAGCCCATTTCCAGGCTCAGGCCAAAGGCCGTGGACAGTTCGGACACGCCAACACCTACCGCTTGCCAGCCGACGATCAGGTGGTTATCACGGCGAGCGACCACACGCACGAAGCCGGTTTTCGACTCCAGCGTCATCGCCCGGCCGTTGGCCGCGAACGGGAAACTCGACACGATGCAGTCCAGGCCCGCCGCCTTGGCTTCATCCGGGGTCTTGCCGACCACCACCAGTTCCGGGTCGGTAAAGCACACGGCTGGAAAGGCTGCCGGGTTGAATTCGCGGGTTTTACCGCTGATCAGTTCGGCGACCATCTCGCCCTGGGCCATGGCCCGGTGCGCCAACATCGGCTCGCCACTCAGGTCGCCAATCGCCCAAACATTGCGCATGCTGGTCTGGCAACGGCTGTCGATCTTGATCGCCGCGCCGTTCATGTCCAGGTTCAGCGCTTCGAGGTTCCAGCCTTGAGTGTTGGGTTTGCGACCGACGGCCACCAGCACTTGATCAGTTTCCAGCGACAAGGTGTCGCCATTCGGATCGCGCACTTGCAGGCTGTTGTTCTCGAAACCGGTCACGCTGTGCTTGAGGTACAGCTTGATCCCCAAGTGCTTGATGGATTCAGCCACCGGCAGCGTCAGTTCGCCGTCGTAAGCCGGTAGGATGCGCTCCTGCGCCTCGACCACACTGACCTCAGCGCCGAGCTTGCGGTAGGCAATGCCCAGCTCCAGGCCAATATAGCCGCCGCCCACCACAACCAGGCGTTTGGGCACGCGGGTGGGTGCCAGCGCTTCGGTGGAGGAGATGATCGGCCCGCCAATTGGCAGCATCGGCAGGTTGACGCTTTTCGAGCCGGTAGCCAGCAGCAGGTGTTCGCACTGGATACGCTGGTCGCCGACATCAATGGTCTTGCCATCGACAACCTTGGCCCAACCGTGAATCACCTGCACTTTGTGTTTTTTCAACAGTGCGGCAACGCCGCTGGTCAGGCGGTCGACGATGCCGTCTTTCCATTCCACGCTTTTGCGGATGTCCAGGGTCGGCACGTCCACTTCGATGCCCAACTGCGAACCCTGGCTGTGGTGCACGGTTTGCTGGAACTGCTCGGCCACATGGATCAGGGCTTTCGAGGGGATGCAGCCGATATTCAGGCAGGTGCCGCCCAAGGCCTGGCCTTCCACCAGAATGGTCGGGATGCCCAACTGACCGGCGCGAATCGCCGCCACATAACCGCCAGGGCCGCCGCCGATAATCAGCAACGTGGTGTGTAGTGTCTGAGACATGCCTTACTCCAAAAACAGGCTGGCGGGTTGTTCGAGCAGGCCGCGAATGGCCTGGATGAATTGCGCCGCGTCCATGCCATCGACCACGCGGTGATCGAAGGAGCTGGAGAGGTTCATCATCTTGCGGATTACGATCTGGCCCTTGATCACCATCGGCCGCTCAACAATGCGGTTGACGCCGACGATGGCCACTTCCGGCAGGTTCAGCACGGGTGTGCTGACGATGCCGCCCAACGCGCCCAGGCTGGTCAACGTAATGGTCGACCCCGACAGCTCATCGCGGCTGGCCTTGCCATTGCGCGCGGCGCTGGCCAAACGGGTGATTTCCTCAGCATTGCCCCACAGGCTGCGGGCTTCGGCGTGACGCACCACCGGCACCATCAGGCCCACGTCGCTCTGGGTGGCGACCCCCACATGCACCGCGCCGAGGCGGGTGATGACCTGGGCTTCGTCGTCATAGCGCGCGTTGATCTGCGGGAAGTCCCGCAGCGCCACGACCATGGCGCGCACGATAAACGGCAGCAATGTCAGCTTGCCGCGTGCAGCGCCGTGTTTCTCATTGAGGTGCACGCGCAGCTCGTCGAGGGCAGTGACGTCGATTTCTTCCACATAGCTGAAATGCGCGGCGCGCCGGGTCGCGTCCTGCATGCGCTGGGCGATCTTGCGGCGCATGCCGATCACCGGGATCTGTTCTTCGTCGTTGCGTTCGGCGTAGGGGTTGGCAGCGGTTTTAGTTTGCGCCGGACTCTGGAGCAAGAAAGCCTCCAAATCTTCGTGCAGAATCCGGCCCGCAGGACCAGAGCCCTGCACCAGGCGTAACTGAATGCCAGCATCCAGCGCGTGTTTCCGCACGGCAGGCGAGGCCAATGGGCGTTCGTCGGCTTCACGGGCCACGGGTGCTTGAGCCGCCACCACTGGCGCGGGCTTGCTTGGCGCCGGTGCGGGTTTGGCTTCAGCAACCAGAGCGGGTGCAGGCGCAGCTTTTACCGGTGCAGCCACCGCCGGTACATCTTTGGCGTTACCCGCGCCTTCCACTTCAATGCTGATCAAAATACTGCCCACGGCCATGACTTCACCTGGCTCGCCGCCGAGGGAAATCACCTTGCCGTGCACCGGCGAGGGAATGTCCACCATCGCCTTGTCGGTCATCACATCCGCCAGCACTTGGTCTTCAACCACCAGGTCGCCAACCTTTACATGCCATACAGACAGTTCAACTTCTGCGATGCCTTCGCCAATGTCCGGCATCTTGATAATGTGCGTGCCCATTCAGACCTCCATGACCCGTTTCAACGCCGCGCCCACGCGGGACGGCCCTGGGAAATACGCCCACTCTTGCGCGTGCGGGTAGGGGGTGTCCCAACCGGTGACGCGTTCGATCGGCGCTTCCAGGTGGTGGAAGCAATGCTCTTGCACCAGCGCCACCAGCTCGGCGCCAAAGCCGCAGGTGCGGGTGGCTTCATGCACCACCACGCAACGGCCGGTCTTTTTCACCGACTTGACGATGGTTTCCAGGTCCAGCGGCCACAGGCTGCGCAGGTCAATAACTTCGGCGTCGATGCCGGTTTCTTCGGCGGCAACTTGCGACACATACACGGTGGTGCCGTAGGTCAGCACGGTGACGGCCGAGCCCGGGCGCACGATGGCGGCCACGTCCAGCGGCACGGTGTAGTAACCGTCCGGTACTTGCGCTTGCGGGTGCTTCGACCACGGGGTTACCGGGCGGTCGTGATGGCCGTCGAACGGGCCGTTGTACAGGCGCTTAGGCTCTAGGAAAATCACCGGGTCATCGTTTTCGATCGAGGCGATCAGCAGGCCCTTGGCGTCATACGGGTTGGACGGCATCACCGTGCGCAGGCCGCAGACCTGGGTGAACACTGCTTCGATACTCTGGCTGTGGGTCTGGCCGCCATAGATACCGCCACCGCAGGGCATGCGCATGGTCAGCGGCGCAGTGAACTGCCCGGCCGAGCGATAACGCAAGCGCGCCGCTTCCGAGATGATCTGGTCGGTAGCGGGGTAGACGTAGTCGGCGAACTGGATTTCCGCCACCGGGCGCAGGCCGTAGGCACCCATGCCCACCGCGACGCCGACGATGCCGCTTTCCGAGATCGGCGCATCAAACACCCGCGAGCTGCCGTATTTGTTCTGCAAACCTTCGGTGCAACGGAACACACCGCCGAAGTAACCGACGTCCTGGCCGAACACCACCACGTTATCGTCACGCTCAAGCATCACATCCATGGCCGAGCGCAGGGCCTGGATCATGGTCATGGTGGTGGTGGTCATGGCGGTTTCCAGTTCAATACTGTTGTTGTGATCGTTCATGTCAGATCCCCAACTCTTGACGCTGGCGCTTCAAGTGCTCCGGCATCTCTTTATAGACGTCCTCGAACATGGTCGCGGCGCTTGGAATCTGGCCGCCGGCAAGGGTGCCGTACTGTTCGGCTTCTTTTTGCGCCGCAATGACTTCGGCTTCAAGTTCGGCACTGACCGCCACGTGTTCCTCTTCGGACCACTGGCCAATCTTGATCAGGTGCTGCTTGAGGCGGGTAATCGGGTCACCCAACGGGAAGTGGCTCCAGTCATCGGCGGGGCGGTATTTGGACGGGTCATCGGAGGTGGAGTGCGGGCCGGCGCGGTAGGTGACCCACTCGATCAGCGTTGGCCCCAGGTTGCGGCGCGCACGCTCAGCAGCCCAGGCGGAGGCGGCGTACACCGCGATAAAGTCGTTGCCGTCCACACGCAGCGAGGCGATGCCGCAACCCACGCCGCGTCCGGCGAAGGTGGTGGCTTCACCACCGGCAATCGCCTGGAAGGTGGAGATCGCCCACTGGTTGTTGACCACGTTGAGAATCACCGGCGCGCGGTACACGTGGGCGAAGGTGAGGGCGGTGTGGAAGTCGGATTCGGCGGTAGCGCCGTCGCCGATCCAGGCCGAGGCGATTTTGGTATCGCCCTTGATCGCCGAGGCCATGCCCCAGCCCACGCCTTGTACGAATTGGGTGGCGAGGTTGCCGGAAATGGTGAAGAAGCCGGCGTCTTTGACCGAGTACATGATCGGCAGTTGGCGACCCTTGAGCGGGTCGCGCTCGTTGGACAGCAGTTGGCAGATCAGGTCCACCAGCGGCACTTCGCGGGCCATCAGGATGCTTTGCTGGCGGTAGGTGGGGAAGCACATGTCGTCGATGTTCAAGGCCAGGGCCTGGGCGCTGCCGATGGCTTCTTCGCCAAGGCTTTGCATATAAAACGACATTTTTTTCTGACGCTGGGCGACGACCATGCGGTTGTCGAATATCCGCGTCTTGAGCATGGCGCGCATGCCTTTACGCAGAATCTCGACGGGAACGCCCTCGGCCCACGGGCCAAGGGCCTGGCCCTGGTCGTCGAGCACGCGAATCAGGCCCTTGGCCAGGTCGGCGGTGTCGGCAGGTTCTACGTCGATGGCGGGTTTGCGCACCAGGCCGGCGTCAGTGAGGCGCAGGTAGGTAAAGTCGGTCTTGCAGCCTGGGCGGCCCGAGGGTTCGGGAACGTGCAGGCGCAGTGGTTCGTACTGCTGAGTCATGGCTTCTACGCTCGATCTTGTGAATTTCTTGTAGTGGGCGCGCTAGCTGACAGTCAGTCTCCGGGTAAGAGAAATCTTGTCCTACAAACATCATAGGCGTGGCGTAGAAGAATATTTATCTCTGTTTCATTGCGCTCGCGATCATTTGAGGATAAAAAAACTGCATAACCATAATAAACAGGTGATTTTGTCTCATGCGCAAACTGGACCGTACCGACATCGGCATTCTTAACGCCCTGCAGGAGAACGCCCGCATCACCAACGCCGACCTGGCCCGCTCGGTCAACCTATCGCCCACGCCGTGTTTCAACCGGGTCAAGGCGATGGAGGAATTGGGCCTGATTCGCGACCAAGTCACGCTGCTTGACGCCGACTTACTCGGGCTGCACGTCAACGTGTTCATCCATGTGAGCCTGGAGAAGCAGAACGAACTGGCGTTGCAGCAGTTTGAAGGCGCGATCTCGGACCGGCCCGAAGTGATGGAGTGCTACCTGATGGCCGGCGACCCGGATTACCTGATCCGCGTGCTGGTGCCGACGATTCAGTCGCTGGAGCGCTTCATGATGGACTTTTTGACCAAGGTGCCGGGCGTGGCCAATATTCGCTCCAGCTTTGCGCTCAAGCAAGTGCGCTACAAGACGGCGCTACCATTGCCGCCAGGTGGCTTGATGGTCTGAGCGGCAGTAGACGGCGGCGGCGCCAGGGCTGCCGTGGCCGCTCTTGCCGTGCCCATTTTTAATTGACCTTAGTCAATATAAGTTGGCGTTTGTCCGAGTGTTCCCCTGCGCCTGCTAAGCTCTACTTTTAAAGGGCGGGACACGTCATGAACAATCAGCAATTAATATGCCGCGCGCTCTACGACTTTAATCTAACTCAGCTTTCCATTGTCGCAGCACTGGAAGACATGGCTGCGCTCATTGAAAATATAAGTTGCGTTTCGCCGCCGATCAGCGCCTCTTTAAAACGTCATCTGGAAACGGTCGGGCGAAACTGTGATCGGTCCTGTAATGCGATGTATTCGCTGCTCCACGAAGAAGCCAACGTCGAATTACCCAGCTGAAAACGCGCTTGGGTTGGGCGAGTTTAGTTTGTTAGCTAATTAACGGAAGTGTAAGAATTATTCTCATCCGAATAATAAAATTCTACGTGGACAGTCACATATTTTTCACACATGCTTCCCCACGATAGTAGCCATAGGCCATTTAACTAATTGAGCCCGGGCAAGAGGTGAGTAGAGATGTCCATGAGATCCTTGAAGTTAAACTTTCGTGCTGCCCTTTGTTTTGGCGTGGTGTGCATTCTGCTATTAATTCAGGGGGGCATGACGCTGGTAAAAATCGATACTGTTTATGCATCGACGGTTGAAATTGAAACCAACTGGCTGCCGAGTATTCGTCTGGCCGGGAAAATCGACTCGGCGCTGTATAAGCTGCGCCTGGAGCTGCGCAATTTTGCGATGGACGCCGCCCGGCAGAACCCAGGTTCACTGGAAAAAATACGAAGCCTGCGAGCAGACCTGATCAAGGTCGCTGAGAGCTATGCGCCCATGGTGTCGAGTCCCGAGGAGCAGGCCAAATATGACCAAGCCCTCAGTAGTATTCGAAGTTACGACCAGAAGGTCGACGCATTTCTTGGGTTCTCTTCCACGGCGTCCACTGAGCAGCTCGCGGTCTTCATGCGCGACACCCTGAGCCCCATTGCCTCAAAGGCGCAAGACTCGATCAACGAGCTGATCCAGTTGAATGAACGCGGGTCGCAGCAAGCGGTGCAGGTGGCCGCCAGCGAGCACAACGCGACGCGCCTGTTTACCTGGGCGCTGATGGCTGTTTCAGTGCTGCTGACGGTTGTAGTCGCCGGTCTGTTTGCCCGCAGTATTATTACCCCGGTACGTGAACTGCTGGTGTCGACCTCAAAGATCGCTGAAGGGGATCTACGCGTGGCCATTACCGTAGACGGCCAGGATGATCTGACGGCGCTGCAGCAATCCACAGCTGCCATGCAGGTGAACCTCAAGAACACCCTGCAGCAAATCAGCGATGCATCCGGGCAATTGGCGTCGGCTGCCGAAGAGATGAGTTCGATCACCCGTGAGTCCAGTGCCGGCATTGAGCGCCAGAGCCACGAAACCGACCAGGCTGCCACGGCGGTTAATCAGATGACCGCCGCAGTGGAGGAGGTGGCCCGCAATGCCGTCTCGGCCTCCCACTCGACTCAGGACTCCCAGCGCTCGGCGAAAATCGGCCAGGAGCGTGTTACCCAGACCATTGCCTCGATCGAAAAACTCAGCGCCACGGTGCAGCAGACCGGTGTGGAAGTTGAAGGCCTGGCCAAGCAGGCGCAGGACATTGCACGGGTGGTGGAAGTGATCCGCTCGATTGCCGAACAGACCAACCTGTTGGCGCTGAACGCTGCCATAGAGGCGGCGCGGGCCGGTGAGCAAGGGCGCGGCTTTGCGGTAGTGGCCGATGAAGTGCGGGCACTGGCCCACAGGACTCAGACCTCGACCCAGGAAATCGAGCAGATGATTGCGAAGATACAAACCTGTTCCAGCGAGGCCGTAGCGTCCATGAGCATGAACCGCAATGAAGCGGTGGACTCACTGAAAATCGCCCACGAAGCCGGCCATGCCATCATTCAGATTACCGAGGCCATTGCCGATATCAATGAAAGGAACCTGCTGATCGCGACGGCTTCCGAGGAACAGGCCCACGTGGCCCGCTCGGTGGATCAGAACCTGATCAGTATTCGCGACCTGTCGATCCAGAGTTCGTCAGCCGCCGGACAGACCTCCATCGCCAGCCACGAGCTGTCGAAACTGGCGATAGACCTCAAGCAGATCGTGGCCCGTTTTTCGATAGCCTGAACCTGCACACAGTGAGGCATGGCCTATGTTGAAACGCATTCTCGTGTCGCAAGTGATCCTGGGCATGTACATCCATAAACTTGAGGGCGCCTGGATCAAGCATGGCTTTTGGAAAAGCCGTTTTCTCCTCAAACAAACCGAGGACCTGCAGCGTCTGCGGGACTCGCCGGTTCAAGGCGTATGGATTGATACACTCAAAGGCTGCGACGTAGCGCCGAGCGCTACGGTCGCGGTGACACCAGCGCCCACGGCGGGCAAGCCCCGCGAGGTACTGACCCGCCACGAGATGAAGGCGGAAGTGGCTCGCGCGGTAAAGTTGTGTGGGGTTGCCAAGCGCGCGGTGATCACCATGTTCGGCGAGTTGCGCATGGGCAAGGCGGTCGACCCCACCGAAGTCACTCAACTGGTGGACGATATTTCCCAATCACTGCTGCGTCATCCTCACGCCTTCATCAGCCTGGCACGCCTGAAGACCGCCGATGAATACACCTACATGCACTCGGTGGCCGTGTGTGGGTTGATGATTGCAATGGCGCGCCAGCTGCAATTGGAGCCCGCCCTGATCCAGGAGGCAGGGCTGGCAGGGCTGTTCCACGATGTCGGCAAGATGGCGGTTCCCGAAGCGATCCTGAGTAAGCCCGGCACGTTGACAGCGCTTGAGTTTGCCTCGGTGCGTCTGCATCCGGTACAGGGCGCAGACATGCTTCGCCAGTGCCCGCACATCAGCGCACTGGTGCTCGATGTGTGCTTGCATCACCATGAAAAATGCGATGGCAGCGGCTACCCCCACGGCCTGGTTCAGGACCAGATCAGCCTGTTTGCGCAAATGGGCGCAGTGTGTGACGTGTACGATGCGATCACCTCGGAGCGCCCCTACAAACATGGCTGGGGGCCTGACGAGGCGATACAGAAAATGGCGGAATGGAAAGGCCATTTTGATGCCCGGGTGTTCCAGGCGTTTGTCCGGTGCGTGGGCATTTATCCGGTCGGCGCCCTGGTTCGACTGGAGAGTGGCCGTATCGGCGTGGTCATCGAACAAAACCCTGGCGCATTGCTGACGCCGATCGTGAAAGTGTTCTTTTCCACGCGTTCCCGCTTGCCGATTACCCAGGTGGTGGTCAACCTGGCCAAGCGGCCCGACAAGATCGTCGGCCGAAAAACTGCTGAAGCGTGGGGCTTCAAGCACCTCGACGAATTGTGGTCAGGGCTTGCGCGCGTCAAAGGGTCCTATTTCGATCAGCCGACTTAAAGTTGATTGAGCGGAATTTTCAGGTAGACCACGCCATTTTCCTCCGCCGGCGGCATATTCCCGGCCCGCACGTTCACCTGTATCGCCGGCAACAGCAGCGTCGGTATCCCCAGCCCGGCATCACGTGTGGTGCGCATTTCAACAAACGCAGCCTCATCCACACCGTCATGCACATGGATATTCCCCGCGCGCTGTTCCGCCACGGTGGTCAGGCACTTGGCCTCACGGCCTTGCGGCGGATAGTCATGGCAGACATACAGCTGGGTTTCATCCGGGAAGGCCAGCAACTTGCGCATCGACGCATATAACTGCCGGGCATCCCCGCCAGGAAAGTCGCAACGCGCAGTGCCCACATCGGGCATGAACAGCGTGTCGCCCACCAGGATCAACCGGCCGTCGATCAAGTAAGCCATGTCCGCCGGCGTATGCCCGGGTACATGCAGCGCCTGGGCCTTCACGTTGCCGATATGAAAGATCTCATCCGGCGCAAACAAATGGTCGAACTGCGAGCCATCGACGCGAAATTCGGGCTCCAGGTTGAACAGATTCTTGAATACCCCTTGAACCTTGCTGATCGACTGACCAATGGCAATCTTGCCGCCCAAGGTGCGCCGCAGGTACGGCGCGGCAGACAGGTGATCAGCATGCGCATGGGTTTCCAGCAGCCATTGCACCTGCAAGCCGTGCTCACGCACAAAGGCTGTGACCTTGTCCGCCTGGGCCGTATGGGTGCGCCCGGAGGCTGGGTCGTAATTGAGCACCGAGTCGACGATAGCGCAGGGGCCGCCGTCAGTTTCATAGATGACATAGGTGAAGGTCGACGATGCCTCGTCCAGAAAATCTTGAATCAACGCTGGCATGGCGGCTGTCCCTCGGTGGTGAAAAAAATGGTTACAATCAATTTACGTTTACACATAATGTTTTGAGCTTAAGTGACAGAAAGGACCCGAAGCAAATGGAATCTACTCTGAGTGAAGGCGAAGTCGCCCAACTGCGCGCCTCGGCGTCCAAGGCCTGCTCCTTGCTCAAGGCATTGGCCAATGAGGACCGTTTGTTGATCCTGTGTCAGTTGACCCAGGGTGAGCGCAACGTTGGTGAATTGGAAACCATGACCGGCGTAAGACAGCCTACGCTGTCACAACAGTTGGGCATTTTGCGCGACGAAGGGTTGGTCGCTACCCGTCGGGAAGGCAAATACATTTTCTACGGGCTGGCCAGCCATGAAGTGATTCAAGTAATGAAGACCCTCTCCGGGCTGTACTGCGGTGCGGTCATCAAAAGCTGGGCGTGACGCCATCCGGCAGCGACCCTTGTGTGCATGTATAAAAAGGCGATTGACATGAACGACCAACACTGTGGCCCCACCATCAGTGGCGACATCGTAGTCATTGGCGGCGGTTCGGCAGGCATCGGCCTGCTGGCCAGCCTGCTCAAGCGTGATCCGCACCTGAACATCACCCTGATCGAGCCGAGTGAATACCACTGCTACCAGCCGGCCTGGACCCTGGTCGGCGGCGGCGCCTACGACGTCAAAAAGACCCGGCGCCCATTGGCCGACGTACTGCCCAATGGCGTCACCTGGGTACAGGCCGCCGTCACCGAACTGCTGCCCGACGAGCAAACCCTGGTGCTCGACAACGGCCAGCGCGTCACCTGGAACAACCTGATCGTGTGCCCCGGCCTGCGCCTGGCCTGGGAGAAAGTCGAAGGCCTGCAAGCCACCCTCGGCCAGCACGGCGTTACCTCCAACTACAGCTACGAGCACGCCGCCTACACCTGGCAGCTGGTGCAGCAACTCAAGAGCGGCAAGGCGATCTTTACCCAGCCTGCGATGCCGATCAAATGTGCCGGTGCGCCGCAAAAAGCCATGTACTTGTCCTGCGATCACTGGCTCAAGCAAGGCAATCTGAAAAACATCGATGTCGAGTTCGATCTTGCCGGCGCCGCACTGTTTGGCGTGGCGACCTTTGTGCCGCCATTGATGAAATACGTCGAGAAGTACAACGCGCGCCTGGCGTTCAACTCCAACCTGATCAGGGTGGATGGCCCGGCACGCAAGGCTTGGTTCGAGGTGAAGGACGCAGCGGGCAATGTCAGCGTTGAAGAGAAGTCCTTCGACCTGCTGCACGTGGTGCCGCCGCAAGTCTCCCCGGACTTTATCCGCCAAAGCCCGCTGGCCGACGCCGCCGGCTGGTGCGAGGTCAACCCCCACAGCCTGCAACACCTGCGCTACCCGCATATCTTCGGCCTGGGTGACGTGTGCGGCACCACCAACGCAAAGACCGCCGCCGCCGTGCGCAAGCAGATTGTGGTGGTGGCCGAAAACCTATTGGCCCTGCGCAAACAGGCGCCGCTGCCGCTCAAGTACGACGGCTACGGTTCCTGCCCGCTGACAGTGGAGAAGGGCAAGGTGGTGCTGGCCGAGTTCGGCTATGGCGGCAAACTGCTGCCGACCTTCCCGCTGGACCCGACCCAGGCGCGCCGTTCGATGTGGTTCCTCAAGGCCACGTTGCTGCCGTGGTTTTACTGGAACGGCATGCTTAAGGGCCGTGAGTGGCTGACCCGCCTGAGCAAGGTGGATTAAATGCTGCTGGCAAGTCTGTTGGGCGTATTGATGGGCCTGGTCATGGGCCTCACCGGCGCGGGCGGTGGCATCCTCGGGGTGCCGGCGCTGGTGTTGGGCTTGGGCTTGACCATGACCCAGGCGGCGCCGGTGTCGCTGCTCGCCGTGGGCGCGGCGGCAGCGGTGGGTGCAATCGACGGGTTGCGCCATGGCCTGGTGCGTTATCGCGCCGCGTTGCTGATCGCCTTGCTCGGCGCGCTGTTCTCGCCACTGGGGGTGTTCATTGCCCACCAACTGTCGGAGCCCGTGTTGATGGGCCTGTTCAGCGCGCTGATGGTGCTGGTGGCCTGGCGTATGTTGCAGCGCGAAAAGGTCGAGGCCGGGCCGAGTGACCATGGCGCCGCGTCCTGGGGCCAGAAGAACTGCATGCTCGATCAGCAAACCGGGCGCTTTGCCTGGACCGCCAAGTGCAGTACTACGTTAGCCGCGCTGGGTGCGGTGACCGGCGCGGTGTCGGGTTTGCTCGGCGTGGGCGGTGGTTTTCTGATCGTGCCCGCATTCAAGCAACTGACCGATGTGCAGATGCGGGGGATCGTCGCCACCTCGTTGATGGTGATCAGCCTGATCTCGCTCATTGGCGTGGCGGGTGCGATGCATGCCGGTGTGAGTATTGAGCCTGTAGGCTGGGTGTTTATCGCTGCGAGCATTGTCGGCATGTTGGTTGGGCGGCGCCTGTGTTCGGTGATCAAGGCGCGAACCTTGCAGGTTGGGTTTGCCAGCCTGTGTGTGGTGGTGGCCGTCGGCATGTTGGTCAAGGCGTTGCTCTGAAACAAGGTCTGAAACAAGGCGGTATGCATGCGGCTGGATCTGACCTGTAATGTGCTACGCAAAACAAAGGTGATCTCAAGCGGAAGGGGCGGTGCCCGCTTGAGACATGGCAAGATGAACGTCTCTCAGGTTTACTAGTCCCTGAGTAACGGCTTCACCGACCTTGCACGTCGGCTCATCAAGGTCATCGAATGGATAAATACACTCCCCACACCTGGCAGCTCCACGAGCGCCCGAGCCTGCCCGGCTCGCCGTCGACGCCGCTGCACCCCACGCACAAGCGCTGGCTGTTCGCGTTGGTCGGCGTGCTGGTGGCAATCACCGGCGGGCTCGGCAACGCGCTGGTAATCGCCAACCTGCAATACCTGCAAGGCGCCTTGGGCGCGACCACCGCCGAGATGGCGTGGCTGCCCGCCGCCTATGTAATGACCAACGTGTGCATGAACCTGCTGCTGGTGAAGTTTCGCCAGCAGTTCGGCCTGCGCGCGTTTACCGAAGTGTTCCTGGTGTTGTATGCGCTGGTGACCTTCGGCCACTTGTTCGTCAACGACCTCAGTTCGGCCATCGCGGTACGGGCGGCCCACGGCATGGTGGGTGCGGCGCTGAGTTCGCTGGGCTTGTACTACATGATCCAGGCGTTCCCAGCCAAGTGGCGCTTGAAAGCCCTGGTGCTGGGCCTTGGCACTGCGCAGTTGGCGCTGCCGCTGGCGCGGTTGTTCTCTGAAGACTTGCTGCAAATTGCCGAATGGCGCGGGCTGTACCTGTTCGAGCTGGGCCTGGCGCTGATCTGCCTGGGCTGCGTATTCCTGCTCAAATTGCCGCCGGGCGATCGCTTCAAGACCTTTGAAAAACTTGACTTCCTCACCTTTGGCATCCTCGCCACCGGCGTGGCGCTGTTGTGCGCAGTGCTGTCCCTGGGGCGCATCGACTGGTGGCTGGAAGCGCCGTGGATCGGCGTGGCCTCGGCCTGTTCCCTGGTGTTGATCATGGCCGGCCTGGCCATCGAGCATAACCGTGCCAACCCATTGCTGATGACGCGTTGGCTGGGCAGCGGGGTGATGATTCGCCTGGCGCTGGCGGTGGTGCTGATTCGTATGGTGCTGTCAGAGCAGTCCACCGGCGCTGTGGGGTTCATGCAGATGTTGAACATGAGCTACCAGCAGATGCACACGCTGTACGTGGTGATGCTGGCCGGGGCGATTGCCGGGCTGGTGGTGAGTGCGCTGACGATCAACCCGGCGCACCTGCTGATGCCGCTGATCATCTCCCTGGCGTTGATGGCCACCGGCTCGGTGATGGACAGTTTCTCCAGCAACCTGACCCGCCCGGAAAACCTGTACATCAGCCAATTCCTGCTAGGCTTTGGCGGCACCTTCTTTCTGGGGCCGACCATGGTGCTGGGCACGAAAAACGTGTTGACCAACCCGCGCAACCTGGTGAGTTTCTCGG
Source organism: Pseudomonas sp. IB20 (assembly GCF_009707325.1). NCBI lineage: Bacteria > Pseudomonadati > Pseudomonadota > Gammaproteobacteria > Pseudomonadales > Pseudomonadaceae > Pseudomonas > Pseudomonas gelidaquae. The sequence continues at coordinate 3,229,738 of NZ_CP046103.1, read as the reverse complement.
TGATGTTCGGTATCTGCCAGAACCTCGGCGGCCTGATTGGCGCGGCCTTACTGGGCACCTTCCAGATCGTGCGCGAGAAGTACCACTCCAGCATGATCGTCGAGCACCTGACCTTGCTTGACCCGCGTGTGGCCGCACGCGTGCAGAGCGGCGGTTCGGCGTATGGCGGCGTGATCGCCGACCCTGAACTGCGCAACCTGATGGGCATTCGCAGCCTGGCCACGGCGGCCACGCGTGAGGCGAATGTGATGGCCTACAACGATGTGTTCATGCTGATTGCGATTATCGCGATCCTCACCATGCTCTGGATCTTCACCCGCAGCCTGTGGCTGATGAGTACTACCAAGGCAGCAGCCCCTCCCGTTCAACCCAGCGGCGTTACTTCATGACCGAACCGACTACCCGTACAACGACTACTACCAACGCCATCGCCTCGACCCCGGAAGGCACCACGCCGCCGGGTGCCTCGGTCACCGAGCCGCGCTCGCTGCGGGTGCGCATCATCTCGTCCCTGGGCTTTGCCGCGATTGCTATCGTCGGCGTGCTGATCGTGCTGTATGCCTGGCAATTGCCGCCGTTCAGCAGCGCGGTGGAAACCACCGAGAACGCGCTGGTGCGCGGCCAAGTGACGATTATCGGCCCGCAACTCGCCGGCTACGTGCACGAAGTGCCGGTGCAGGACTTCCAGTTCGTCAAGGCCGGCGACCTGCTGGTGCGCCTGGATGACCGTATCTACAAGCAGCGCCTCGACCAGGCGCTGGCGCAACTGGCGGTGCAGAAGGCAGCGCTGGCCAATGTGGTGCAGCAACGCAACAGCGCCGAAGCCACCATCAAACTGCGTCAGGCCGCGCTGGTCGACAGCCAGGCCCAGGCGCGCAAAAGCACCGCCGACCTGCGCCGTAACGAAGAGCTGATCAGCGATGGCTCGGTGTCCAAGCGTGAGCTGGACGTGACCCGCGCTGCCAATGCACAGACCATCGCCGCCGTGGCCCAGGCCCAGGCCAACCTCGAAATTGCCCGCCAGGACCTGCAAACGGTGATCGTCAATCGCGGTTCATTGGAAGCCGCTGTGGCGAGTGCCGATGCGGCGGTGGAGCTGGCACGAATCGACCTGTCCAATACGCGCATCATCGCGCCGCGTGACGGCCAACTGGGGCAGATCGGTGTGCGCCTGGGGGCCTACGTCAACTCCGGCGCGCAGTTGATGGCGCTGGTGCCGCCGCAGCTGTGGGTGATCGCCAATATGAAAGAAACCCAGATGGACAATGTGCAGGTCGGCCAACCGGTGACCTTCACGGTGGATGCGCTGAATCACCGCACGTTTCACGGCACGGTGCAGCATATCTCCCCGGCGACCGGCTCGGAGTTCAGCCTGTTGCAGGCGGACAACGCCACCGGCAACTTTGTGAAGATCGCCCAGAGGGTGCCGGTGCGCATTACGGTGAACCCGGAACAAGCTGAGATTGAGCGGTTGCGGCCGGGGTTGTCGGTGGTAGTCAGTATCGACACCGCCGGGCGCCTCAAAAACACTGCGCCCTGACACAACACAGATCACAAAAGTGGGAATGCTCTCTGTGGCAAGGGAGCACGCTCCCTCGCCACAAAAGCCTGCCCCTACAACGGACGGTATTTCAGAGTGAAATCCAGGTGGGTTGACTGGTTTTGTTCCAGCAGTTTGAGACCCGGCCTGCCGGGCAGGTGATGCGCATTCACCGGATGACTCACCGGCTCAACACAAAAGAACCCCAACCCCGGCGGGCAGTACAGCAGGAAATAATCGGCACCTGTGGCCTGGCATTCCAGCGCATAGCCCAACTCCGGCTGCTCGATCCGGCAATGCCCATCCCACTGGCAGAACCCATTGTCCACCAACCCTTCGGGCAGGTTTTTCAAGACCTGAAAGTCCCAAGCCTGCGGCACCGGCGCCAATCCCGTCGGCAACTTGGCCGCATCACTCATCCACACCTGCGCAGCCTTGGCCTGTAAGCGCGTACCCGCTCGACGCGGCAAATAGGGATGCAACCCCAGGCCATGCCACGCCGCCGTTTCGGCCAGATGCGTCACGCGTAATGCGATGCTCAGCTCACCGTCGTGCAACCGAAAACGCTGCTCGGCGCGGTAGGCGAACGGCGTGTCGCAGACCACCTCCAGCACCACTTCGTGCGCCGTCTGGCTAACCACCTGCCACGCCTGCTGCCAGGCTGAACCATGAATCGGCAACGGATCTGTGAGGCTGTTCGGCGCCAGCGCCAGCCAGCCGTGAGGGTTATCGAAACCGCCTTGGGCTATGCGGTTGGACCACGGCACCAGCGGGTAACAGCCCAGCTTGCCCGGCAAGCCGGTGTTCATCGCCTGCTCATCACTGTGCCGCAGCAGTGGCTGCCCGGTGGCGCGCACCGCCCAGTTGACGATGCTGCCACCTACGGCCGGGGCCAGGGTGAGGTGGGTCAGGGTGTCTTTGAGTTCAATCATCACAGCACCGCGGCTAGAGGATGAAGTGGGGTTCGGGCAGCCCTTGGACGCCAGGGTTGAGGGCGAACACGCCGCCTGCCAGCGACTGGTCACTCTTGTCATCACGGATCGAGGTGACGAACAGCGTGTCCAGGCGACTGCCGCCGAAGGCGCACATGCTGGGCTTTTTTACCGGCACGCTGAGGGAGCGGTCCAGGCGACCGTCGGGGGTAAAACGGTGAATCAGCCCGGCGTCGTTGGCGCAGATCCAGTAACAGCCATCGGCGTCGACTGCTGCGCCGTCGGGGCGGCCGGGGAGTGGATGCATATCGACGAACACTCGGCGGTTGGACGGGGTGCCGGTCTCGATGTCGTAATCGAAGGCCCAGATCTGTTGCACCAACGGGTGTGAATCCGAGGCATACATCGTGCGGCCGTCGGGACTGAAGGCCAGGCCATTAAGGGTGATGAACCCGTCCAGCTGGGCATGCAGCGCCGCGCCCGATGCGTAGCGGTACAGCGTGCCCTCGGCCGCATTCAAACCCATGTTCAGCACCATGCTGCCGGCCCAGAAACGGCCCTGGCGATCACAGCGGCCGTCGTTCAAACGCATGTCCGCGCGTGGGTGCTCAACACTGGCCAGAGGCGTGGTGTCGAGGCTGCCGTCGTGGTGCGGGGTGAGTTGGAAAAAGCCGGTTTCCATTCCGGCAACCCAGTTGCCCGCCGTGGTGCGGGCAATACCGGCGAGCATCTGCGGGGCTTTCCACGCGGCGACGTGCCCGCTGGCGGCGCTCCAGCGTTGCAGGCCGCCGTTGGGAATATCCACCCAATACAGCGCGTTTTCCTCGGGCACCCACACCGGGCATTCGCCCACGGCATTACGGGCGTCGACGATCAATTCAGTCGTCATGGTCACTCATTCCCTTGGGTTGCTGTGTGCTCAGTCACCGAACGGCCCCGCCGCGCAGAATGCGCCGCCCTGATAGACCTTGGCCGGGTCATCGGCGGCGACTGGTGGCAGGGTTTCGACCTGGGCGCGGAACACCTCGGAGCTGTCCTTGGGCGCAAAACCCAGGTGCGCGGCGTAGCGATTGTCCCACCAGGTGTCGAGGTTGTCCGACATGCCATAGACCACGGTATGGCCGACATTCGGCGTGTACAGCGCGCGTTCGAGCAGCTGGGTGAGGTCGTCGAAGCTCAGCCAGGTGTGCATCATGCGGCGGTTCTGCGGCTCGGGGAATGAGGAGCCGATGCGGATGCTCACGGTCTCGATGCCGTAGCGGTCGAAGTAGAAACTCGCCATGTCTTCGCCGTAAGACTTGGACAGGCCGTAGTAGCTGTCCGGGCGGCGCGGCGAGTGGGCGTCAAGCTTTTCACCCTGTTTATGGAAGCCGATCACATGGTTGGAACTGGCGAAAATCACGCGTTTCACGCCGTGGCGGCGCGCGGCTTCGTAGAGATGGAAAATTCCGCAGATGTTGGCGCCGAGCACTTCTTCAAAGGAACGCTCCACCGAAACGCCGCCAAAGTGCAGGATGGCGTCAACGCCTTCCACCAGGTGGTGCACGGCGTGTTTATCGGCGAGATCGCAAGGTTGTATTTCTTCGGAAGCATCGGCAGCCGGGGCCATGCTGGCGATGTCCGACAGGCGCAGCACCTGAGCGTAAGGGCGCAGGCGTTCGCGCAAGACTTTGCCCAGGCCGCCGGCGGCACCGGTGAGCAACAGGCGGTTGAATGGAACAGGCGTGGTTGGGGAGGTGGTCATGAGGGTTCCATTGTTGTTGTAGGTTGTCGTATGACTTGGTGGAAGTATCGTTAGGGAGTCCCTGGCTTGTCAACGCTCTTCCTGACGAGTGAAGATCAAAATGTGGGAGTGGGCTTGCTCGCGAAGGCGGTGGGTCAGTCGGCTTATCTGGGTCTGATACACCGCCTTCGCGAGCAAGCCCGCTCCCACATTGACCGAGTCAGAGCAAGGAAATTGGATAACTGACGAAGATCCGATTCTCATCAAACTCATTGTTGCTGAAGTCCCGACGCATCGTCGAATGCCTCCAGCGCACATTCAAATCCTTCAGCGCGCCACTCTGTACCGTGTAGGCCAGTTCTGATTCGCGGCCCCATTCCTTGCCGTCGGTAATCGCCCCGGTGTGCACATTACTGCCGCTGATATAGCGGTTCATCAGGGTCAGCCCCGGGATGCCGAGCACCACGAAGTTGAAGTCATGGCGCACCTGCCAGGATTTTTCCTTGGCGTTATCGTAGCTGGCGTTGTAGCTGTCGTTGGCCAAGGTGCCGCCGCTGGTGCCGTTGACGCGCATCCACAAGCTGTCGCCGCTGAGTTTCTGCAGGCCGACGTAGAAGGTGTTGCCGTTGTAGCGGGCCGAGAGCAGGGCAGAGAGGGTCTTGTTGTCGAGCTCACCGGCCAGGGCGCTGCCGTCTTCCTTGCCGTTGAAGTAACCGAGGTTGGCGCCCAGGGTCCAGTCGCCCACCGGCTGGCTGTGGGTCAGGTTGAAATACTGCTGCTGGTAGATATCCGCCAACTCGGCGTACCACACGCCGACCTGGGTGCGTTTGTCATTGAAGCTGTATTCGCCGCCGCCGAAGTTGAAACGGTCGGAGGTGAACGCGGCTTTGCCGTTCATGAACATGGCTTGCATGCTCGCGTCGTTACGCGGGCTGTTACCGCGAAACTGCCCGCCGTAGAGGGTTAGGCCGGCGATTTCATTGGAGGTGACCTGGCCGCCACGAAAGGTCTGGGGCAGCGAGCGGCCGTCGTCGGAGCGCAGGATCGGCAACACCGGCATCCACTCGCCGACCTTCAGTTCGGTCTTCGACAGTTTGGTTTTCAGGGCCACGCCCAGGCGCCCGAAATTGTCGGCGGGGCGGCCATCGCTGTGGATCGGCAGCAACTGAGTGCCCCCCGTGCCTTTGCCGCCGTCGAGCTTTTGCGAATACAGGCCCAGCACATCAAGCCCAAAACCCACAGTGCCTTGGGTGAGGCCGGATTTGGCATCGAGGATGAAGTTCTGCGTCCACTCTTCGGCCTTGGCTTGCGGGTAAGTGGGGTTGGTGAAGTTGCGGTTGAAGTAGGCGTTACGCAGGTTCAGCGTGGCCTTGGCGTCTTCGAGAAAACCATCGGCATGGGCGCTGAGGGGAAGGGTGAACGCCAGGCTGCCGAGACCGAGAAGGCCGATACGCGAGGAGGAATTGCGGGCGAATTGACTCACAGTGAAGCTCCCTTGTGATTTTGTTGTTTTTATTATTTGTTGTGCGTTGTCGTACAACATTTTTCGGGATGTTTACGGGGTTTTGTTGGGGTGTCAAGCGGAAGTTGTACGACGACAGCAGGCGTTTCGATCAAAAGTGGGCACGGTCAATGTGGGAACTGGCTGTGCTCAGAGATTTTTAGTTGGCCATGACCATCGGCGCAAGTGTGCCAAGCAGCGAAACGGCGGCGACCGCGCAAACACCCAATACCCACTCCAGCATCACACTGGCCTTCAAACTGCCCCGGCGCTCTTCGCATCGTTCAATACGTAGCCGGTTCAGCAACGCCAGCGCCAACATGCCCAGCACCAGCAGCACTTTGATCAACAGAATCAGGGCAAAGCCATTGAACAAGGGCGTGGGCCACAGTTGCCCGGTCAGCACGCGCACGTTGATCAAGCCAGTCACCAGCAACCCCGCGACCAAGCCATAACCCACGCCGCTGAAGCGCCGGAGGATCGGCTCCAGTGCGAAGCGCTCAGGCTGCCTGAGGATTAACACCAGCAACAGCAACCCACCGAGCCAGGCGCCGACGCACACCAAGTGCACCACCTGGTTGAGGATCAGCAACTGCCCGCTCAACCCATTGAGCATGGCGCCGTGGCCGACCGGTGCTAATGTCGCCAGCAGCAGGGCGATCAACGGCAGGCGCAGCGCCGGCCAGGGTTTGATCAGCACGATCACCAGCAACAGGTTCAGCAACAGATGCCAGACCCACACCTGGCCAAAGAAGGTTTTGCCCAGCACCAGTTGCACGGTCGCCGGTTGCAAGGCCGCCTCCCAGCTGCCGGCCATGCTGGCGGTAATCAATAACAGCCAGGCCACGCCGGAGATCAGCCCCAACCAGGCCAGCATGCGGGTGATGCGGTGCAGTTGCCGGTCCAGCGCGGGGTGCGGTTCAGCGCCCAACAGCCAGGGCCTGAACACACAGGCCCCGAACATCAACAACACGACGATGAAATGCAGGAAGCGGCACAGCACCAGCAGGGTCGCCATGGGTTATTGGCCGACCTTGAAGCTGTATTCACCGTTGCTCTTGTGAGTGTCGACTGACACCGCATTCCACACCACTTTGTAGTTGCCGGCGGCCAGTGGCGCGGCCGGCGTGACTACCAGGGTTTTCTTGTCGGCGTCTGGGGTTTCCAGGCCTTTGATCGCGATTTCGGTGCCGTCCTTGCTCAGGGACACCTTGGTGAAGGTCGCTTCGACGCCTTCGCTGAAGGTCAGGCGCAGGTCGGCGGGCGCGGCGACAGTGCTGTCGGCGGCGGGCGTTTCGCTTTTCAAGTGGGCATGGGCAAAGGCGGCCGAAGCACCCAGCAAGGAGGCGAGCAGGGCGACGGTGGTCAGGGTTTTCTTGATCAACATTGTTCAATACCTTCAGGTTTAGAGAGTCGGTAAAGCCATGTGCAGCAAGGGAAAGGGTCTGCCTTCGCCATCCAACGGCGAACGCGCGACCTGGATAAAACCATAGTGCAGGTAGAAACCCACGGCCTGCGGGTTTTGTTCGTTGACGTCCACCGTCAGCGTGTCGTGGCGCGCGCGGGCGTGGTCGAGCAATTGGCGGCCGACGCCCTGGCCACGGCGGTCGGGGTCGATAAACAACATTTCCACGTTGTGCCCGCCAGTGCCGATAAACCCGGCGATACCGTTCTGGTCTTCATAGACCCAAACGTCGAGGGCCGGCATCGGCAGGTAGGCGTCGCGCACCACGGGCAGCAAACGTTGAATGTCATCCTCGGGGAGGAAGTCATGGGTGGCCCGTACCGAGCGCTCCCACAGTGCTCCCAGCACTGGGTCGTCGGCGGCCACACGCAGTCGAATAGTCATGGCAATGATCCTTCAAGGGGACCGCGATCCTAACCAATCCGTTTTGCGGGGGAAAGCTTCGCGTAAGAAGTTTCACTATGGGCTGTCGCCGCGATCTAGAGCGGATGGTAGTCTTTAATCCAAGTTGTTGTCAGGGAGCCCTTATGGGCAATCACAAGATCGGAATTCGTCGGGTCAACGTCGAAAATCCGTTTTGCGGGGGAAAGCTTCGCGTAAGAAGTTTCACTATGGGCTGTCGCCGCGATCTAGAGCGGATGGTAGTCTTTAATCCAAGTTGTTGTCAGGGAGCCCTTATGGGCAATCACAAGATCGGAATTCGTCGGGTCAACGTCGAAAAAATCCTGCTGGCGGCGGAGAAAATCTTCGCCGAGAAGGGCTACGGCAGCACCGCCATGGCCGATATTGCTGAAGAAGTGCAACTGCCGCGCTCCAACCTGCATTACTACTTCACCACCAAAAGTGAGCTGTACAGCGCGGTGCTGTTCGACTTGCTGGAGCTGTGGAAGCAGGATGCCCTGAGCTTTGAAACCTTCGATGACCCGCGGGTGGTGCTCAGCAGCTACATCCGCGCCAAGATGCAGCGCTCGCGTACGCGGCCGTATGGCTCGAAAGTCTGGGCCAACGAAATCATCCACGGCGCGCCGACACTCGGTGAGGCGCTGGATGAAAGCCTGTACGACTGGGCCAAGATGAAGGAAGCGAAAATTCGCCAATGGGTGGAAGATAAACGCATCCTGCCGGTGGAACCGTCGAGCCTGCTGTACATGATCTGGGCGTCGACCCAGCACTATGCGGACTTTGATCACCAGGTGATGATTTTGAATGATCACCAGCCGTTGTCGGACATGCAGTTCGAGAAGGCGATTCAGACGGTGACCGCAGTGATTTTGCGTGGGATTGGGTTGGAGCCTTAAAGGTGTGGTGAGGCTTAGGGCCCCATCGCAGGCAAGCCAGCTCCCACAGGGGAATGCATTCCAAGTGTGGGCGCTGGCTTGCCGGGCCGCCGCATCGCTGCGATAGCGGTCTAAAGGACTACACAGCCTCCCGATACGGATTACGCGGATCCTGTGTCCAATTCAAAAACGGCTTGCCCGTCTCCACCGGCACCATCTCGATGCAATCGGCCACCGGGCAGGTGATCTGGCACAAATTGCAGCCCACGCACTCATCGTCAATCACCTCGTATTTGTGCGTGCCGTCTGCCTGTTTCAAACTCGAGATGGCCTGGTGCGAGGTGTCCTCACAGGCAATATGGCAACGCCCACAGCCAATACAGGCCTCCTGATCGATCTTGGCGATCACCTGATAGTTGATATCCAGGTACTTCCAATCGGTCGTGTTGCCTACCGCGCGGCCGGAAAACTCCTGCAAGCTTTTGTAGCCTTGGCTGTCCATCCACCGCGACAGCCCATCCTTCATCTCTTCCACAATCCGAAACCCATGCAACATGGCCGCCGTGCACACCTGCACCGCGCCGCAACCCAGTGCGACGAATTCCGCCGCGTCGCGCCAGTTGCCGATGCCGCCAATCCCGCAGATCGGCAGGCCTTGGGTCTGCGGGTCGCGGGCGATTTCCGCGACCATGTTCAGGGCAATCGGCTTGACCGCCGAGCCGCAATACCCGCCATGGGTACTTTGGGTGCCGACCACCGGCAGGGCGACCATGCGCTCCAAGTCCACGCTGGTGATCGAATTGATGGTGTTGATCAGCGACACCGCATCCGCACCGCCGCGATACGCCGCACGTGCCGCCACGCGGATGTCAGTGATGTTTGGCGTGAGCTTGACGATCACCGGCAGCGAGCAATAGGTCTTGCACCAGCGCGTCACCTGTTCCACGTACTCCGGCACCTGGCCGACGGCCGCGCCCATGCCGCGCTCCGGCATGCCGTGGGGGCAGCCGAAATTCAGTTCGATGCCGTCGCAGCCGGTGGCTTCCACCAGCGGCAAGATGTTTTTCCACGACTCTTCAACGCACGGCACCATCAGCGACACAATCAGCGCGCGGTCCGGCCAATCCTTTTTCACCTGGGTGATTTCCCGCAGGTTGATCTCCAGGGAGCGGTCAGTGATCAGCTCGATATTGTTGATGCCCAGCACTTCGCGGTTGGCGCCGTAGTGCGCCGAGTAGCGTGACGACACGTTGACCGCCGCCGGGTCTTCACCGAGGGTTTTCCACACCACGCCGCCCCAGCCGGCCTCGAAGGCGCGGACTACGTTGTAGGCCTTGTCGGTAGGCGGCGCCGAGGCCAGCCAGAACGGGTTGGGGGCTTTGATACCGGCGAATACAATCGAGAGATCGGCCATTACGCAGCCTCCACATTCAGCATGAGTTGGGCGTGCATGGCTTCAGCTGCCAGCTTGCCGTGTTGCACCGCCTGCACGGTGAGGTCCTGGCCGAGGCTGACGCAATCGCCGCCGGCATAGACGCCTGGGATGCTGGTTTGCAGGTGTTCGTCGACAAAGATGCGTTCGCCCACGCGGTGCAGTTGTTGAGCCAGCGGGTCGTGCAGGGCCTCGTTATCGAAACCTTGGCCGATGGCCTTGAAGATCGCATCGGCGGCCAGTTCGAAGGTCTCGCCAGTGGGGTGCAGGCGACCATTTTCCATGCGCGTACGGGCGAAGCGCATGCCGCGCACGCGGCCTAGATCATCCAGCAACACTTCTTCGGGTTGTGCCCAGGTCAGCAGGCGCACCTGGTTGGCCTTGGCAATGTCCTGCTCATGCCCGGTGGCGCCCATGTCGGCCAAGCCGCGGCGGTACACCAGGTTCACATCGCGGGCGCCGAGGCGGGCCATTTGCACGGCCATGTCGATGGCGGTGTTGCCGGCGCCGAGCACAATGCAACGGTCGGCCAGCGGCAGTTGTGTGAGGTCATCGGCCTGGCGCAGTTCGCGGATGTAGTCGGTGGCGGCGAGCAGGCCGGGGGCGTCCTCAAAGGGCAGGCCAAGCTGTTTGCTCGCGGCCAGGCCGACGCCGAGGAACACGGAGTCGAATTGCTGGTGCAGTTCGCTCAAGGTTAGGTTGTCACCCAGGCGCTGGCCGTGGCGGATTTCAATGCCGCCGATCTGCAGGAGGAAATCCAGCTCCTTCTGGGCAAAGTCATCCACCAGTTTGTACTTGGCGATCCCGTATTCATTCAGGCCGCCGGCCTTTTCCCGTGCTTCGAACATCACCACGTCATGGCCGTGCAAGGCGGCGCGATGTGCACAGGCCAAGCCTGCCGGCCCGGCGCCGACCACGGCGATGCGCTTACCGGTCGGCGCAGCGCGCTGGAACGGGTGCTCGCTGAAGTGCGCGTTGTCGATGGCGTAGCGTTGCAACAGGCCGATCAGCACCGGCGCGCATTCTTCGGCGTTGTTACGCACGCAGGCTTGCTGGCACAGGATTTCGGTGGGGCAAACCCGCGCGCAGCTGCCGCCGAGGATGTTGGCCGAGAGAATCTTCTGCGCCGCACCTTGCACGTTTTCGGTGTGGATATTGCGGATGAACGAGGGGATATCAATCTCGCTGGGGCATGCAGTCACGCACGGCGCGTCGTAGCAGTACAGGCAGCGCGAGGCCTCCAATTGCGCCTGGCGGGCGTTGAGCGGCGGCGCCAGGTCGGTGAAATGGCTGGCGAGTGTCGGCCCATCTTCTTGGGGATGGGGGAGGTGGGTCAGGGTCTGGATCACGGTTTTGGCCTCACGGTTATTGAGGTGCTGCCTCTGATGGGCGATCGTTCCCATGCTCTGCGTGGGAATGCCTCACCGGACGCTCTCAGGGCGCGGAGCACCCCCGGCTGCATTCCCACGCAGAGCGTGGGAACGATCATGTGCGCTGTATGTTCAGCGCTTTACAGCAGTGGGCCTGGAATGCTCCGCCCGCTTGCTCAGCTGCTCAAACACCGACGGGTACGCCGGGCGTTCCACATACCGCCCGGCCCCACGTTCGGCGCGCAGGTCGCCATCGGCCCAGACCAGTTTGCCCTGGCTGATGGTGTGGCTCGGCACGCCGCGCACGGTCTTGCCTTCGAAGATGTTGAAGTCGACTTTTTGATGGTGGGTCTTGGCCGAAATCGTGCGCGTACCGGCGGGGTCCCACAGCACCAGATCCGCGTCCGCGCCTACGCGGATCGCACCTTTACGCGGGTAAAGGTTGAAGATCTTCGCGGTGTTGGTGGAGGTCAGCGCGACGAATTCCTGCATCGACAGGCGCCCGGTGTTGACGCCTTCGTCCCACAGCAGCGCCATGCGGTCTTCAATGCCGGCGGTGCCGTTGGGGATCTTGCTGAAATCGTCACGGCCGGCGGCTTTTTGCTCAGCGCAGAAGCAGCAATGGTCGGTGGCGGTGGTGTGCAGGTTGCCCGATTGCAGCCCGTGCCACAGTGCTTCCTGGTGCCCGCGTGGGCGGAACGGCGGGCTCATCACGTAGCCGGCGGCGGTTTGCCAGTCGGGGTGTTGGTAAACGCTGTCGTCAAGCAGCAAGTGGCCGGCGAGCACTTCGCCGTACACCGGCTGGCCCTTGCCACGGGCGTAGGTGATCTCATCCAGCGCTTCCTTGGTGGACACGTGCACCAGGTAGAGCGGCGTGCCGATGGTCTCGGCGATGCGAATCGCGCGGCTGGCCGCTTCGCCTTCCACCTGGGAGGGGCGTGACAGCGGGTGCGCTTCCGGCCCGGTGATGCCCTGGGCCATCAGCTTGCGTTGCAGGTGATACACCAACTCGCCGTTTTCTGCGTGCACGGTGGGCACCGCGCCGAGTTCCAGGCAGCGCTCGAAGCTGGCGACCAGCGTGTCATCGGCGGCCATGATCGCATTCTTGTAGGCCATGAAATGCTTGAAGCTGTTGATGCCGTGGTGGCTGACCAACTCGGCCATTTCCTCGCGCACTTGCTCGCTCCACCAGGTGATCGCCACATGAAAACCGTAGTCGGAGGCGGACTTTTGCGCCCAGCCGCGCCACTGGTGAAAGGCTTCCATCAACGACTGCTGCGGGTTGGGAATCACGAAATCGATGATCGAGGTGGTGCCGCCCGCCAGGCCCGCGGCCGTGCCACTGAAAAAGTCTTCACTGGCCACGGTGCCCATGAAGGGCAGTTGCATATGGGTGTGGGGGTCGATGCCGCCGGGCATCAAGTATTGGCCGCTGCCGTCGAGTACTTCAGTGCCGGCGGGAATATCCAGATCCGTGCCAATAGCGCGAATTAGACCGCCTGCGCATAAAACATCGGCGCGGTAACTTTCATCATGGGTAATAACGGTGGCGCCACGGATCAACAGCGACATGTCGAGTTCCTCACAGGCTTGACCGGCTTGTGCCAGTTCTAAGTGTTGTAATGCTGCTTGCCGATAGTTGGTTAAAACCTGTCATCGGTGACAGGAATAGAAACTAGCCCGAGTTTTTCGAATGAGCAAGAAGATTTTTATTAAGCTTATAACGTATTTAACTTTATGATTTAAAACAATAAAAACTGTAAATCACCAAAATGTAGCGACCGCTCACCATTTTGACGCACTTGACAGGTTCTGGTTTTGAGCAACATTTCTTATTGCAAATCAGACGCTTGAGACATGCCTCTTGACGGGGCCGGTAAATAAAAATAATTGTGTTGCACCAGATTGAGTCCTGACGGTTCGGGAACTTGCGCGTTATTTAGCCTGAGTAACGCGCCAAGTACCGAAGGCTCAATCGCAAAGCTGATAAACATCAGCGAGTTATAGATGCGGTGCGGGTTCAAGGTGGGTGGTCGGCACGGTTATTGAGTGCAGTGGCGGCTGGCCGGGCCCGTGATGTCATGTTGTTTACGAGGTACTCCGGCCATTCTGCGCAACGCGTGGGATGAGCAAAAATAATTCGAAAAAACCGTGGAGCGGCCATGCAACAGAACAGATCGCAAGTCATTGAGCGTAACGGCCTGTACGAACTCGACGCCGGCCCCGACGTCCTCGACAGCCCTCGCTATAACCACGACATGGCACCGACCAAGGTGCACGAACGCACCTGGAACAAGTGGCACATCACCGCGCTGTGGGTCGGCATGTCGATCTGCGTGCCCACCTACACGCTCGGCGGGGTGCTGACCGCGTACTTCGGCTTGTCGGTGGGCGAGGCGCTGATGGCGATTTTGCTGGCCAATATCGTGGTGCTGATCCCGCTGACGCTTAACGCGTTCCCTGGCACCAAGTACGGCATTCCGTTTCCGGTACTGTTGCGTTCGTCGTTTGGCATCCTCGGTTCCAACGTGCCGTGCCTGATTCGCGCGCTGGTGGCGTGCGGCTGGTTTGGTATCCAGACGATGTTTGGCGGGCTGGCAATTCACTTGTTCCTGGGCTCGATTTTCGACGGTTGGAAATCCCTCGGCGGCACCGGTGAAGTGATCGGTTTCATGATTTTCTGGTGCCTGAATTTGTGGGTGGTGCTGCGCGGCGCCGAGTCGATCAAGCGCCTGGAAACCTTGTCCGCGCCCTTGCTGGTGGCGGTGGGGATTGGCCTGTTGGTGTGGGCAATGCCGAATGTATCGCTCAGCGAGCTGATGGCGATTCCACCCAAGCGGCCCGAAGGTGCGAGCCTCACCGGGTACTTCATGGCGGGGTTGACCGCGATGGTGGGGTTTTGGGCGACCTTGTCGCTGAACATTCCCGATTTTAGTCGTTGCGCCAAAAGCCAGAAGGACCAGATTCTCGGGCAGATTTTCGGCCTGCCGTTGACCATGTTCCTGTTCGCCGCCCTCGGCGTGATCATGACCGCCGCGTCGGTGAAACTGGTGGGCGTCAGCGTCTCCGACCCGGTGACCTTGATCGGGCATATCCAGAGCCCGGTAGGGGTCGCCATCGCCATGCTGCTGATCATCATCGCCACCTTGTCCACCAACACCGCCGCCAACATCGTCTCGCCCACCAACGACTTCCAGAACATTGCGCCCAAGCTGATCAACCGCACCACTGCGGTGATCCTCACCGGCCTGGTTGGGCTGGCGCTGATGAGCCATGAACTGCTGAAAAAACTCGGGCTGATCGTCTCGGACGTGAGCCTGGAGACCGTGTATTCGAATTGGTTGCTGGGCTATTCAAGCCTGCTGGGGCCGATTGCCGGGATCATGGTGGTGGACTACTTCATCACCCGCAAACAGCAGTTGGACCTGGGCGGATTGTACCGTGATGACGTGTACCCGGCGTGGAACTGGAGCGGCTTTGTCGCCTTCGGCGTGCCGGTGGTGCTGACTTTGTTGTCACTGGGTAGTGATGCGTTCAGCTGGTTCTACAGCTACGGTTGGTTCACCGGTTCGGCGTTGGGTGGCGTGTTGTATTACGGCCTGAATGCCAAGCGCGGCGTCAGCCCAGTCACCGCCAAATCACCTTTGTAAATACGGTCAATGTGGGAGCTGGCTTGCCTGCGATGGCATCACCTCGGTTCGGCAGAAATACCGCGCATGCACACCTCGGTTCGGCAGAAATACCGAGCCGCCCGCATTGCAGGCAAGCCAGCTCCCACCGTTGAGCGAGTCAATTCATAAGAAACGTAGCCTGAGGAGATCCCCATGAACGCTGCCCTGGACGTTCTGCAATCCACCCATCAGCACATCAACCGCGACCGCTTGTGGCAGTCCCTGATGGACCTGGCCAAACTCGGCGCCACGCCCAAAGGTGGTGTGTGCCGCCTGGCCCTCACCGACCTCGACCGCAAAGCCCGTGACCTGTTTGTGAAGTGGTGCGAGGGCGCCGGCTGCACCGTGACCATCGACGGCATCGGCAATATCTTCGCGCGTCGCCCAGGCCGTAATCCCAACCTGCCGCCGGTGATGACCGGCAGCCATATTGACACCCAACCCACCGGCGGCAAGTTCGACGGCTGCTTCGGCGTACTGGCGGGTGTGGAAGTGTTGCGCACGCTCAATGACCTTAAGATCGAAACCGAAGCACCGCTGGAAGTGGTGGTGTGGACCAACGAAGAAGGCTCGCGCTTCCCGCCGTGCATGATGGGCTCAGGCGTGTTTGCCGAGAAATTTACCTTGGCGGACACCTTGGCCAAGGTGGACGTGGACGGCGTCAGTGTAGGCGATGCATTGAATGCGATCGGCTATGCGGGCACACGTCCTGTGAGTGGGCATAAAGTCGGGGCTTACTTCGAAGCGCACATCGAACAAGGGCCGATTCTTGAGGACGAGAAAAAAACCATCGGTGTGGTGCTGGGCGCCCTTGGGCAGAAGTGGTTTGACCTAAAACTGCGTGGCGTTGAAGCCCATGCGGGGCCGACGCCGATGCACCTACGCAAGGACGCCCTGGTAGGCGCCGCAGCAGTGGTGGCGGCGGTGAATGCGGCCGCGTTGGGGCATCAGCCGCATGCGTGTGGCACTGTCGGTTGCTTGCAGGCCTACCCCGGCTCGCGCAACGTCATCCCCGGTGAAGTGCGCATGACTCTGGACTTGCGTCACCTGGAACCGGCGCGCTTGGATTCGATGATTGCCCAGGTGCGTAAAGTGATCGACGAGACCTGCGCTAAACACGGTTTGAGTTTTGAAATGGAGCCCACCGCCGACTTCCCGCCGCTGTATTTTGACAAAGGCTGCGTGGACGCTGTGCGGGATGCGGCGAATGGGTTGGGCTTGTCGAACATGGACATCGTCAGCGGGGCAGGGCACGACGCGATTTTCGTTGCCGAACTCGGCCCGGCGGGGATGATTTTTGTGCCGTGTGAGGGAGGTATCAGCCATAACGAAATCGAGAACGCCGCACCGGATGACCTGGCCGCCGGGTGTGCGGTGTTGTTGCGGGCGATGGTGGCCGCTTCGGCTGCGATTGCCAGCGGCAAACTCGCTGCCTGAAACGCGAGATCGTTCCCACGCGCAGTGGGAGCGATAATCTGTTTGTGTTGCGCTAAGTTTTTGACGGGTTTTTTAGGTAGATATGAGTACATATCCGTTGCTGCGGTAACGGCTTCGTAGGGTTCCGCCCTTACGGCGGGTCACTTTTGGAAAAGAGCCCCACAATTCTGCTACGCAGTAAATGGGCCAAATCTGAATACTTTGCCACTGATCCCTCGCCGCTGCTTCGCTACCCTTGCCATGGGCGCATAGTCCTCCGCGGCACCGTCTGTGGCAAGGGCCGCAGCAGCAGTGACGTGCCTGTGGTTGGTAGTGCTTGTGGTTCACGCATTCGGGCGCCAACCGCCGCCCAATGCCGTCACCAACCCCACGCTTGCCTGCAACTGCCGCGTCTGCACGGCCTGCAACGCCCTTTGCGCCTGCAACGCCGCCGTCTGTGCGGTCACCACGTCGAGGTAACTCACGGCCCCCGCTTGATAGCTATTCATCGCCAGCGACTGCGTATGTTGCGCCGCATCCGCCGCCGCCTGTTCATCCTGGGCTTGCTGCTGCAAATCCCTTAGCTGCGCCAGGTTGTCCTCCACTTCGCGCACGGCTTTGAGCACATGGCTGCGGTACTGCGCCGAAGCCTCCTCAAACTCGGCTTTGGCCTGACGCTCATTGGCACTCAAGCGCCCGCCATCAAAGATCGGCAAGTTCACCAACGGCCCAAGCGCCCAATACCGATTGCCGGCGGACAGCAAGTTACCCACCCCTTGCGTCTGCCCGCCTATCAGCCCGGTCAAGCTGAAGTCCGGATACCACGCTGCCTTCGCCACACCGATATTGGCATTGGCGGCAAACACCCGCCGTTCCGCCGCCGCAATGTCCGGACGGCGTTGCAGCAGGTGGCTCGGCAGCTGCGAAGGAATTCCCGGCAGCGCAATCAACTGTTGGCTCGCAGGCACGCTGAAGTTGCTGGCCGCCACACCCACCAACTCACCAATGGCATGCTCGGTGAGGTTGCGTTGCCCGCGCACTTCATCCAGTTGCGCCTTGGCTTCGGCCAGTTGGTTTTGCGCCCGGGTCAGGTCGAGTTCAGACGCAATCTGGCCTTCGTAACGGCTGCGTGTCAGTTGCAACGCCTGGCTGAAATCATCCAGCGAGCTGTTGAGAATCCGGCTCTGCGCATCCAGCCCATTGAGCTGCACATACAGCGTCGCCAACTGATGTTGCAGGCTCAGGCGCGCCACGGCCAAATCATCGCCGGATGCTTGCGCTTGGGCGTCACCCGCCGCGACCTGGTTGCGGATCTTGCCCCACAGGTCCAAGTCGTAGCTCAACGAAAACCCGGCGGTATTGCTGTTGTACTCCGACGGCTGCGTGTCCCCACGCAGCGGTCGCGAGTCCGATTGCCGCTGGCGCAATGGCTGTGCACTGGCGGTGATCTGCGGGAACAAACCCGCGTGCAATTGGCTGGCATACGCCTGGGACGCATCGAAATGCGCCAGCGCCGCCGCCAAATCCGGGTTGGCCTTGAGCAACTGCTGTTGCAGGTCATTCAGGTGCGAGTCGTTGTAGAGTTTCCACCATTCGGGCGCGAGTTGGTCGCAGGGTTGCGCGCTGTGCCACGGGCCGTCGCTGGTCTGTTCGCGATAGCCCGCCGGCAGGTCAACCGACGGCACCTTGTAGGTGGGCGCCATTGAGCAGCCCTGCAATAGCAGCAGCACCAACGCCGCCAGGGGTTTAAGCCTTGGGCGCATGTACACCTCCGGCGTCGGCCAGTTGCACGGGGTCGCCTTCGCGCAGGGCGTCCGGCGGGTTGTCGACCACGCGGTCGGCGGGTTTCAGGCCTTGGTCGATCACCAGGCGTTCGCCGAGGTCGAGGCCGATGTGGATGTCTTGCAGGTGCACGTGGTTCTGCGTATCGAGCACCGCGACTTGGGTGCCTTGGGCACGGAAGATCAGCGCGCTGGCGGGGATACTCACGCCGTGGGTGTCCGCCGGAATCGGCAAGGTCGCTTCGGCGTAATCACCGGGCAGCAACTCGCCGTTGGGGTTGTCGACGACGAACTGCGCGAGCAGCGTGCCGGAGCGGCGGTCGATGGCGGTGGAGTCGCCGATCAGGCGCGCCTTGAAGTGCTCGCCGGGGTGTTCGGGCACGGTCAGTTCAGCCTCCAAGCCTGGGTGGATCACCGCCGCGTAGTTCTGCGGCACCGGCACGTAGAGACGCAACTGGTGGGTGTCGGCGATGTTGAACAGTTCCGGGTCGCTGTCGGTGTCGGCCTTAATCAACTGACCGATATCGGTGTTGCGTGCGGTGATGGTGCCGGCGAATGGCGCGCGAAGGGTCTTGTAGCTTTCCAGTGCCGACAGCCGTGCATAGTCGGCCGCGGCCGCTTCGGCATTGGCTTTGGCAGCGGCGGCGTTGGAGGTTTTTTCATCGGCTTCCTGACGCGACACCGAGTGGCTGGCCAACAGGTTTTGCCAGCGTGTGGCGGTGGTCTCGGCCAGGCGTGCGTTGGCCTGTTCCTGCACCAGGCGCGCGTGGGTCTGCGCCAGTTGCTGGTCAAGGTCCGGGGTGTCGATTTCGGCGAGGATTTGCCCGGCTTTGACTTGGGTGCCGATGTCGGCTTTCCAGTCTTTCAAGTAGCCGCTGACGCGGGCGTGAATCGGCGCCTTGCTCCAGGCTTCAAGGTGCGCGGGCAGGCGCAAAGTGTCGCCGGCCACGTTCTGTTTCGGCTGGAACACCATCACTTGCGGGACGGCGGCGGTCTCGGTCCAGGCGGTGACCGATTGTTCGTGCATCGTGCGGGCGTGCAGGCCGTTGGCGACCAACAGGGCGGCCAGTGTCAGGCCGCCGATACCCATGAGCATCAGACGCTTGCGCGAGGGTGTGTGATCAGACGACATGTGAAGTTTCTCCAGCAGCTGCGCGAGTAGGGTGACGACCGTGGACCAGGCTGAAGACCACGGGTACAAATAACAGGGTGGCGACGGTGGCGAAGATCAAACCGCCGATCACCGCCCGGCCAAGGGGTGAGTTCTGCTCTTCGGACAAGGCCAGCGGCAACATGCCGATGATCATCGCCAGGGCCGTCATGCACACCGGCCGGAAGCGGGTGTAGCCGGCTTCCATCGCGGCCTTCAACGCGTCGCCATGTTCGGCCAGGCGTTCACGGCAGAAGCTCACCACCAGGATCGAGTTGGCGGTGGCCACGCCCATGCACAAGATGGCCCCGGTCAGCGCGGGCACCGACAGCGAGGTGCCGCTGAGGAACAGCATCCACACGATCCCCGCCAGCGCCGCCGGCAAGGCAGTGATGATCACGAACGGGTCGGCCCAGGACTGGAAGTTGACCACGATCAGCAGGTAGATCAGCACCACGGCGCCGAGCAAGCCGAAGCTCAAACCACTGAAGGCTTCATGCAGCGCATCGATCTGCCCATGCAGGCTGATCACTGCACCTTTGGGGCGCATGGTGGCGGTGTCATCCAGCACCTTTTGCACGTCGCGGGCTACGCCGCCAAGGTCGCGGCCTTGCACGTTGGCGTACAGGTCCAGGGTCGGTTCGATGTTGTAGTGGGTCACCACCGCCGGGCTTTGCACACGAGAGATGGTGGCCACACCGCCGAGGATCTGCGACTGGCCATCGGCACCGGTAACCGGCAGGGCTTCCAGCGACGGCAGGCTGTCGAGGCGGTATTGCGGCGTTGCCGCGACGATCGAATACGACACGCCGTTGGCTGGGTTGAGCCAGAAGGTCGGGGCGGTTTGCGAGCTGCCGGCAAGGGAGGCGACCATGCTGTTGGTCACGTCCCGCTCGGTGATACCCAGGCCGTTGGCGCGCATGCGGTCGACGTTAACTTGCAGCGATGGGTAGCCGGTGGACTGCTGGATGCGCAGGTCGGCAATGCCCGGTACGTGTTGCAAGCGACGTTCAAGTTCCACCGCATAGGCGCGGTTTTCTGCATCGCTGCGCCCGGAGATTTTCACGTCCAGCGGGGCTGGCGCGCCGAAGTTGAGGATCTGGCTGCTGATGTCCGCCGGCAGGAACGCGAAGTGGCTGCCGGGGAAGCTTTCCGGCAAGGCTTCACGCAGTTTTTTCACGTAGTCGGCGGTGGGCGCGTGGTCCTTTTTCAGGCTGACTTGAATGTCGCCATCCTGCGGGCCGATGGTGCCGCTGCTGCTGTAGGCCATGTCGATGCCGCTGAGCGGAATGCCGATATTGTCGACGATGGTGTCGAGTTCTTCGGCGGGGATCACTTCGCGAGTCCGCGCTTCAATCCGGTCGAACGCCGCCGCGCTTTCTTCAATCCGCGTGCCCAGTGGCAGGCGCACGTGAAGGGCGAGGGCGCCGGCGTCGGTGGCCGGGAAAAAGTCCTGGCCCAGGCTTGGCAACAGCAGGAACGAGGCGAGCACGCAGGCCAGGAAGCCGACGATAAAGCGCTTGCGATTGCCCAGCGCGAGCATCAGCAAGCCATGGTAGGTGTCGCGGATATTCGAGAAGTGGCGCTCGAACCCTTGCTGAAAATTCAGCACCGATTGCAGCACGGCATTGCGTGGTTTTTTGTGCTGCTCACCCTCGTGGTGGTTGATGAATTCATCTTCCGGGTGGTGCCCTGCGCCCGGTTCCGGTGTGTGCGGCTTGAGCAGGAACATCGCCAGCGTCGGCACCAAGGTGCGCGAGAGGATGAACGAGCTGGCCATGGCAAAAATCACGGCCAGGGCCATTGGCCGGAACAGGTAACCGGCGATGCCTTGCAGCAGGAACATCGGCACGAACACGATGCAGATGCACAGCAGCGAGACGAACGCCGGGCCGACGATTTGCGCGGCGCCGTCGAGGATCGCGGTCTTCACCGCCTTGCCTTGTTCCAGGTGCCAGTTGATGTTTTCGATGGTGACCGTGGCATCGTCCACCAGAATCCCCACCGCCAACGCCAGCCCGCCGAGGGTCATCACGTTGAGGGTTTGCCCACTGACCGCCAGCAGCGCAATGGCCGAGAGCACTGCCAGCGGAATTGAGGCGGCGATGATCAGGGTGGAACGCCAGCTGCCGAGGAACAGCAGGATCATCGCACTGGTCAGCAGTGCGGCGATGATGCCTTCTTGGGCCACGCTGCCCACCGATTGTTTGACGAACACCGAGGCGTCACCCAGCAGCGAGGTCTTCAGCGACGGTGGCAGGGTTTCGTTGATGCGCGGCAGCATCTGATGGATACCGTCGATGATCGACAAGGTGGAGATGCTGCCGTTTTTCAACGCCGGCATCAGCACCGCGCGGTGGCCGTCGACGCGCACGATATTGGTCTGTGGCGGCGAGCCGTCACGCACGTGGGCCACTTGGCCGATGGTGATCAGCGCGCCGTCGACGGTCTTGATCGGCAGGTCGTTGAGCTCATCAATCGCCTTGGGGCTGTTGTTGAGCAGGATCGTGTATTCGTAGGGGCCGAGTTTGGCGGTGCCCACCGGGATGATCTGGTTTTGCAGGGCCAGGGCGTTGCCTACGTCTTGGGCCGACAAGCCTTTGGCGGCCAGGGCTTGCGGGTCGAGGTCGAGGGTGATCTGGCGCTGCTTGCCGCCCATGGGCGTGGGCATGGCCAGGCCGGGCAGGGCGCTCAGCGGCAGGCGGATGTTGTTCTGCACCAGGTCGCGGATCTTGGCTTCCGAGAGGCTGGGGCTGGAGAACGCCATTTGCAGGATCGGCACCGTGGAGGCGCTGTAGTTGAGGATCAGCGGCGGCGTGATGCCCGGTGGCATTTGCTTGAGCACGGTTTGTGACACGGCGGTCACTTGCGCGTTGGCGGTGCGGATGTCCACGCCGGGCTGGAAGAAGATCTTAACGATGCCCATGCCGGGCAGCGATTGCGATTCGATGTGTTCGATGTCGTTGACGGTGGTGCTCAGGGAGCGTTCGTAGGTGTAGATCACTCGACCGGCCATGGCGTCCGGCGACAGGCCGTTGTACTGCCAGACCACGGCGACGACTGGGATGCCGATGTCGGGGAAAACATCCGTCGGGGTTTTCAGGGCCGCCATCGGCCCGACGATACAGATGAATATGGCCAACACGATAAACGTGTACGGCTTTTGCAGTGCGGTCTTTACCAGCCCGAGCATGCGTGAACCTCCGAGGGAGCAGAATTGCAAACCCCGGCAGTCTTGCCCGACCCACCTAACACGCGCCTTTCAGCCAGGTGAAGGAACATTTAGTTAACGGCTGAAGATCGTTTCATATGTATTCATTTGTTCTACAAAGGGCTGCTCTCCAAGCTTGTCTCCATCGGACGCGACACATTTGAGATCCGCACATTGTTAATTTTGGAGCCCTGCCATGTCACTGAAACCCCTGTTGTTGATTCCCGCCCTCGGCGCTGTTGTGTTGTTGTCGGCGTGCGCCGGCCCCATCCCCAAAGCGGACCCGAGCGAAGCGTGGATTGGTTTGAAAGAAGAGGCGCCGAACGACCTGATGGCCGAGCGCGTGGATGGCAAGCGGGTGGATGACGGGCGCTTTTTTGAAGTGACGCCGGGGGATCATCGTCTGGATGTGACGTTATTCGAAGAAGAGCCGGGCGACGATAACCAGCAGGACTGCCAGGGCCGGGTCGAGTACAAGCACTTCCAGGCCGGTGAGCACTACACATTGATTGAATCGAGCCTGGGCACCACCGTGCGCGCCGTCCTCAAGGACGGTCACGGCAAGGAAGTCGCGGCGACTCGAGACTTCAATTGCATGCCTGGCTAAGCATGGTGCACCGCGGCCTTATGCGGCTTGGCCGGTGCGCAGGGGTTGACGTGGGGGTGATGGTGCCGCCGGGTCACGCGCATGACCCCCCACAGCATGGCGCCGGCGACCGCCAGCCAACCGCAGACCAACAGGAAAATCGTTGTTGCAAGGCTCATTCGGGCCTCCTTTCGCCCCGCACGGGGCACACACAGTCTTCTCAATGGACAGTCTAGCTACCCGGCGGTTGCCTGCTATTGACCAATGGTCGAGTGCATCCAACTTGTTTGCTCTATCCAGCGCATTTTACTAACGCCTCGGGCTATACCCGCGTGGCTGAGCATCCTATGATCAGGGCCCTTACCGGCAGTTGATCAAGCGAGTAAAACATTGCGGTTACGGTCGAACGTTAAAACCTCCCTGCTGCTGGCGTGCGCCCTGGGGCTCGCGGCGTGTTCCGGGCACCCCTCGAAATTGGCGGGCCTGCCGGAGCGTGTCGAACTCAATGGCGTGCCGACCTTTCGCAGCGAGGCTTACCTGAGTGGCCCCTCGGCGTTAGCCAGCATGCTGTCGCAACAAGGCATTGTGATGACACCCGGCTTGCTCGATAAGCCCCTGCAGTTGCCGGGCGGCGAGGCGGACCTTGAGCGCAACATGCAGGTGCTGGCGCGTGAATACGGGCTGATGGTGTATCCACTGGATACCCAGCTGACGGCGGTGCTGGCGCAGGTGGCGGCGGGTTACCCGGTGATGGCGCGGATCAACCCGAGCGTCTGGTCCGGGACGCGCTACGTCGTGGTGGTGGGGTTCAATCAGCAGAAAAGTACAGTGCTGCTGCGCTCAGGCATGGAGCGGCGGCTGTTGATGAGCTTCAGCGATTTTGAGTCGGCCTGGAAGAGCGCCGGCCACTGGGCAATCCTGACCCAGCGCCCGAGCCAATTGCCGGCCAATGTCGATGCGCAGCGCTGGCGCGAGGCAGCCAATGCTACCGCGCAAGCCGGGCAGGAGCAGGCGGCGGCGCAGGCGCTCAAGGTGTTGGCGGAAAGAAAATAATGTGCGAGTGGGCTGGTGTGGGAGCCGGGCTTGCCCGCGATGCCGGCAACTCGGTTTTTCAGGTGGACCTAGTTGATGCCATCGCAGGCAAGCCAGCTCCCACAAAAGCCAGCTGCCAGATTAGATCTGCGTTGTTTTAGCGACTTACCTGCGCCGCATTCGGGCGATTCTTCAAGTTCTTATCAGCCTTGTAGCGCAGTGCGACGTCCGGCACCGAACCGCCCTTGCCGGTCTCGACCCAGCTGCGAATGCGGCTGGCATCGGCAAAGTGGGTGAACTTGCCGAAAGCATCCAGGATTACCAGCGACACCGGACGGTTACCCATGCTGGTCACCAGCACCAGGCAGTGGCCGGCTTGGTTGGTGAAACCGGTCTTGGTCAGCTTGATATCCCAGTTGTTGCGGTTGATCAGGTGGTCGGTGTTGGAGAAACCCAAGGTGTAGTTGGGCTTGCGGAACGACACGGTCTTTTCCTTGGTGGTGCTCAACTGGCTCAGCATCGGAAACTTGCGCGCATAGGCCAGCAACTTGC
The DNA here is from genome assembly GCF_009707325.1 of Pseudomonas sp. IB20. Lineage (NCBI taxonomy): Bacteria > Pseudomonadati > Pseudomonadota > Gammaproteobacteria > Pseudomonadales > Pseudomonadaceae > Pseudomonas > Pseudomonas gelidaquae. The sequence continues at coordinate 3,205,099 of NZ_CP046103.1, read as the reverse complement.
TCAGGTCACGGGCGGTGGACACGTTGTGAATCGACAGGCCGGTAGGCTCGACATAGTGCGTGCTGGTCATGCCCAGCGCCTTGGCCTTGGCGTTCATCGCCGCGATAAACGCTGGGTAGCCGCCCGGGTAGTGGTGGGCCAGGCTGGCGGCGGCGCGGTTTTCCGACGACATCAGGGCAATCAGCAGCATTTCTTTGCGCGGCATTTCACTGCCGATTTTCACCCGGGAGAACACGCCTTTCATTTCCGGCGTGTCCTTGATGTTGATGTCGATGTATTCGTCCATGTTCTGCTTGGCTTCCAGCACGATCAGGCCGGTCATCAGCTTGCTCACCGAGGCGATCGGCACCACGACGTCGGGGTTGCTGGAATAGATGACTTTGTTGGTCTGCAGGTCGACCAGCATGGCGCTGCCGGAAGCGATTTGCAGTTTGGAGGTATCACGCGGCGCCAGGGTGGTTTCGGCGGCGTGCGCAAAGGTGCCTGTGAATGCAAAAAATAGGCTGACGATAGAGAGACGAATTTTCACGCGGATGAACTCGCTAAAATAGTAAGGAAATACCGTTGGGAAACGGGTTATATGAAAAATGCCGTTACATTTTATGAGTATGGATGAAGAACTGTCGAATGTTCTTCTAGAACCAGACGAAAGTGCTTAAAAACTAACAAAAAACAGTTTTTTTTGCGGGCAATAAAAAACCCTGCGATAAGGCAGGGCTTTTTCAGTACCGCTGGTTATTAGCCGTGTAGGGTCTCTGCCGCATACAGCGTATTTTCCAACAGGCACGCGCGGGTCATCGGGCCGACACCACCTGGCACTGGAGTGATCCAGCCGGCGCGGGGCAGGGCGGTTTCGTACACGACGTCGCCGACCAGTTTGCCGTCTTCCTGGCGATTGATGCCGACGTCGATGACGATGGCGCCTTCTTTAATCCACTCACCTTTGACCAAACCGGGTTTGCCGGCGGCGACGACTACCAGGTCGGCGCGGCCGACGTGGCCGGCCAGGTCTTTGGTGAAGCGGTGGGTGACGGTCACGGTGCAGCCGGCCAGCAGCAGTTCCATGGCCATTGGGCGACCCACGATGTTGGAGGCACCCACCACCACGGCATCGAGGCCGTACAAGTCGACGCCGGTGCTTTCCAGCAGGGTCATGATGCCTTTCGGCGTGCAGGGGCGCAGCAGCGGGATACGCTGGGCCAGGCGGCCGACGTTATAAGGATGGAAACCGTCGACGTCTTTGTCCGGGCGGATGCGCTCCAGCAATTTGGAGGCATCGAGGTGCTCGGGCAGTGGCAGCTGCAGCAGGATGCCGTCGATGCTCGGGTTGTCGTTGAGGCCGTCGATCAGGTCGGTCAAGTCTTTCTGGGTGGTGCCTGTAGGCAAGTCGTAGGCTTTGGAAATAAAGCCGACCTCTTCACAGTCTTTACGCTTGTGCGAGACATAAACCTGAGAGGCAGGATCGCTGCCGACCAGGATCACCGCGAGGCCAGGCGTGCGCAGGCCTTGCTGGCTACGCTCGGTGACTCGTTTGGCGATCTGCTGGCGCAGGCTGGCGGCGATTGATTTGCCGTCGATAAGTTGTGCAGTCATTACGCGTGATTAACCATCGAGAGGGGGAAGAAAAGTGCGCGCATTCTCGCACGCCATGACGTGAGGGCAAAGGCGCTTGGTCTGCAAATTGCCCTAACCCCTTAAATAAAATCAGTTTTTTCAAAAAAGATTTGACGGGTATCAAGGCCCTCTATACTATTCGTCGCACTTGTCGGGCACAGCCTAGCACTGGTTAAGAAGGTCGAGCAGAATTGTTGTACTGCAAGGCTGGAAGCATTTAGTTTGTAATCTTCAAAGAGTGCAGATTAATAAGGCGCCCGTAGCTCAGCTGGATAGAGCATCCGCCTTCTAAGCGGATGGTCGCAGGTTCGAGTCCTGCCGGGTGCGCCATTAGGCAGCTTTGGCACAAGTAGCGCTAGATGGTGGGCGTAGCTCAGTTGGTAGAGCACGGGATTGTGACTCCCGTTGTCGAGGGTTCGATCCCCTTCGTCCACCCCATATTTTTAAAAGGCGCCAGATTAATCGTCTGGCGCCTTTGCTTTAAGAGCTTCAAGCGCGGATGTGGTGGAATTGGTAGACACACTGGATTTAGGTTCCAGCGCCGCGAGGCGTAAGAGTTCGAGTCTCTTCATCCGCACCAATTAAAACGTTGTGCCGCCGTCAGGTGGTGCAGGGTTAAACAAAGAAGATGTTTGAGTTCTTTGTTAATGCAATATGGTGGGCGTAGCTCAGTTGGTAGAGCACGGGATTGTGACTCCCGTTGTCGAGGGTTCGATCCCCTTCGTCCACCCCATATTATTAAAAAGCGCCAGATCAATGATCTGGCGCTTTTTTTTGTGTCGGATATTTCCTATCGCTTGTGCGGTGGATCTTGACGCCAAGAAAAAACAAGCATTCTCAATGCCTTGGCGTTAGAATCGTCGCCGGTTTTGAGCGTGTAGAACTGATCCGAGGCTATATGAGGGTCAGTGCAGCTATTTAATAGCGAATAACGGCGCAGTACCTGAAAAAGGGCTGTGCCGTTTTTGTTTAAGTGTTTTGAGTTTCGAGGGTGGGGCGTTTCGTCGTATTTGTGTTTCTCGATGCTGCTGCCGTGCCCTACGGCCTTGCCTGCAAGGCCGGTCGCCGAGGGTGTGTGTCCACGCCCTTCTATATAGAAGGGTTGATGCAGAGCCCTGGCGTGATGAGCTGTATTTGCTAACGGGATGAGGTGCATGCGTGCACTTGAACCTATAAATGGTCTGCTGTTTTTCCACCCGTTTTCAGTAGGGTGACTTCTTGAGTTTGACCCACTAGAATGCATGCCCTTGATTCTGGGGTCGGAAACGGCCGGCTAACGTCTGTGCAACGAGGAATATCCATGCAAGTTTCTGTTGAAAAACCTACTTCTATCGAGCGCCGCCTGAGCATCACCGTGCCGGCAGAGCGTATTGAGACTGCGGTCAACAAGCGTCTGCAGCAGACTGCCCAAAAGGCCAAAATCGCTGGTTTCCGTCCAGGCAAAGTGCCAATGAGCGAAATCAAGCGTCGTTTTGGTGCCGATGCGCGTCAGGAAGCGATTGGTGACGTGATCCAGGCTTCTTTCTATGAAGCGGTTGTCGAGCACAAGCTGAACCCAGCCGGCTCGCCTTCGATCGAGCCTAAGTCTCTGGAAGCTGGTAAAGACCTGGAATACGTCGCTGTATTCGAAGTGTTCCCAGAGTTCACCGTTGCCGGTTTCGAAGGCATCGCTGTTGAGCGCCTGAGCGCTGACGTGGCGGATGCCGATCTGGACAACATGCTGGAAATCCTGCGCAAGCAGAACACGCGTTTCGAAGTGGCCGATCGCGCTGCCCAGAACGAAGACCAACTGAACATCGATTTCGTTGGCAAGGTTGACGGCGAAGTATTCGCTGGCGGCTCCGCCAAGGGCACTCAGCTGGTGCTGGGTTCCAACCGTATGATCCCAGGCTTTGAAGATGGCCTGGTTGGCGCCAAAGCCGGCGAAGAGCGCGTTCTGAACCTGACGTTCCCTGCTGACTACCAGAACCTGGACCTGGCTGGTAAAGTCGCCGAGTTCACTGTGACTGTCAACAGTGTGTCCGAGCCTAAGCTGCCAGAACTGAACGAAGAGTTCTTCGCTCAATTCGGTATCAAGGAAACCGGTATCGAAGGCTTCCGCACCGAAGTTCGCAAGAACATGGAGCGCGAGCTGCGTCAGGCCATCAAGTCCAAGGTCAAGAACCAGGTCATGGACGGTCTGCTGGCCGCCAACCCGATCGAAGTGCCTAAGGCCCTGCTGTCCAACGAAGTGGATCGCCTGCGCGTTCAAGCGGTTCAGCAGTTCGGTGGCAACATCAAGCCTGACCAACTGCCGGCCGAGCTGTTCGAAGAACAAGCCAAGCGCCGCGTTGTGCTGGGCCTGGTTGTGGCTGAAGTGGTCAAGCAATTCGACCTCAAGCCTGACGAAGACCGTGTTCGCGAAATGATCCAGGAAATGGCTTCGGCCTACCAGGAGCCTGAGCAGGTTGTGGCTTGGTACTACAAGAACGACCAGCAGCTGAACGAAGTGCGTTCGGTTGTGCTTGAAGAACAAGTTGTGGATACTGTTCTGCAGAAGGCTAAGGTGACCGATAAAGCGGTCTCTTACGAAGAAGCAGTCAAACCGGCGGAAGCAGCACAAGCCGACTGATTGTCCAACTCGTTGGAAATACAACCATAAGCCAGCCTCGCGCTGGCTTATGCGTTTTCAAGACATGACTATTTGGGAGTAACTGCAGAGCATGTTCCTTAATTCCTATATTCAGCAGAACTCTGATGTCCAGGCCGCTGGCGGCCTGGTCCCGATGGTTGTCGAGCAATCTGCTCGTGGCGAACGCGCCTATGACATCTACTCGCGCCTGCTCAAGGAGCGAGTTATCTTTCTGGTCGGCCCTGTAGAGGACTACATGGCCAACCTGATCTGCGCGCAACTGCTGTTCCTTGAAGCGGAAAACCCGGACAAGGACATCCATCTTTACATTAACTCTCCGGGCGGTTCGGTAACGGCGGGCATGTCGATCTACGACACCATGCAGTTCATCAAGCCAAACGTATCGACCACCTGCATTGGTCAGGCCTGCAGCATGGGCGCGTTCCTGCTCACCGCAGGTGCCGAGGGCAAGCGTTACTGCCTGCCTAACTCGCGCGTGATGATTCACCAGCCTCTGGGCGGTTTCCAGGGCCAGGCGTCGGACATCGAGATTCACGCCAAGGAAATCCTGTTTATTCGTGAGCGCCTCAACACATTGATGGCCAAGCACAGCGGGCACACCCTGGAAGAAATCGAGCGTGACACCAATCGTGACAACTTCATGAGCGCCGAAGCTGCGCGCGACTATGGGTTGATCGACGCAGTGATCGAAAAGCGCCCCGCTTAATATAAGCACCTCAAAATAGGGCTGGTCGGCATGTCCGACCACCGGCGGGCTTGAAAAAGCCCGCATAAGCCTTCATCTTGTGTTGCAAGCCTATCGGATTTGGATCGAACGAATGACTGACACCCGCAACGGCGAGGACAACGGCAAGCTGCTCTATTGCTCCTTCTGCGGCAAAAGCCAGCATGAAGTGCGCAAATTGATTGCCGGCCCCTCGGTGTTTATCTGCGACGAGTGCGTCGACCTGTGCAATGACATCATCCGCGAGGAGGTGCAGGAAGCCCAGGCCGAGAGCAGCGCGCATAAATTACCTTCGCCTAAAGAAATCAGCGGCATCCTTGATCAGTACGTGATTGGTCAAGAGCGTGCAAAGAAGGTTCTGGCCGTAGCGGTGTACAACCACTACAAGCGCTTGAACCAGCGTGACAAGAAAGGCGACGAAGTCGAACTCGGCAAGAGCAACATCTTGCTGATCGGTCCTACAGGCTCGGGTAAAACCTTGCTTGCAGAAACCCTCGCTCGTCTGCTGAACGTTCCGTTCACCATCGCCGACGCCACCACCCTCACCGAGGCTGGCTACGTGGGTGAAGATGTCGAGAACATCATTCAGAAACTGCTGCAGAAGTGCGACTACGACGTAGAGAAAGCCCAGATGGGTATTGTCTACATCGACGAAATCGACAAGATTTCGCGCAAGTCCGACAACCCGTCGATCACTCGGGACGTTTCCGGTGAAGGCGTGCAGCAAGCTCTGTTGAAACTGATCGAAGGCACGGTTGCTTCCGTACCGCCACAAGGCGGTCGCAAGCACCCGCAGCAGGAATTCCTTCAGGTTGATACGCGCAACATCCTGTTCATCTGTGGCGGTGCGTTCTCCGGTCTGGAGAAGGTTATTCAGCAGCGTTCCACGCGTGGCGGCATCGGTTTCGGTGCGGAAGTGCGCAGCAAGGAAGAAGGCAAGAAGGTGGGCGAGTCCCTGCGTGAAGTCGAGCCTGACGATTTGGTCAAGTTCGGTCTGATCCCGGAATTCGTTGGCCGTCTGCCGGTCCTGGCCACGTTGGACGAGCTGGATGAGGCTGCGTTGATTCAGATCCTCACCGAGCCGAAAAACGCCCTGACCAAGCAATATGCCAAGTTGTTCGAGATGGAAGGTGTAGACCTCGAGTTCCGTACCGACGCACTCAAATCAGTGGCCAAGCGGGCACTGGAGCGCAAGACCGGTGCACGTGGTTTGCGTTCGATCCTCGAAGGCGTGTTGCTCGACACCATGTATGAAATTCCCTCGCAGTCCGAGGTGAGTAAAGTGGTGATCGACGAAAGCGTTATTGAGGGCAAGTCCAAGCCACTGTATATCTACGAAAACAGTGAGCCGGCTGCCAAGGCTGCACCCGACGCGTAAGCGTTTAGTCGTCGCAGTACAAGCAAGGGGCCTTTCGGGGCCCCTTGTTTTTTTGTGGTCGGTTTTTTTCGGCAGTTATTTTAAATTCGCGTTTATTCATGCGTTTAACTGCTGGCATTGAGCTTGTTTTTTTTGCAAGCAGCCCCCATCTTGGTTTCAAGCTTACTTTTCAACTGTCATAGAGGCGAAATCATGAAGACAACCATCGAATTGCCTCTCCTGCCGTTGCGTGATGTCGTCGTCTATCCGCACATGGTTATCCCGCTGTTCGTGGGGCGCGAGAAGTCTATCGAAGCCCTCGAGGCTGCGATGACGGGCGACAAGCAGATTCTGCTGTTGGCCCAGAAGAATCCAGCTGATGATGATCCAGGCGAAGACGCCCTGTATCGCGTCGGTACCATTGCTACTGTCCTGCAATTGCTCAAGTTGCCCGATGGCACCGTCAAGGTGCTGGTAGAAGGCGAGCAGCGCGGCGCGGTGGAACGTTTTATGGAGGTGGATGGCCACCTGCGCGCCGAAGTGGCGCTGATCGACGAAGTCGAAGCCCCTGAGCGCGAATCCGAAGTGTTTGTGCGCAGCCTGCTCTCGCAGTTCGAGCAGTATGTGCAGTTGGGCAAGAAAGTCCCGGCTGAAGTCCTGTCGTCCCTCAACAGCATTGATGAGCCAAGCCGCCTGGTTGACACCATGGCTGCGCACATGGCGCTGAAAATTGAGCAGAAGCAAGACATCCTCGAAATCATCGACCTGTCGGCCCGTGTCGAACACGTGCTGGCACTGCTGGATGGCGAGATCGACCTGCTGCAGGTTGAGAAGCGCATCCGTGGTCGTGTGAAGAAACAAATGGAGCGCAGCCAGCGCGAGTACTACCTGAATGAGCAGATGAAGGCCATTCAGAAAGAACTCGGCGACAGCGAGGAAGGCCACAACGAAATCGAAGAGCTGAAAAAGCGCATCGACGCCGCCGGCCTGCCGAAAGACGCCCTGACCAAGGCTAACGCCGAGCTGAACAAGCTCAAGCAAATGTCGCCGATGTCGGCCGAAGCCACCGTGGTGCGTTCCTACATCGACTGGCTGGTGCAAGTGCCGTGGAAGGCCCAGACCAAAGTGCGCCTGGACTTGGCTCGTGCCGAAGATATTCTCGACGCCGACCATTATGGCCTCGAAGAAGTCAAAGAACGCATCCTCGAATACCTCGCCGTGCAAAAGCGTGTGAAGAAGATTCGTGGCCCGGTGTTGTGCCTGGTGGGTCCTCCTGGTGTCGGTAAAACGTCCCTGGCTGAGTCGATTGCCAACGCCACCAACCGTAAATTCGTGCGCATGGCCCTCGGTGGTGTGCGCGATGAAGCGGAAATTCGCGGCCATCGTCGGACTTACATCGGTTCGATGCCGGGAAGATTGATTCAAAAGATGACAAAAGTGGGTGTGCGCAACCCGCTGTTCCTGCTCGATGAAATCGACAAAATGGGCAGCGACATGCGTGGCGATCCGGCCTCGGCATTGCTCGAAGTCCTCGACCCTGAGCAGAACCACAATTTCAACGACCATTACCTGGAAGTCGACTACGACCTGTCCGACGTAATGTTCCTGTGCACCTCCAACTCCATGAACATTCCGCCAGCCTTGCTGGACCGGATGGAGGTGATTCGTCTGCCGGGTTATACCGAAGACGAGAAGATCAACATCGCTGTCAAATACCTCGCGCCCAAGCAAATTTCGGCCAACGGCCTGAAAAAGGGCGAGATCGAATTTGATGTCGAATCTATCCGTGACATCGTGCGTTACTACACCCGCGAGGCCGGTGTACGGGGCCTTGAGCGCCAGATCGCGAAGATTTGCCGTAAGGCGGTCAAAGAACACGCACTGGAAAAACGCTTCTCGGTGAAGGTGGTTGCCGACTCCCTGGAACACTTCCTGGGTGTGAAAAAATTCCGTTACGGCCTGGCTGAGCAGCAGGATCAAGTAGGGCAGGTGACTGGCCTGGCGTGGACCCAGGTGGGCGGCGAATTGCTGACCATTGAAGCCGCGGTGATCCCGGGCAAAGGCCAACTGATCAAAACGGGTTCGCTGGGCGATGTGATGGTCGAATCCATCACGGCCGCGCAGACCGTGGTGCGCAGCCGCGCGAAGAGCCTGGGGATCCCCCTGGACTTCCACGAGAAGCACGACACCCACATCCATATGCCGGAAGGGGCAACGCCCAAAGACGGCCCTAGCGCTGGCGTAGGCATGTGCACGGCCCTGGTGTCGGCATTGACCGGCATCCCTGTGCGCGCCGATGTGGCAATGACTGGCGAAATTACCCTGCGTGGTCAGGTATTGGCCATCGGTGGTCTGAAAGAGAAATTGCTCGCTGCGCACCGGGGTGGAATCAAGACCGTGATCATTCCTGAAGAGAATGTTCGCGACTTGAAGGAAATTCCGGACAATATTAAGGCGGATCTTCAGATTAAACCGGTTAAATGGATTGACGAGGTCCTGCAAATTGCGCTGCAATACGCGCCGGAGCCCTTGCCGGATGTGGCTCCGGAGATTGTCGCTAAGGACGAAAAACGTGAGTCTGATTCCAAGGAAAGAATTAGCACGCATTAATGCGAATAAGCCTGGGGGCTTCCTTGACAGCTTTTTAGAGCCCTTGTTATAAAGCGGCTCTTAAGTGTCTGTAGGCCATTCAGCACTGGTTTTTGCTTTCACCAAAAAACTTAGAATCATACTCAATAGATATATAAGGGGACTTAGAGTGAACAAGTCGGAACTGATTGATGCTATCGCCGCATCCGCTGATATCCCGAAAGCTGCTGCTGGCCGTGCGCTGGACGCAGTAATCGAATCCGTCACTGGCGCTCTGAAGGCCGGCGACTCCGTAGTGCTGGTAGGCTTCGGTACTTTCTCTGTGACTGACCGCCCAGCGCGTACTGGCCGTAACCCACAGACTGGCAAAGCACTGCAAATCGCTGCTGCCAAGAAACCAGGTTTCAAAGCCGGTAAAGCCCTGAAAGAAGCCGTTAACTAAGCTTCGTTCAAGCCTTACCTACCCGGGTCGGACGCAGGTCTGGCCTGGCAGCGGAGCGGCAGCCGACCCAAGTATCCATCGGGTCGCCACGCCGGGGGTGTGGGTTCAAACCCCCGTCCGCTCCGCCAGTTACGAGAAGGCGCATCCTCGGATGCGCCTTTCTTCTATCCGGACTCTACCCACGCTCCACGGTTGCCTAATTCTTGAAGATCAACCGTTTCTGGGGGACGCATGCTGCAGAATATCAGGGACAATTCACAAGGCTGGATTGCCAAAACTATTATCGGGATCATCGTCGCATTGATGGCGTTCACCGGTATCGAGGCTATTTTCCAGGCTTCGACCAACAACACGCAGGACGTGGCCAAGGTCAACGGTGAAGAAATCACCCAAACCGAATTGAGCCAGGCCGTCGACATGCAACGTCGCCAGCTGATGCAACAGCTGGGCAAGGATTTCGATGCTTCTCTGCTGGACGAAAAACTGCTGCGCGATGCGGCCCTCAAGGGTCTGATCGATCGCAAGCTGTTGCTGCAAGGCGCGGCTGATTCCAAGTTCGGCTTCTCTGAAGCGGCCCTGGATCAGGTGATCCTGCAGACTCCGGAATTCCAGGTGGACGGCAAGTTCAGCGCCGAACGCTTTGACCAGGTGATCCGTCAACTGGGCTACAGCCGCATGCAATTCCGTCAGATGTTGACCCAGGAAATGCTGATCGGCCAGGTTCGCGCAGGTATCGCCGGCAGCGGTTTCGTCACCGACGCCGAAGTGCTGGCATTCGCCCGTCTGGAAAAACAGACCCGCGATTTCGCCACCGTCAACATCAAGGCCAACCCTGCGGCGGTGAAGCTCACCGACGACGAGGTCAAGGCTTACTACGACCAGCACGCCAAAGAGTTCATGACCCCGGACCAGGTGGTTATCGACTATCTGGAACTGAAGAAGTCTTCCTTCTTCGACCAGGTCACCGTCAAGGACGAAGAGCTGCAGGCTGCCTATCAGAAAGAAACCGCCAACCTCGCTGAACAGCGTCGTGCCGCGCATATCCTGATTGAAGTCAACGACAAGGTCACCGAGGCGCAAGCCAAGGCCAAGATCGAAGAAATCCAGGCACGCCTGGCCAAGGGTGAGAAGTTTGAAGCCCTGGCCAAGGAGTTCTCCCAGGATCCAGGTTCGGCCAACAATGGCGGCGACCTCGGTTTTGCCGGCCCAGGCGTCTACGACCCGGACTTCGAAACGGCGCTGTACGCGTTGAACAAGGATCAGGTTTCGACGCCGGTACGCACCACGTTCGGTTGGCACTTGATCAAGCTGTTGGGCGTTGAAGCACCCCAAGTGCCATCGTTTGCCAGCCTGAAAGACAAGCTGACCCGCGAGCTCAAGACCCAGCAAGTTGAGCAGCGCTTTGTCGATGCCTCCAAGCAATTGGAAGATGCGGCATTCGAAGCTTCCGACTTGGCCCAGCCGGCGTCTGACCTGAAGCTGACCGTGCACACCTCCGCGCCGTTCGGTCGTGAAGGTGGCGAAGGCGTTGCAGCCAACCGCGCCGTGGTCACCGCAGCGTTCAGCCCGGAAGTGCTGGATGAGGGTGCCAACAGCACCGCCATCGAGCTGGACCCTGAAACCATCATCGTGCTGCGAGCCAAAGAGCACCTGAAGCCTACGCAACTGCCACTGGAAAGCGTCTCTGCCGCGATCCGTGCGCAGATGACCAAGGAACGCGCCAGCGCGGCTGCCAAGGCTCATGCTGACGAGTTGATCGCCAGCCTGCGCGATGGCAAGACCCCGCTGAACCAGCCGATCGACGGCCAGGCGTGGAAAGTCACTGAAGCGGCTACCCGTAGCGCCGAAGGGGTCGAACCTGCCGTGCTGCAAGCCCTGTTCCGCATGCCTAAGCCTGCGGCCAAGGACAAGCCGACCTTCACCACCGTGACCCTGGCTGACGGTAGCCTGGTGATCGTGCGCTTGAACGGCGTGAACGAAGCGGCTGCGCCGACGGACGAAGAAAAGGCGCAATACCGCCGCTTCCTCGCTTCGCGTATCGGCCAGCAAGACTTTGCTGCGTTCCGCAAGCAGTTGGAAACCAAGGCTGACATCAAGAAATTCTGATGTTGGTGATCGCTCCTTGGTGCCGGGCTTTTTCCTGCAGGCGCTGTCCTGTAGGCCTGTGACGTTTTACCGACAGGAATGCGCGCGCCAAGGCCTCGTTCTGTTGCACAATACCGCCCGGACTGTTTTCCTCAGGATTTTCGATGTCGACATCATTTCACTTGCGTAGCCTCGGGCTGGCGCTGGTGCTGGCGGGCGCCGCGGGCTGCTCGTCACCCAAGACCGCTATTTACGAACATGAGAATTTCGACGACTCCGGTACGTTCTCCCGTGATTACCCGGTCAGCGACGTGGCGGCCTGTGAAGCGGCGCGCCGTGCGCTGTTGAGCCAGGGCTACATCATCACCAGCAGCGATCCGAAGCTGGTGGTCGGTAACAAGAGCTTCCAGCAGACGGGCGAAACCCACCTGCAGATCAGCTTCAACGTGGTGTGTGCCGATGATGGCAAAGGCGCTAAGCATTCGACGATGTTTGCCAATGCCTTGCAGGATCGCTACGCGCTGAAGAAGGTCAACAACTCCGCGAGCCTGGGTGTCGGCGTGTTGGGTTCGGTGTCGATGCCGATTGGCTCCACCGATGACTCGATGGTGAAGGTCGCGAGCGAGACGGTCTCAGCGCCAAAGTTTTATGAGCGTTACTTCGCGCTGGTGGACGTGTTTCTGCCGCAGGAAGTGAAGAAGGCCGAGCATATTCCTGAGAAGCCCAAGGCTGAACTCGGTGTGCCGGAACCCAAGGCGGCTCCGGCCGCCGAGAAGGTCGAGGCACCGAAAGAAGCACCGGCAGCGCCTGCCGCCTCCGAACCCCTGGCACCGCCAGTGGAGGCGGCGCCGATTGCCCCGCAGGCAGAACCTTCACCTGCACCTGCACCTTCACCTGCACCTGCACCTGCACCAGCGGCAGCGCCGACCAATCCGGTCTTGCCGGCGCCAACAGAAGCCATTCCACCTGTGAGTGCGTCGATGCACAGCTGCGCGGCGTTTGCGGTAGAGGCGGGCATGGGGCGAGGCTCCTGGCAGCAGAAGTTCGTACCCTAATGGAAAAGTAATTGCACTTGCAATGATTGCAATCGCGCATCAACACCCAAATGCTAAATCAACCCAACGTTGCTACGTTTAATCAGCACGTGCAGGAACGTCATGGCGCAGACATTTTTTTGTCATCGCGGCACTTTAGGCTGGCTGTGCAGGTCATTTATTGGCAGCCGCTTTAAACCCACAAGGAGTCCACCATGGACGATTACCAAGAAGAACTGCTGGAGTACCACGCGTTTGAACTGGATCCGCTGGATCCGGTCGATGACGCAACTGAGCTGTAATACCGACTTCAGGCGGAATGCCGCTGACTGCGGCGAAATTCCCCTGGGGTCTGGTTGTTCCAGCGCCTGAACGCCCTTTGAAAGGCTTGGGCTGAGGCAAAACCGAGCAAGTAGGCGATCTCGCCGAACGCCAGTTCCGTATCGCGAATGTAGGTCATGGCCAAATCGCGGCGGGTATCGTTGAGAATCGCGCGAAACTGAGTGCCTTCTTCGGCCAGTTTGCGGCGCAGCGTCCAGGTTGGCAGCTTCAAGCGTGCCGCCACTTCTTCCAGGTCGGGTTCCCGGCCGCCATTGAGCATCGGCCCCAGCAACCGGGTAATGCGCTCGCGCAGGCTGCGGGTGCGGGTCAACTGCTCCAACTCGTGTTCACACAACTTCAACAACAGCTGCCAGGTACTCGGGCAATGCTGCGGGTTACGCAGTGCCAACGTCTGTTGGCTGAGGCGCAATTGATTGGCCTCGGCGCCGAAGTGCACCGGGCTGTCGCCCAGTACGCTGTACTGCTCGCTGTACTCGGGGGCTTGGAATTCGATGTCGATGCGCTGCGCTTGCAGCGGTTGCTGAGCCAGGCTGGACAATTGCTGCAACCAGCCGGCGATAATCGAATCCACCACAAAACGGTTGTAGGCGTTGTACGGACTGATGGAATAAAAGCGCAGCCAGGCGCCTTCGGCATCCTCATGAAAACTTGACTGCCCGCGATAGTTGGAGCCGTACAGCGCTTCAAAGCGGGTCAGCGTGCGCGCGGCTTCACGCACAGTGGGGGCTTGGGCGGCGGTGACACCCGCGAGGCCTGCCTGGCTCAAGCGGCTGAGCTGGCCCATGCGCAGGCCCAGGCTGGGGTCGCCGGTCAGTTGGATGGCCGCGTGGCCCAGGCGCATATAGCGCGGGATCGACAAACGCGCGCCGGCTTCGGCAAGGCGCGCCGGGTCGAGACCGTATTGCAGCAAAAGCGGTTGCGGGTCCAGGCCATGACTTTGAATAGCATCCGCCAGGGTGTGCACGAAGCCCACCGACAGATCGCCAAGGCGCACCGGCTTCAAGGCGCTACAGCCAGATATTCAGCAGGCGCGCACCACGGGCACCGCTGTCGGCGTTGATTTGCCCGTTGCTGCTGAGGAAGCTGTGCCCGGCGGTGCCCAAATCCCAGAATTGCCCGCGCAGGAACACGCTCATGCCGGCGGTCGCCTGGCTGATCGGCTGTTGGCTGATCAGGGTCAGGCGGCGCCAGGCTTCGCCTTCGCTGAGTTCTTCGGGCTTGAGGCTGATTTCGGGCGGTGTCGAGACGCTTTTGAAACCGCGCCATGGGCGGTCCCAGGTGTCGCGGCCAATGACAAAGGCCGGCACCGCGACCAATTGCGCGCCTTGCTCATTGAGTTTGCGGTAGTTGTCCGGGTACCAGCTGTCGCTGCCGATCAGGATACCCAGACGCCCGGCCGGGGTATCGACCACGCTGACGATGTTTTCATCGCCCGGTTCGATAAACCCGCGCTCATCGTAGATCGGATAGAACTGGCGCTGCGGCTGGCCCACCGGCAGGCCGTCGGCACCAAACACCAGGCTTGCGTTGTACAGCGCGCCATGGCCGATGTGCAGTTGCCCTTGTTCGACACTCGGGTTGGGCAGGGCAATGGAGCCGGCCACCAGCGTGACGCCAAATTCCTTGGCCAGGCCGCCGAACAGCACTTGATAGTCGCGGGCCATGGCGGGGGCTTTCATGCGCAGGTACGCGTCGTCCATGCGGTTATCGCCCTTGGCGCTGATCCACGCACGTGCGAACTGCAGCGGGTTACTCGCCGAGAGCCAGTTCATTGCATCCTTCAAATGCACTGCCTGGTACAGCTCGTTTTTTTCGCCGCTGAGCATCAGCCAGGTGCCGATATGTTCCGGCAGCACCACGATGGTTTTTTCATTGATCAGCCCTTGGTCCTGGGCCTTTTGCAGGTAGGCCGCAAGCTTCAGGTGCAGGCGTTCCAGGCTCTGGTAATCGGCGGGGAACAGCTCCGGCTGGATGCCCAACAAGTTGCCGCGATCGGCAGGCTCGCCTTCATTGACGGCCAAGGTGATGCGCAAGTCCGACAGGTAGTGCGCCACGGGGCGCTCCTGGGTCCAGACCAGATAGGCAGAAACGGCGGCAACCAGGGCCATGATCAGAGTGAATGCTAGAAGTTTACGCATGGGGCAACAGACAACAGACCGTGTGCAGGGTTCGCGACTAGGGTAGGGCCCATGTGCCCGCTTGCCAAGGGGCGCTGTACATTTCGATCAATAAGTTGTCAGTTTAGGTCATTGAGCGGTAGTCCATCGCCTCTTAGTCTGTGGGACATAAACCGATGGCAGGCCATTCGAGCCTTCCACGTCCCGTGATGATCCGTTGTGGAGCTGTACCATGACCGCTGCTGCCTACCCGCACCTACTGGCCCCGTTGGACCTGGGTTTTACCACGTTGCGCAATCGCACCCTAATGGGCTCGATGCACACCGGGCTTGAAGAAAAACCCGGCGGCTTCGAACGCATGGCCGCGTATTTTGCCGAACGTGCCCGTGGCGGCGTCGGCCTGATGGTCACCGGCGGTATTGGCCCGAACGATGAAGGCGGCGTGTACGCCGGTGCTGCCAAGCTGACCACCGACGAAGAAGCGCAGAAGCACAAGATCGTCACCCAGGCCGTACACGAAGCCGGCGGCAAGATCTGCATGCAGATCCTCCACGCCGGCCGGTATGCCTACAGCCCCAAGCAGGTTGCACCGAGCGCGATCCAGGCGCCGATCAACCCGTTCAAGCCCAAGGCGCTGGACGAAGAAGGCATCGAAAAGCAGATCCAGGATTTTGTCACCTGCTCGCTGCTGGCCCAGGTCGCCGAGTACGACGGCGTCGAAATCATGGGCTCCGAAGGCTACTTCATTAATCAGTTCCTGGCCGCCCACACCAACCACCGCACCGACCGTTGGGGCGGCAGCTACGAAAACCGCATGCGCCTGGCGGTGGAAATCGTACGCCGCGTACGCGAAGCGGTAGGCCCGAACTTCATCATTATTTTCCGCCTGTCGATGCTCGACCTGGTCGAAGGCGGCAGCACCTGGGAAGAGATCGTGCAGTTGGCCAAGGCCATCGAGCAGGCCGGTGCGACCCTTATCAACACCGGTATCGGCTGGCACGAAGCGCGCATCCCGACCATCGCTACCAAAGTGCCGCGTGGCGCGTTCAGCAAAGTCACCGCCAAGCTGCGCGGTGCGGTGCAGATTCCGCTGATCACCACCAACCGTATCAACACCCCGGAAATTGCCGAGCAGATCCTCGCCGAAGGCGATGCCGACATGGTCTCGATGGCGCGGCCGTTCCTTGCCGACCCGGAGTTCGTCAACAAGGCCGCAGCCGGCCGCGCCGATGAAATCAACACCTGCATCGGCTGCAACCAGGCCTGCCTGGACCACACCTTCGGCGGCAAGCTGACCACCTGCCTGGTCAACCCGCGCGCGTGCTACGAAACCGAGCTGAATTACCTGCCGGTGAAGCAGATCAAGAAAATCGCCGTGGTGGGCGCTGGCCCCGCGGGCTTGGCGGCGGCCACTGTGGCGGCAGAGCGCGGTCACCAAGTGACCTTGTTCGACTCCGCCAGCGAGATCGGCGGCCAGTTCAACATCGCCAAGCGTGTGCCGGGCAAAGAAGAATTTTTCGAAACCCTGCGCTACTTCAAGCGCAAATTGCAGACCACCCACGTCGAGCTGTGCCTCAACACCCGCGTGGATGTTGCGCAACTCGCGGCAGGTGGTTACGACGAAATCATCCTGGCCACCGGCATTGCGCCGCGCACGCCAGCTATCCCGGGTATCGACAACGCCAAGGTGCTGAGCTACCTGGACGTGATCCTCGAGCGTAAACCGGTGGGCAAGCGCGTGGCCGTGATTGGCGCCGGCGGCATCGGTTTCGACGTGTCCGAGTTCCTCGTGCACGAGGGCGTGTCCACCAGCCTGGACCGCGACGCGTTCTGGAAAGAGTGGGGCATCGACACCCAGCTGCAAGCCCGTGGTGGCGTGGCCGGCATCAAGCCTGCGCCGCATGCCCCGGCGCGTGAAGTGTTCCTGCTGCAACGCAAGACCTCCAAGGTCGGCGACGGCCTGGGCAAGACCACCGGCTGGATCCACCGCACGGGCCTTAAGAACAAGCGCGTGCAGATGCTCAACAGCGTCGAGTACCTGAGCATTGATGATCAAGGCCTGCATATCCGCATCGGCGCCGAGGGCGAGCCGCAGGTGCTGGCGGTGGACAACATCGTCATCTGCGCCGGGCAAGACCCGCTGCGCGAACTGCAGGACGGCCTGGTCGCCGCCGGCCAGAACGTGCACCTGATCGGCGGCGCCGATGTAGCGGCCGAGCTGGATGCCAAACGGGCCATCAACCAGGGCTCGCGCCTCGCTGCCGAGCTGTAAGACGAAAGAAGGGGCGGTGTTAGACTACCGCCCCTTTTTTCATTCAGATGCCTCCCGATGGGCCCTTTCGACTGGCTTCCCCACGCGCCCCTTGAACCCTTGCAGCTGGACTGCCTGAACGGCGTCGAGGTGGCCGTGTTGCGCCTGGATTGCATCGACCCGCTGATCAGCGGCAACAAGTGGTTCAAGCTCACCGAACACCTGGCCCAGGCGCAAGCCTCCGGTGCCAGCGGGGTCATCAGCCTGGGCGGTGCTCACTCCAACCACCTGCACGCACTCGCGGCAGCCGGCAAACGCTTTGATTTCCCCACCGTGGGCCTGCTGCGCGGCCACCCTCAAGACACGCCCACCGTCCTTGATCTGAAAGCCTTCGGCATGCAGCTGTATTGGCTGGGCTATGGCGGCTATCGTGCACGTCACGAGCCAGGTTTCTGGCTGCCATGGCGCGAACAGTATCCGCAGTTGTACCCCGTGCCCGAAGGCGGCGGTGGCATAACCGGTGCAGTGGGTTGCGCGGTGCTGGTCGAGCAAGCGCGCGGGCAGTTGAGCAACCTCGGTTGGGCCGATTACGACGCGTGGTGGCTGGCGGCGGGCACCGGCACCACGTTGGCCGGGCTGGCGCTGGCAGAGGCGGGGGCACATCCGGTATACGGCGCAATGGCGGTGCCGGAGGATCACGGTGTTGCACAGAACGTGCAGGCTATCGTGCAGCAGGGGTATGAATTGTTGGACGCAAGCCGAGGCGGTTTCGCCAAGGTAGACCCGCTATTGCTTGAGTTCATGCACGCCACGGAACAGGCCTGCGGTTTACCGCTGGAACCGCTTTATACCGCCAAGGCGTTGCTGGCGCTCAAGCAACAGATCGAGGCCGGGCGTTTTACTCCCGGCACTCGCCTGATCTTCGTGCATACCGGCGGCCTGCAAGGCCGCCGAGGGTTTATGGGATAGCCTTCTTGCCCGGCATCATGCGCAGCGCCGTGTTGTCTCGCAGGATGTAGTGGTGAATGATCCCGGCCAGCGCATGCAGCCCGATCAGCCAGTAGCCGACCTGGCCGAACAGCACATGCCAGTGCTCAATCTCTTTGGCCAGCGCCTTGTTTTCAGCGATCAACGGCGGCAACTCAATCCCGTAAAACATCACCGAATGGCCCTCGGCACTGACGATCAGCCAACCCGCAATCGGCATGCCGATCATCAGCGCATACAACGCCACATGCATCAGGGTCGCCAGCAGGCTTTGCCATTGCGGCGGTGTCGGCACGATCTTCGGCGCCACGCCCAGGCTGCGGGCAAACAGGCGTAGCCACACCAGCACAAATACGGTGAGGCCGAACATAAAGTGCATTTCGACAATCAGTGTTCGCGCGCCACTGCCTTTGGGGAACTGGCCGCGTAACTCTATGCAGGCGTAAACCACTGCCAGCAGCAGCACCATCAACCAGTGCAACGCAATCGACATGGTGCTGTAGCGCGTATCGGAGTTTTTCCACGGCATCGCTTTCTTCCTCACTCATCAGGGCAAACCTCCGTTCTTTAGCGACGGAGTCCTGTAACTGTAAGCCGGTTTCTCAGGAACTGCCTGCGGTAAATCAATTTTTCACTGGGTTAGGCTCAGGCATTTCTCCTTTTTTCAGGCGCTGGTTGATATCCGCGATGACATCCGGCAAGTCGTTGATGGTGTCGATCAAGTAGTGCGGGCGCGAGTCTTTGAACATCGCTTCGATACGCTTGCGCTCGCGGGCCAAGGTGCTGCTGTCCAGGGCACGGAACTGCTCGTACGTCAGGCCCAGCGCGTTGCCCGAGCAGGTCAGCGCCACGGTCCACATGCCGGCGCGACGGCCTTCGAGAATGCCTGGCACGGTGTCGTCGACCTTCACGCAGGCCGCCACATCATCGACGCCCAGCGCGATCACGTTGGCCAACGCCTGGGCTGGCCACGGGCGGCCGTTGGGTACTTCGTCGGTGGCGACCACGTGGTCGGCGATGTAGCCATTGGTGGCCGCCAGGGCGACAACTTTGTCCATCACTTGCTTGGGGTAGCCGGAGCAGGAGCCGATCTTGATGCCTTGCACACGCAGCCGGGCAATGGTGTCGAGGGCGCCAGGGATCAGCGCCGAGTGTTCGGCGATTTTCTCGATTTGCAACGGCATGAAGCGCTGATAGATGGCAGTGACGTCGTCGTCGGTCGGTGTGCGGCCGAAGGCCTTGCGGTAGCGCTCGGCGACTTCTGGCTGGTTGCAAAGGGTGCGGATATGGTCCCACTTGCCCATGCCCATCGGGCCACGGGCTTCTTCGATCGAGACTTGTACGTCGAACTCGGCGAAGGCTTCGACAAAGATTTGCGTGGGGGCGAAGGAGCCGAAGTCGACCACGGTGCCGGCCCAGTCGAGGATAACGGCCTGGAGGGTGTTGGGGTTTTGATAGTTCATGGTTCAGATCCTGTGGGTAATGGGGGCAGTCAAACGTCCAACACTTCCATTGCTTGCAGCACCTCGGCGATCGCCTTGACCGCTGCGCGCATGCCGGGCGCATCGACGTGGCCGATGCAGCCCACGCGGAAGGTTTCCACTTGGGTCAATTTGCCGGGGTAGAGGATGAAACCCTTGGCCTTGACCCGCTCATAAAAGTCCTTGAACTGGTAGCGCGGGTCTTTTGGGGCGTGAAAGGTCACGATGATCGGGGCCTGGATCGCCGCCGGCAGAAAACTGCGCAGGCCCAGTTCGGCCATGCCGTCCAGCAGTGCCTGGCAGTTGCGGGCGTAGCGTTGGTGACGCGCGGGCAGGCCGCCTTCTTCTTGATATTGCAGCAGTGCTTCGTGCAGGGCCGCGACCACATGGGTGGGTGGGGTGAAGCGCCATTGGCCGGTCTTGGCCATGTAGCTGTGTTGGTCGAACAGGTCCATCGCCAGGGAATGGCAGTTGCCCTGTGCGGCGGCCAGTGCCTGTTTGTCGGCGAAGACGAAACCCATGCCCGGCACGCCTTCCAGGCATTTTCCGGAGGCTGCGATCAGTGCGTCGAACGGCACTTCGCTAGCATCGATCGGCAGTGCACCGAAGGAGCTCATGGCATCGATAATCAGGCGTTTGCCGTGGCTTTTCACTGCATCGGCGATCTGCGGCAGCGGGTTGAGAATGCCAGTGCTGGTTTCGCAGTGGATCAGCGCCACGTGGGTAATGGCCGGGTCGGCGTGCAGCAGGCGGTCGACGTCAGCGGCGGTGGTGGGTTCATCCTCGGCGGTTTCGAAGGTGCTGAAATCGCGGCCGAGCACTTCGCAGATCTTCGCCAGGCGCTTGCCGTAGGCGCCGTTGATCAGCACCAGTACCTTGCCGTCGCGCGGCACCAGGGTGCCGATGGCGGCTTCGACGGCAAAGGTGCCGCTGCCTTGCAAGGGCACGCAATGGTGGCTGCCTTGGCCGTTGAGGATCGCCAGCAACTGCTCGCAGACACTCGCGGTGAGTTGGTTGAAACGGTCATCCCAGGAGCCCCAATCCACCATCATTGCCTGACGGGTGCGGTTCGATGTGGTCAGTGGGCCAGGGGTCAGCAGGATCGGCGCGGCAGGGCTCATCTCAATTCCTCGCAAGGTATCGGGGGTTGAATCTACGGCGCCTAAATTGCAGTTTGGCTTGTCATCAATCAAATTGTTTGTTGTTATGCGAGCTATCAGTGAGGCCGATAGCTATGAACTTGTTCCAACTGCGTGCATTCGATGCGGTGGCCCGCGAGGGCAGCTTTACCCGAGCGGCGGCGCGGCTATTCATCAGCCAGCCGGCGGTGACCGGGCATATCAAGGCGCTGGAAGAGCACTACCAGATCCCGCTGTTGCGCCGCACAGCTCGGCGCGTGGAGCTGACCGAGGAGGGCATTCGCCTGGCCGCGATCACTCGGGCGATCTTCGGCCTGGTGGACGAGGCGCAGACGCTGTTAGAGGCCAATCGCCAGTTGCTTACCGGGCGCCTCGAAGTCGCGGCGGATGGCCCACACCTGGTGATGCCGATGATCGCCAGCCTGCGCGCCTGCTATCCCGGCATTACCGTCAACTTGCGGCTGGGCAATGCCCAGGAAACCTTGGCGGCGCTATTGTCCGAGCATGCGGACGTGGCGGTGCTCACTGAGGTGGAACCGCGTAACGGCCTGCACCTGCAACCGCTGAGTGAGTCGCGCATCTGCGCGTTGGTGCCCGTCAGTCACCCGTTGGCTGCGCAGCCCGACGGCATTCGTCTGCAACAGCTGCACGAGGTGATCATGGTGCTGCGCGAACCGACTTCCATCACCCGCCGCACCTTCGATGACGCCTGCCGGGTGGCCAAGGTGCAACCCAAGGTGTTGCTGGAGCTGGACAGCCGCGAGGCGGTGACCGAAGCCGTCGCCGCCGAGCTGGGCGTGGGCGTGGTCTCATCGATGGAGGTCAGTCCGGACCCACGGGTGCAAGCGATTGCGATCCAGGGCGATGGGTTGCTCAACCGGCACATGCTCGGCTGCATGGAGCGGCGCCGCTCGTTGCGGCTGATCCAGGCGTTTTCGAGAGGGGCATGGCCGGTTTTTTGGTGGATTAGCGCGTTTTTGCGCTATAAACTCTGCCCCCAAAGCGCCGGCCAGTAGACGTCTCGGCGCCATGGATATGAAGAGAGTGAGTCATGGGCGCACAGTGGAAAGTCAAACATAAAGAAGCGGCATCCAATGCCAAGGGCAAAATCTTTGGCAAGCTGGTGAAAGAAATCACCATCGCCGCCCGTAACGGTGCCGACACCGCGACCAACGCCCACCTGCGTCTGGTAGTAGAGCAGGCCAAAAAGGCCTCGATGCCCAAGGAAACCTTGGAGCGCGCCATTAAGAAAGGCGCCGGTCTGCTGGGTGAAACCGTGCAGTACCACCGCGTGACCTACGAAGGTTTCGCCCCGCACCAGGTGCCGCTGATCGTTGAATGCGTGACCGACAACATCAACCGCACTGTGGCGGAGATTCGTGTGGCGTTCCGTAAAGGGCAATTGGGTGCTTCCGGCTCCGTGGCCTGGGACTTTAACCATGTCGGGTTGATCGAAGCGTCGCCGGACACGCCGGACGCTGATCCGGAAATGGCCGCCATTGAAGCTGGGGCCCAGGATTTCGAAGACGGCGAGGAAGAAGGGACCACCCTGTTTATTACCGAAACCACCGACCTGGATGCTGTGCAGAAAGCGTTGCCGGAGCAGGGTTTTACCGTGTTGTCGGCCAAGTTGGGTTACCTCTCGAAGAACCCGGTGAGTGGTTTGACTGATGAGCAGATGGCTGAAGTCGAGGCCTTCCTGGAAGGGTTGGACAACCATGATGACGTGCAGGATATGTTCGTTGGTCTGGCTGGCTAAGGCGCGGTTCAAAAAAGTGGGCGCGGGGTTGCGTGCGATGGTGGTTTTTGAGGGGGGTTCCCAAGCGCCACCCCAAAATCCACCATCGCAGGCAAACCAGCCCCCACATTTGTATCGAGTTTCACTCCAAGTCGAGCAGTGCTTCGATCTCTTCGAACCCCGGCCGCGCCAACACATCAGGCTGACAGCAGCGTTTGTGCAGCGCTACCAGCCCCTCGTCATTAAACTCAGTCTCAACCCGCTCCAACAATTCCCCCAGCAACACCCCAAACGCGCGCACTTCAATGCGCTGCAACGCCCTGGTTTCCAAGGTGTCCGCCGTGGCATGGAACGACGCCGCGCCGAAGTCCCCGAGCAAGCAGTCGCCAGCGGCATTCCACAAGATATTGTGGCCGTACAGGTCGCCATGGGTGATGCCCTGCCGATGCAAGTGCGCCGCGACCGACGCAACCCCCCGCGCCATGCGCAAGGCCACTTCAACGCTGAAACGCGTGCTCGGCTCGTAGATGTCGCGGGTGCACGACGCCAGGCTCGGCAGGGCCGCGAGGTTGCGGTAGCTCGGGTCGATCAGGTCCATCACCAGCGCAGCCTGGTCATCGGGGTGGCCCACCACGCGACCTTCCACCTTGATCAGGTTCGGATGCAGCCCCGCGGCGATGCAGGCCTGCATTTCATGCAGTGGTGAACCGTCGCTGGTGATCGTGCCTTTGTACAGCTTGACCGCGACAGGCAGCGCCTGTGGCTTCCACAACGCCCTGCGAATGATCCCCGAGGCACCTTCGCCCAGCACGTCGCCCAGCTCCAGTTCAGACCAGGGAATGTTCGGCGTCGCGTCATCGGCGGCCACGTCCACTGCCATTTCCACCGGGTTACCGGCGTAGGCCAACCACGTCAGGCTCGGCAGCGTCAGCAGCCACTCCGGCAGGTGGGTCAGGCGGTTGGAGGCGATGCGGATCAGCTCGAGGTTGTAGCAGTTCGCCAGGCTTTGCGGCAGATCCGTCAGTTGGTTGCCGGCGAGCATGAGTTTTTGCAGCAGCGGCCGCTCGCCCAATTCGCTGGGCAATTGGCTGATGCAGTTATCGGTGAGGATCAGCCAGCGCAACTGCGGCGGCAGGGCGGCGGCGGGCACGTGGCTGATCTGGTTGGCCTTGAAGCCGATCATGCTCAAGTTGGCGCACTGGCCTAGGCATTGCGGCAGCTCGGTAAAGGCGTTGTCCGAGCAGAACAGCACGCGCAAATGCGACAGGCGATGCAGGTCGTCGGGCAGGCTGCTCAGGGCGTTGCCCGTGAGGTTGAGGATTTCCAGGGTGTCGGCCAGCTCGAAGATTTCCCGCGGGAATTCGGTCAGCCCGCAGGCCAGGTCCAGGCGTTTGATACCGGCCAGTTGGCCGGCCTTGAGTTGGGCAAGGGTATTCATGAACGGCGCGGTCACTCGGCAAGAGGGCGTAAAAGGCGCTCATGATACCGGGTCGGGTGCGGGTTGCGGGCAGTCCGTTTGCAACTCGGCTTTTTGTAATTGATGCAGACGGCTGGCGGTGCGGGCGAGGTCGATGGCCTGGCCTTCCAGGGATTCAGCCAAGGGCTGGTGGCCGATCAGGGTCAGGCGTTTGTCCTGGTCGTAAAGCACGTCCACCAGGTTGATAAAACGCTGCTGTACGGCGATCGGGCATTCGGCCAGTTGCGGCAGCCCGTCGATGATCCAGTGGTCGAAGTCCTGGCATAGCAGCAGGTAATCCATCACGGCGGTGAGCTGTTCGCAGAGGTCGTTGAAAGTAAAGGCGATAGTCGGCGCCTGATGGCTGCGGCAAACCAACTGGCGGTTGCCGACCTTGAGGGTCTGCGCCGGGCAATCCGTGGCGGGCAGCCCGAGCGCTTGACGCTGAGCGGGCGTCCCCGGCCACACATACTGGCCGGCGCTGAAGCGCTGCTCGGCATGCGCCTGGGGCAGGCTGCGAAAGTCTTGGGGGGAGCTGACTTCCAGCACGTCCATGCGCGCGGCGATCAGGTCGATCACCGGCTTGAAACGCTCGTGGTACAGCGGGTTGGGCAGCAACCCTGCGGGCGCATAGTTGGAGGTCACCAGCACCAGCACACCGCGCTCGAACAAGGCTTTGAACAGGCGGCTGATGAGCATCGCATCGCCGATATCGTGGACGTGGAATTCGTCGAAGCACAGCACCCGGCAGCCTGCGAGCAGCTCGTCCAGGGTCACGCCCAGGGCGTCGTCGTGCTCACGGTGCTGGAACATGCCGCGATGCAGGCGGGCAAAAAACGCGTGGAAGTGCACGCGTTGCTTTTCGGCAATCGGCAACGCCTGGAAAAACCCATCGAGCAGCCAGCTTTTGCCGCGCCCCACTGGGCCGTGCAGGTACAGGCTGCGCGTGGCAAGGCCCGCGAGCAGGTGCTGGGTCTGACGGGCGAGGGCGGTAATCGCCTGGGTTTGGCCGGCACTCAGGGTGTAGCCCTGTTGTTTGGCCTTTTGGGCAAAAAACGCCGGGATCGGCGAGGCGTTCTGTACGTCGGTCTTTTTGCCAAGCAGGCGCTGGATCACGGAAAGCACGGCCAATGCGAGTCACTCTGTAGTGCGGTGGTCGCCTACTTTAGGGCGCTCGCCGCGGTTTGACCAATAGAGAAGGGCGTCGCCAGCTATCGCGAAAAAGCATGGCGTGGGGGCAATGCTGACCAAACTGGCAGTTTCTCTTTAAATGGCTAACCTCATACACAGTTGTCAACCCTATATAAGGAATTGGGGCTGTGAAGGGACGAGCAGTATTGGCAGTTATGGGCGCCATGCTCTGTAACACGGTTTACGGCACGCAACTCCAAGTGGAGGTGCGCATCGACGTGCAGCGCGGCTGCCAACTGGTGGGGACCACCCGCAGTGCCGGCATCGAGCAGCTTGGCCTATTGGATTTCGGCGGCGGCCCGCGTCTGGATGACCCCGCCGGCCCCTTGAGTGCGGCCCTGATCAGCCAGCGCCAGCCGCGCCTGGAATGTAACCCCGGCACGCCGTATCAAGTGCGTGTTGACGGCGGCCTGCATGGCGGCGTCGGCGAAGTGCGCTACCTGAGCGCCGCGACCTCTTCGAGTCAACCCATTCCCTATCGCATTTACGCCGACGCCGCGCGGCGGATTCCGTTGCCCGTCAATCAACCGCTGAGCGGCCGTGTGCCGGACTCGGGCTCGGTCGACTTACCTCTGTATGGCCGCATCGAACCGCTCAAGGACATCCCCGCCGTCGGCCGCTACACCGACCTGCTCAAGGTCACAGTCACGTGGTAAGCCGGGGCTGGGCCCTCGTGGCCATGGGCAGTCTGTTGCTGCTGGCGGATGACGCCCAGGCCGCAGCGGTCAATGGCCAGGTCCACGCGCGCTTGGTGATCACCGCCAGTTGCGAGGTGAGTAAAGGTGTCGAGAGCGCGCCGGTCAGCCCTACGGGCGGCAGCATGTTGCTCGACTTCGGCAGCCAGGGGCCGACGTGGAACAACCTGTTGGGCGCAGCGGTGACTGATGTCGACAAGGCGCCGCTGTCGGTGTCCTGCAACCCCTCGGTGGTCAGCAGTTTCACCGTGACCATCGACGGTGGCGCCCATGGCGACGGCGCTACCCGACGCCTGAGCAACGGCCTCCACACCATTCCCTATCGGCTATCCGCCGACCCGCTGGGCCGCAGCGCCTACAGCATCGGCCAGCAACGCAATTTCGTCGTGACCAAGGGCACACAAGTACCGATCCCGGTATTCGGCTTGGTGGTGGCGAATACCAAGGCCCTACCGGCCGGCATCTATACAGACACCCTGACGGTGACTCTGGATTGGTAAACCCTGAGGATGAACATCATGCATGCACGTGTATTGAAGGCGGTTTTTCCATTGATGGCGCTGGTGTGGGTGGCGGGCGCGCAGGCGGCCACCGTGGCCGGCACGGTCAGCGCGACCCTGGTGCTGACCAGCAGTTGCCAGGTCAATGGCGCGGCGGCAACCGGCGGGATGAGCTTCGGTAACTTGAACTTCGGCACGGCCAACAGCCTGTTCACTGAAGCCGACGGCCAGGTGCTGGGCGGTGGCGGTGGCGCGTTGTCGATCCTGTGTTCTGCGGGTACTTCGCCGACGCTGACCGTGTCTGCCGGCGCCAATGACGGCAAGTCCACTGGCGGTGCACGCGCGCTGTACGACGGCGTTGCCAACTACGTGCCGTACGACCTCTACACCGACAGCGGCCATTCGAATTTGCTGGCCATCGGTGGCGTTATCAACCTGGCGCCAAGTACCGGGGTGGCCCAGGCCGTGAATATTTACGGTAAGGCCAATGGCAAGGCCGGGCTGCCCGCCGGTACTTATACCGACACGGTTAACGTGACCCTGACGTTCTAAGTGCCATGAGCCGGGCAGCGTGGGCGTTGGCAGTGTGCATCGGCTGGGGCATGCCGGTGTCGCTGTTGGCGGTGACCAGTCAATCGTTCCAGGTCAGCGCGACGATCACGCCCGGGTGCCTGGTGGTCGGTGGTGGCACGAACTACGGCAGCCTGGCTTTCGGCACGTATTCGGCACTGGCGACCAGCACAGCGTCGGTCGCGCTCACCGGTGGCGTGACCTTGCAATGTACGCCGGGTGTCGCGCTGAACATGAGTGTCGACGGCGGTTTGCACAACAACAGTGGTCGGCGGATGCAGCTCAATAGCGGCAGTGCCCAAGTGGCCTATCAGCTGTTTCAGGACGCGGCGTTCAGCCAGAGCCTGGGGGTCAGCCAAAGCGTGAGTGTGGCCTACAGCAACGCGGCCAGTATCACCTTGCCGATTTATGGGCGAGTGCAGTTACCGGGTAATACGCCTGGGGGGACGTACAGCGACACGTTGCAGGTGCAGCTGTCGTGGTAAGGCGATTGGCAATGAGGAGTGAGACTTATGTATGCAGCTTCCCGGCTTGGGTGGGCAGCGGGTGTGAGCGCGTTATTGGCGTTGACGGCAGGGCAGGCCCAGGCGGCCAGCTCGGTGCTGATCTGGCCGATTGATCCGGTGCTGGAGGCCGATCAACAGGCCAGCGCACTGTGGCTGGAAAACCGCGGCACGGAGACCGCCAACCTGCAAATCCGTGTGTTTGCCTGGACCCAGAGCGGCTTCGATGAGCAGTACCAGAACCAGCGCGACGTAATTGGCAGCCCGTCGGTGGCGAAAATCGAGCCGGGGCAGAAACAGTTGGTGCGTTTGACCCGCACCAAGGACGTGCCGCCGGGCCAGGAATTGGCCTATCGCATCATCATCGATGAGATCCCATCGGCCACGCCCCCCGCAGCCCCTGCCGATGGCAAGACCGCCGCCGCGGTGCGGTTCCAGATGCGTTATTCGGTGCCGTTG
This sequence comes from Pseudomonas sp. IB20, assembly GCF_009707325.1. Taxonomy (NCBI): domain Bacteria; kingdom Pseudomonadati; phylum Pseudomonadota; class Gammaproteobacteria; order Pseudomonadales; family Pseudomonadaceae; genus Pseudomonas; species Pseudomonas gelidaquae. The sequence goes on along the minus strand of NZ_CP046103.1, from coordinate 3,177,193 downwards.
TTTGCCTATGGCCCAGGCCTTTGGAGCAAGGTCGACGGCACCCGCGACCGCGACCCAAAGGGGGCCGGCAAGCCGGACCTGAGCTGGAAAAAAGTCAGCGTGGGTGGGCGTAATTACGTCGAAATGCGCAACCAGGGCGCCGTCCACGCGCGCTTGACCGATGCCACGTTCAAGCAGGGCGGCCAATCTCGGCCCCTGGTGGAAGGCTTGATGGGCTATGTGCTGCCGGGCGCGACCATGCGCTGGCCGGTGCCGGACGGGTTGCCGGCTGATCAGCCGTTGCAGGTCCGCGTCAATGGCGCAACGCAATTGGAGAGCCTCGCACCGGGTCGATAAAACAGTGCGATAGGGCAGGGAGTAGCCCCGGGTGTTAGCGGATGGAGATGTCCATTGAAGGACACAAAGCCTTGGTGAGCCACAAGAGGGCTCGATGTCTATGGCGATTGGTGTGGGTGGTGAGTGGCCTGTCGGGCCTGGTGCTTGCGGCACCGGGCGTGGCGGCTCCATTGCCGCCCCCTCCCAACAGTATGGAGGCTGTTGCCGATGCACAGTTGTTCCTGGAACTGGTGGTCAACCAGCGGGACACCGGCCGCGTGGTCGCCGTTAATCAGCGCGCTGGGCAGCTGTTTTTGCAGGCTTCGGTGTTGCAGGAAACGGGTATGAGGCTGCCGGGTGAAGTGCCCACCGAGGTCGCGCTGGAAAACCTGCCAGGCCTGCACACCGATTACGACAGCCAGGGCCAGCGCCTGGTGCTCACGGTGCCGCCTGCCTGGTTGCCGGAGCAGTTTATCGGCAACCGCAACAACTACCCGCGCACCCAGGCGCTGACCAGTTTCGGCGCGCTGCTCAATTATGACGCCTACCTCAATGACACCGATGATGCGGGCACCTACCTTGGCATCTTCAACGAAGTCAGGCTGTTCGATACGTGGGGCACGTTGTCCAACACTGGCCAGTACCGCACCACCCTCGGCCGGGAAACGCTCGGCAGCAGCCTGGACAATGGCTATCGGCGCTATGACACCACCTGGCGGTTTTCCGACGACGAGCGCCTGTTGACCTATGAAGCGGGCGACGTGATCAGTGGCGCGTTGCCCTGGAGCACGTCGGTGCGCCTGGGCGGGGTGCAGGTGTCGCGGGACTTTGGCGTGCGCCCGGATCTGGTCACCTACCCGTTGCCACAGTTTGCCGGGGAGGCGGCGGTGCCGTCGTCGGTGGACCTGTTTATCAACGGTTACAAATCCAGCAGTGCCAACCTGCAGCCGGGGCCGTACACGCTGACCAACGTGCCGTTTATTAACGGCGCGGGGGAGGCGGTGGTGGTGACCACCGACGCCCTCGGCCGGCAGGTGTCGACCACGGTGCCGTTCTATGTCACCAGCACCCTGCTGCAGAAGGGCTTATCGGACTTCTCGGTGGCCGCCGGTAACCTGCGCCGCGATTACACCGTGCGCGATTTCGGCTATGGGCCCGGCGTGGCCAGCGGCACCTTTCGTTATGGGCTGTCGGACGCGTTCACTCTGGAAAGCCACGCCGAAGCCTCGGGTGACCTGGCCTTGGGCGGTGTGGGCGGCAACCTGCGCGTGGGTAACTTCGGTGTGCTCAACACCGCCGTCAGCCAAAGTCAGTTCGACGGCCGCACCGGCCAGCAACTGAGCCTGGGTTACCAATACAGCAACCCGCGTTACAGCCTGTCTTACCAGCGGGTGGAGCGGCGTGACGCGTACGCGGACCTGAGCCTGGTCGACACGCCCTATGCCAGCCTCAGCAAGCGCAGCCAGCAAGCCACGGTGAGCGTGAACCTAAATGATTTCGGCAGCCTGGGCGTGGGCTATTTTGATGTGCAGGCGGCGGATGACTCGCGCACGCGCCTGGTGAATATGACCTGGAGCAAAGCACTGTGGCGCAACAGCAGTTTTTACCTGTCGGCCAACCATGAGGTCGGCGACAGCAGTTGGGCGGTGCAAGCGCAAGTGGTGGTGCCGTTCGACGTGTACGGCAGCCTCAGCGTGGGCAGTGAGCGCAGCAAAACCGGGCAGAGCCAGCAGCGGGTCAACTACAGCCGTGCGGTACCGGCCGAGGGCGGGGTGGGCTTTAACCTCGGTTACGCCAGCGGTGATGGGCCGGCGTATCGCCAGGCCGACCTGACCTGGCGCTTGCAGTCGGTGCAATTGCAGGTGGGCGCATACGGCAACAGCGACGCGCAAACCCGTTGGGCCGATGCCAGCGGCTCGCTGGTGTGGATGGACAACCACGTGTTCGCCGCCAACCGTGTCGACGATGCGTTTGTGGTGGTCAGCACCGATGGCGTGGGTGGCGTGCCGGTGCGCTACGAGAACCAGGTGGTCGGCGAGACCGACCGCAACGGCCACCTGCTGGTGCCATGGACCAGCGCCTACTACCGCGCCAAATACGAAATCGACCCGCTGAACCTGCCCTCCAACGTGCAAGTGCCCAACGTCGAGCAACGCGTTGCCGTGCGCCGGGGCAGCGGCTATTTGCTGGCGTTCCCGGTACGCCGGGTGCTGGCCGCGAGCATCACTTTGGTGGATGCCCAGCATCAGGACTTGCCCCTGGGCAGCCAGGTGCGCCACGCGCAAAGCGGCGCACTGGCGGTGGTCGGCTGGGACGGCCTGGTCTACCTGGAAAACCTGGCGGCGCATAACACCTTGCAGGTCACGGTCGGCGACGGCCAGACCTGTCAGGCCAGGTTCGAGCTGGATACCACGCAGGAGCAGGTGCCGCTGATCGGGCCACTGGTGTGCCAATGACATAAGGAGTGTGCGTGTGCGGGTCAAGGAATGGCTGTTGCGGTGGCTGCTGTTGGCGAGCTTGGGTGTGTCGGCGCAGGTGCAGGCCGTGTGCTCGGTGGTCACCACCGTGCCGGCCAGTTTTGGCACGACGGTGAGTTCGATGACCGTGCGCATCACCTCCCAGCCCAGTTCGACCACTAACGGTGGCTTGAGCTGCACGCCGGCGCTGCTGTCGGTCTTGACCTCCAATGACCATTTCTACGCGACTGTTACCGGCTCGTCACAAGGCGGTTTGGTCGGGCCAACCGGGGATGTCATCAACTATACGGTCTACGCCAACAACACCAGCGCATTCCCGATGACACGTGGCACCGCGTTCGATTTTGGCGGCAGTGGCGGCATTGCCGCGTCCCTTGGCCTGGTATTCGGGCCCGGCACCAAAGTTGTACCGCTGTATTTCGCCACCACCATCGGCAGTAACGTGGCTGCGGGTGTGTACAGCGAAACCCTGAGTATCTTCTGGAACTGGAACTACTGCTCGGGCATTGGCATTGGCGGGATCTGCGCGGGCCGCGAGATCAACAACGGCACGACTACGCTGACCGTGAGCATGACTGTGGTCAATGACTGCCAGATCACCACGCCGCCGATCGCGTTCGGCAGCGCCCCGGTGGTCAGTGCATTTTCCACCGTCAGTGGGCAGGTCAGCGTCGCCTGCACCAAGGGCAGCGCCTACACCGTTGGCCTCAGCGACGGGCAGAACCCGGTGAGTGTAGGCGGCCGCCGGCAGATGGTGTCCGGGAGTAATGTGCTCGCGTACGACATCTTCAAGAGCGCCGGCACCACGCGCTGGGGCAGTGTGGGCGCGGCGCGGCGGGCCAGCTCCACGGCCGAGGTCAACCCTGGCAATGGCTTGGGCACCGGCAGCCAGGTGTTCAACTACAACGCCAAGGTCTACACCGACCAGGCCACGCCGCCGGGCGGCACCTACATCGACAACGTGGTGCTGGACGTGGGCTTTTAGAACTTCATCGTCTGCGCGGTCGACTGACCCTCGGGGCTGACCATCGCGTAGTTGTAGCCACTGCCGGACCAGTATTCGGCCTGCAAGCCATCGGCACTGCGGCTGCCGCGCGGCAGAAAACCGTTCTCCGGGCCGGGTGGGCGGATATAGAAACTCATGCGCCGCCCTTGCGGGTCTTCGTACAGCACCATGGCGGCAGCGCCTTGCTCAGTGGTGAGCAAACGCCCGCTGACCGGTTTGAACCCCGACGGGCTCAAGTCGGGCAGGCGGTGCGCCTGGCTGAAGTAACGGTCGAGCCAGGCCTGCATGGTGCCGCTGTCCTGGGCGTTGTAATCGGCGGGCATGATGCCGTCCTGGGCAAACAGGCGGAACGCTTGCATCGCGTCGGCCATCGGCAACATCGGCGGCTGGGTGGCCTCGCGGGCATGCCAGCCGCCCAAACCGCCGAGGCTGACAGCGATCAGTAGCACGGCGGCGCTAGCCAAATGGCGGCGCGACTGATGCTTGATGCGCTGGCGAATCAGCGTCGGGTCCAGCGCGGGGTTGGCCGGTTGCTGCAAGGCCCCGCTTAATGCCGCGCGCAGCAGGTGCGCATCCTGTTGCCAGGCATGCACCTGGGCCGCGACGTCGGGGTGGGCCGCCAAGTAGCTTTCAAGCACGCGACGATCGCTCTCCAGCAGTTGGTGATCGACGTAGGCATGCAAATCGCGTTCGCTGGGGGGCAGGCTGATCATTTGAGTATCCGCAGGGAAGGGCTGGCGATTTCGCCATCGCTGAGTTGACGCAAGGCCTGGCGCGCCCGGGACAGGCGCGACATTACGGTGCCGACGGGTACCTCAAGGATAACGGCAACCTCCTTGTAGCTTAAGCCTTCGACCGACACCCAGAGCAGCAGGGCGCGCTGTTCGGTGTTGAGTTGGTCGAAGGCTTGCAAGGCCGATTGGGCCATCACCGTGCGCTCCACCGAAGGTTGCGCGTCGTCACGGCCAGTGAAGAATTCGAGCATGCGTGCGTAGCGCCGGCTGCGACGGTGGGCGTCGAGGAACTGCCGGTAGAGGATCGAGAACAGCCAGGCGCGCAAGTCGCCCTCGATGCGTTTGTCGGCCCAACGGATGATCGCCCGTTCCAGGGTCGCCTGCACCAAGTCGTCAGCGCTGCTGGCGTTACGCGTCAGGGACACGGCAAAGCGCCGCATCCTGGGAATGAGTTCACGTAACTGTTCGTCGAGCTCGTGCATGGGCGTGGGTTCTGAGCGATTGTGCAGAGGAAGACGCTGGCCGACGTAGCTTATTCCATCAACAGCAGTACGAATGTTGCGCGATAGTACGTGGGACTCGTCTCATAGTTCATTTTCCTTTCGGCCACGTGCCCTGGAGTTTTGCATGGTAGATCACTCATCGCCGCCACGTGCGCCACTCAGTACCGCCAGTTTGCTTGTCAGGCTGGCGTGTATTGGCGGGGTAGTAGCGGTTGTTGCTGGGGCGTTTGCCTACGTCAACGGCACGCTCGACCCACAGCGCCTGCGCCCCAAAACCCTGGTCAATGCCCTGGAAACCAATAACGGCCTGCACCCGGGCTTGCGACGTAACCATGCCAAGGGCGTGTGTGTGGCCGGTTACTTCCAGAGCAGTCCCGAGGCACGTGCGTACTCGAGTGCCCAGGTGTTCAGCGAAGCGAAAACCCCGGTGATCGGCCGATTTGCCTTGCCCAGCGGCAACCCTTACGCGCCGGACAGCAGTGTGCCGATCCGCAGTTTCGCCGTGCAATTCAGCCAGGCCAACGGCCAGCAGTGGCGTACGGGGATGAACAGCATGCCGGTGTTCCCGGTGGGCACGCCTGAGGCGTTCTACCAAATGCTCAAGGCCGGCGCGCCAGACCCGGCCACCGGCAAGCCGAACCCAGCGAGCATGCCGGCGTTTTTTGCCGCGCACCCGGAGACGGCGCCGTTCCTGGCGTGGGTCAAGACGGCCAAGCCGTCGGCCAGTTATGTGACAGAAACCTACAACGGCATCAATGCCTTCTACCTGGTGAGCGCTGATGGCAAGCGCCAGGCGGTGCGCTGGGGCGTGGTGCCACAAAGCCAGGATGCGGCAGGTGATACCGCGCCGTCGGGCGGTGATTTCCTCGAAAAAGACTTGGTACAGCGCCTGGCTTCAGGGCCACTGCGTTGGCAGTTGAACATGACCCTGGCCAACCCCGGCGACCCGCTGGACGATGCGAGCAAAACCTGGGCCGGCGAACACAAAGTGCTGAACGCCGGCACGCTGGTGCTGCAAAGCAGCCAGCCGCAAGCGGACGGCGATTGCCGCGATATCAACTTTGACCCGCTGATTTTACCCAGTGGTATCCAAGCCTCTGACGACCCACTGCTGGCCGCACGTTCGGCCGCCTATGCCAGTTCGTACTTACGCCGCGCCGGCGAAGTCAGCCCGCTGCACAGCGCCCCTCAGGAGTCAAAGCCATGAATGTTCAACCAGGCTATTTTGCGCCGCTGGCCCGCCTGCTGCATTGGCTGATGGCATTGATGGTCATCGCCATGCTGTTTATCGGTGCGGGCATGGCGGCGTCTGTGTCGGAGCGTCATGAGTGGCTGATTCACCTGCACAAGCCGCTGGGCATTGCGATTCTGGCGCTGGTGATTGTGCGGTTGGTGGTGCGTTTTTCTACCCGGCAACCGCCGCTGCCTGCTGATTTGCCGTTGTGGCAAGTGCTGGCAGCCAAGGCGTCCCATGTGCTGTTGTACGCGCTGATGCTGGTGTTGCCGCTGCTGGGTTGGGCGATGATTTCGGCGGCCGGGGACCCGGTGATGCTCAGCAGCTCGGTGCAGTTACCGGCGTTGCTGGGAGCGAATGCGCCGCTGTTTGCGGTGTTGCGCAAGGCTCATGGGTATTTGGCTTATTTGCTGTTTTTGACGGTGTTGGTGCACTTGGCGGCGGCGTTGTTTCATGGGTTGATACGCCGGGATGGGGTGTTGCAGAGCACCCAGGTCGCCATCGTCGGCAACGCTTAGCGCAAGACATCCACAATATCAGCAACCGTGCTCAACACATCCTTGCCCAGCTGTTTCGAGCGCTCACCCGACCAACCGGTTTTCAGGTTGGGCGCGTCGTCGTTGTCCTTGAACGGCATCTCCAGGGTCAGCGACAGGCAGTCGTACTTCTCACCGACCGCATTGCAGGCCAGGGTCAGATTAGCCTCGCCCGGCAGGTCACGGGCGTATCCATGGGTAGTCTGGAAGTCACGGGTCAGTGCGCTTAAGTGGCCGCGGAAGTGCTTTTCCAGCGCTTCCAGACGCGGGGTGTAGCCCGGGTTGCCTTCGCAGCCGGCGGTGAACACGTAGGGGATTTCTTCGTCGCCGTGGATATCGAGGAACAGGTCAACGCCGTACTCTTCCATCTGCTGTTGGGCGAACAGTACTTCCGGGCTGATCTCCTGGCTGGCGCTCTGCCAGGCACGGTTGAGGTCCTGGCCCACGGCGTTGGTGCGCAAGTGGCCGTGGAAGGCGCCGTCGGGGTTCATGTTGGGTATCAAGTACAGGTCAGCGACGGCCAGGAGCTTTTTCAGCTCGTCGTCACCGTCCTGCTGCAGGCGTTCGATGATGCCTTCCATAAACCATTCGGCCATGTGTTCACCGGGGTGTTGCTGGGCGATGATCCAGACCTTGCGCTGGCCTTCGCCACCTTTGCCGCGGCGCAGCAGTTGGATGTCACGGCCTTCGGCGCTTTTGCCGGTTGCGAGCAATTGCGTGCCGGCGCGGTTTAAGGCCTGGTCGATCAGCCAGTCGTGACGCTCACGGCTGTAGGGTTCGAAGTAGGCGATCCAGGCTTGTTTTTCACGGGTCTCCAGGCTGATGTGCAAGGTTTCGCCATCAAAGCGCGTGGGCACGCGGAACCAGTTGATATGGTCGTAGGACGCCACGGCGTTGTAGCCGCTCCAAGCGTTTTTATAAGAGGACTGGCTCGCATTGCTCAGGCGAAAGGTGTGGGTGTGGCCCACGTGCATGCCTTCGGCCTTGAAGTGGAACCATTGGAAATGCGCGCTGCGGGTATCCGGTTTGATCGCCAGCAGCAACTGATAGGCATCGCTGGCATCCAGGACCTGGATATTGCCGCTGTCGAAGTCGGTGCTGATCTTAATGGAGGTCAAGGCCACGGTCATAGTCTGGTTGCCTGAATATGAGAGTTGTGGCGGATATCTTACAAGGAGTGAGGCTAAATTCTGATGCAAAATTGTTGCAGAGGGGAGGGGGCGTCGTCCTTGACGCCGCAGCAGCTTAGAGTCTATGAGATTGATTCTCAAGCGCTATTTCGCAAAGATCCGGGTTAGAGCGTTCGCCCGGCCTTCTTTTGGCGATAGTCTTTTGCTACCATGCGCGCCATCGAGCAACACACAGTCTTCATTAGCCTGAAGCCATGCCAGGGAAACTGGCAAAAAAAAGACCCGGCCAAAGAGCCGGGTCAAAAACCGTGATTAGCCTGATGAGGAGATATTCCAAGAGTCCGACCTAAGGTCCCTTGGTCTATCGACTGATCTCGCGATCAGCTGGGTCCAATAATAATCATTATCATTTGCAAGTCAAATGTTTTTATCCGTGAGATAGAAATATTTTTGCTGCATACCTGTCAGGCGCTCGCCTGACCGGCTGGTGCCTGCAACGTCTGCTCCACCATCGCCTTTGCCATATCAATCAAATACACCACCGAAAACGCCAGATCCCGCTGGTTGCCCTGGCGGCTGCTTGCCGATTCGTAGGCCGCTGCCGCCGCGCTGCGCAGCAGGTCGGACGCGTGAACCAACGCGTCTTCATGGCTGATGCCGGGATTGATGTCGAAAAATATGTCATCAGGGATCGGTGCTGACACATTCTCTTTCAAGTAATAGTCGAGTGCGCGCTGGGCAGCGCCGCTGTTGCGCATCACCAACAGTTCGTCGGATTCAGGTGTGTCGGGCAGGGGATACGGGCTGGTCATCATGAGGGTAGGTACTCTGAGTGGATGTCGAAAACCTGTACCTGATAATAGTACGAATCGTATTTATGTCATTTGATGGATTACTACAAACTGTTTATTGTTCTGGCAAGTACGCAACGTATTGTCACGGCCCATGGATAACTGGATAGCGTTGGTCAAAGCCAACATGAAAGACCGCAAGGTCACGCAGGATGAACTGGCCGAACGCTTGGGCATGTCCCAGGGCGGTGTCGGCCATTGGCTCAACAAGCGCCGCGTGCCGAGCCTGGCGGATATGAACCGGGTGCTCGCTGAGTTAGGCCTTGAGTACCTGGAAGTTGCGTTGGAAATCCGCGAGAAAGCCATTGACGCGCCAGCCTTGGAACACCACTACAACCCGTATTTCCGCTACCCGGTCAGCGACTGGAAAGGCGTCTGCGAAATACGTGAAGAGCGCCCGACCTACGGTGCGGCGCGTTTCGAATTGACGGATTACCACGCCCGCGGCGAAGCGTTCTGGCTGCCGGTGACGGGCGACGCCATGACGGCCCCCAGCGGCCTGAGCATTGGCGCTGGCATGATGATCCTGGTGGACCCGGCCATTGACGCCGAACCCGGCAAACTGGTGGTCGCCCAATGGGCCGATAGCACCCAGGCGACCTTTCGCCAGTTGCTGGAAGAGAGCGGCCAGCTTTACCTGGTGCCGCTCAACCCCACTTACCCCAAGCTACTGTTCAGCGACGATTGCCGAATCCTCGGCGTTGTCGTGCAAGCCACCGCGAAGTTTTAGTTCGCCGTTTCAAGCTCGACCAAGGCGCTGCCTTCGGCAACCATTTCGCCTTCCAGGCAGAACAGTGCCTTGACCACCCCGGCCTGGGGCGCGCGGATGCTGTGCTCCATCTTCATCGCCTCAAGCACCACCAACTGCGCACCGGCTTCGACCGCCTGGCCGACTTCCACCAGCACCCGCACGATGCTGCCGTTCATCGGCGCCGTGAGGCCACCCTGATGGGATTGGTTGGCCTCGACCGCTGCAATTGGATCGAACAGGCTCACCGCCAGCATTTCGCCGTCCCAACGCAGGTACACGCTAGCTGCGCCGCGCACCGCCAGATGGGTGCGACGCACGCCGTCGTGTTCGATCACCAACTGCTCGCCTTGCAGTTGCGCGGCGGCGCCTTTCAACGTCACCAGCCGATCCTGCCCCGCGCAGCTCAAATGCAGCGATACCTCGGCAGGCAGCCCCGCGCGAAAACCCCGCGTGTCCGCCCACGGCCCACTGCCGGGCGGCAAACTCTGCATAAACGCAGCGCCCGCCGCCTGCCAGAACTCATCGCTCAATTCCCCCGGCACCGGCAACAGCTCCTCCTGATAGCGCGGGATAAACCCGGTGTCCAGTTCAGCCGCCGCAAAGGCCGGATGGCCGATGATGCGCCGCAAAAAGCCCAGGTTGGTCTTGAGCCCGCCGACGGCAAACTCATCGAGCATGCTCAACAACCGCAGGCGCGCCTGTTCACGGTCTTCGCCCCAGGCAATCAACTTGCCGAGCATTGGGTCGTAGAACGGCGAAACGTCGTCGCCTTGCTCTACGCCGCTGTCCACACGACGGCCCGGGCCCGGCGCAGATTCGCGGTACAGCGCCAGATGCCCGGTGGCCGGCAGGAAATCATTGGCCGGGTCTTCGGCATACAAGCGCACTTCAATGGCATGACCGATCAGTGGCACCTGTTCTTGCGTGATCGGCAGCGGCTCGCCTTGGGCGACACGGATCTGCCAGGCGACCAGGTCGAGCCCGGTAATCGCCTCGGTCACTGGATGCTCCACCTGCAGCCGCGTGTTCATCTCCATAAAGAAAAACTCGCCGCGCGCGTCCAGCAAGAACTCCACTGTGCCCGCGCCGACATAACCGATGGCCTGGGCCGCGCGCACCGCGGCTTCGCCCATGGCTTTGCGCTGTTCAACACTTAGGCCGGGCGCCGGTGCTTCTTCCACGACTTTTTGATGGCGACGCTGAATCGAGCAATCGCGCTCATTCAGGTACAAGCAGTGGCCGTGCTGGTCGGCAAACACCTGGATTTCCACATGGCGCGGTTTGAGCAGGTATTTCTCCACCAGCATCTGTTCGTTGCCGAAGGACGACAGGGCTTCACGCTGGGCCGACGCCAAGGCTTCGGCCAGTTGGCTGACGTCCTCGACCACTTTCATGCCCTTGCCACCACCGCCGGCCGTGGCCTTAAGCAGCACTGGGTAGCCGATACGCTCGCAGGCGGCGCGGAAGGTTTCCAGGTCCTGGGCTTCGCCGTGATAACCCGGCACCAGCGGAACACCGGCTTTTTCCATCAACGACTTGGCCGCCGATTTGCTGCCCATGGCATCGATGGCCGAGGCGGGTGGGCCGAGGAAAATCAAACCGGCCGCTTCAATCGCGCGTGCAAAGCCGGCGTTTTCCGACAAAAAACCATACCCCGGATGGATCGCCTGAGCGCCGCTGGCCTGGGCGGCGGCAATCAGCTTGTCGATCTGCAGGTAGCTCTCGGAGGCTTTGCTGCCACCCAGGTCGACACGGATATCCGCCTCGCGGCTGTGGCGCGCATCGCGGTCGATGGCGCTGTGCACGGCCACGGTGGTCAGGCCCATGGCCTTGGCGGTGCGCATCACGCGGCAGGCGATTTCGCCGCGGTTGGCCACCAGTACGGTGGTCAGTGTGCTCATGAACGCGGCTCCTGCGATTGCCAGCTGGGCGGGCGTTTTTGCAGGAAGGCGCGCAGGCCTTCCTGGCCCTCGGCGCTGACGCGAATCCGCGCGATGGCGTTTTCGCAATAGCGGCGCAGGGCCGGGGTGAGGGCGCCGTTGCCCACTTCACGCAGCAGGTCCTTGCTGGCGCGCATCGCCGCCGGGCTGTTGAGCAGCAGGTTGGCGATCCAGTGTTCGACCTGTTGGTCCAGCTCGCTGGCCGGGTAACTTTCCGCCAGCAGGCCGATGTCCCGCGCACGTTGGCCGCCAAAGCGTTCGGCGGTCAGCGCATAACGCCGCGCGGCGCGCTCGCCGATCGCCTGCACCACGAACGGGCTGATCACCGCCGGTGCCAGGCCAATGCGCACTTCCGACAGACAGAACTGCGCGTCATCCGCGCCAATCGCCATGTCACAGCAACTGATCAAACCCAACGCGCCACCGTAGGCGGCGCCTTGCACCACCGCCAGGGTCGGGATTTTCAGCTTGGCCAGGTTGTACATCAGCTCCGCCAGCTCGCGGGCGTCGTCCAGGTTGGTGTGGTAGTCCAGCTCGGCGGATTGCTGCATCCACGCCAGGTCAGCACCGGCGCTGAAGTGTTTGCCGCGTGCGCGCAGCACCAGAAAACGTAGAGACGGATCGCCCTGCACGTGGTCGAGGGCGATGATCAGTTCGCGGATCATCTCGGCGTTGAACGCGTTGTTCTTGGCTTCACGACTGAGCCACAGCGTGGCAAAGCCACGGCTGTCGGTGATCAGTTCGAGGGTGTTGAAATCGCTCATGGGGTACGGCTCCATTTACATGCGGAACACGCCGAAGCGGCTCGGCTCGATGGGGGCATTCAACGCGGCGGACAAGGCCAGGGCCAGCACGTCACGGGTCTGCTGCGGGTCGATGACACCGTCATCCCACAAGCGTGCGCTGGAGTAGTAGGGGTGGCCCTGGGTTTCATACTGGTCGAGGATCGGCTGCTTGATCGCGGTTTCTTCCTCGGCGCTGAAGTGTGCGCCGGCACGTTCGGCCTGCTCACGCTTGACCTGCACCAGCACGCCGGCCGCCTGTTCGGCGCCCATCACGCCGATGCGCGCGTTCGGCCACATCCACAAAAAGCGCGGGTCGTAGGCGCGGCCGCACATGCCGTAGTTACCGGCTCCAAAACTGCCACCAATGATCACCGTGAATTTCGGTACCTTGGCGCAGGCCACGGCGGTCACCAGCTTGGCGCCGTGCTTGGCGATGCCGCCGGCTTCGTACTTCTGGCCGACCATAAAGCCGGTGATGTTTTGCAGGAACAGCAGGGGAATCCCGCGCTGGCAGGCCAGCTCGATAAAGTGCGCGCCTTTTTGCGCGGCTTCGGCGAACAGAATGCCGTTGTTGCCCAGGATCGCAATCGGGTAGCCGTGCAAGTGCGCAAAACCACACACCAGCGTGGTCCCAAACAGCGCCTTGAACTCATCAAACACCGAGCCGTCGACCAGCCGCGCGATCACTTCACGCACATCGAATGGCTGCTTGGCGTCGGCCGGGATCACCCCGTAAAGCTCTTCGCTGCTGTACAGCGGCGCTACCGGTGTGCGTTGCAGCAGCTCGCCTTGCTTGCGCCAGTTGAGGTTGGCCACGCTGCGTCGGGCCAGGGCCAGGGCATGTTCGTCGCTGTCGGCATAGTAGTCGGCCACGCCGGAGATCTTGCAGTGCACATCGGCGCCGCCCAGGTCTTCGGCGCTGACCACTTCGCCGGTCGCCGCTTTCACCAGCGGCGGGCCTGCGAGAAAGATCGTGGCCTGGTTGCGCACCATGATCGCCTCGTCGGCCATGGCCGGCACATACGCGCCACCTGCGGTGCACGAGCCCATCACTACGGCGATCTGCGGGATGCCCTGGGCGCTCATGTTGGCCTGGTTGAAGAAGATCCGCCCGAAGTGCTCACGGTCAGGAAACACTTCGTCCTGACGCGGCAAGTTGGCGCCACCGGAGTCGACCAGATAGATGCACGGCAAGCGGTTCTGCTCGGCGATGGTCTGCGCGCGCAGGTGTTTTTTCACCGTGAGCGGGTAGTACGAGCCGCCTTTAACTGTGGCGTCGTTGGCGACAATCATGCATTCGACGCCTTCCACGCGGCCGATCCCGGCGATCACTCCGGCAGCGGGTACATCTTCGCCATACACCTGATACGCGGCCAATTGGCTGAGTTCGAGGAATGGCGAGCCGGGGTCGAGCAGGCGATTGATTCGCTCGCGAGGCAGCAGTTTGCCGCGTGACGTGTGGCGTTCCTGAGCCTTGGCGCCGCCGCCTTGCTGCACGTGGGCGAGCAGGGTGTGCAGGGCGTCGACCTGTAGGCGCATCGCCGCGCTGTTGTCGGCAAATTCTGCCGAGCGCGGGTTGAGCTGGGTGTGCAAGGTGGCCATGGGCGCGCTCCTTCAGCGGGTTTCGTTGAAGAGTTCGCGACCGATCAGCATCCGCCGAATCTCACTGGTGCCGGCGCCGATTTCATACAGCTTGGCGTCACGCAGCAGGCGGCCGGCGGGGAATTCGTTGATGTAGCCGTTGCCGCCCAGAATCTGGATCGCGTCGAGGGCCATTTGCGTGGCGCGCTCGGAACTGAACAGGATCACCCCAGCCGCATCCTTGCGTGTGGTCTCACCGCGCTCGCACGCCTGGGCCACTGCGTAGAGGTAGGCGCGGCAGGCGTTGAGTTGGGTGTACATGTCGGCGACTTTGCCCTGGATCAGCTGGAATTCGCCGATGCTCTGGCCGAACTGCTTACGGTCGTGGATGTACGGCACGATCAGGTCCATGCACGCCTGCATGATGCCGATCGGGCCGCCGGCCAGCACCACGCGTTCGTAGTCCAGGCCGCTCATCAGCACTTTCACGCCGCCATTCAGCGCGCCGAGGATGTTTGCTTCGGGCACTTCAACGTCATCGAAAAACAGCTCGCAGGTGTTGGAGCCGCGCATGCCGAGCTTGTCGAACTTGGTGCTGCGGCTGAAACCTTTCCAATCGCGCTCGACGATAAACGCGGTGATGCCGTGAGGGCCTTTTTCCAGGTCGGTCTTGGCGTAGATCACGTAGGTGTTGGCGTCGGGGCCGTTGGTGATCCAGGTCTTGCTGCCATTGAGCACGTAGTGGTCGCCGCGTTTGTCGGCGCGCAATTTCATTGAGACCACGTCGGAGCCGGCATTCGGCTCGCTCATGGCGAGGGCGCCGATGTGTTCGCCGCTGATCAGCTTGGGCAGGTATTTGAGCTTCTGTTCGTGGCTGCCGTTGCGGTTGATCTGGTTGACGCACAGGTTGGAGTGGGCGCCATAAGACAAGCCTACCGAGGCCGACCCTCGGCTGATTTCTTCGAGAGCCACTACGTGGGCCAAGTAACCCAGGCCAGCGCCGCCGTACTCTTCCGGCACCGTAATGCCCAGCAAACCCATGTCACCGAACTTTTGCCACATATCGGCGGGGAACAGGTTGTCGCTGTCGATCTGGGCTGCGCGCGGGGCAATTTCCTTGGCCACGAAGGACTGCACCTGGTCGCGCAGCATGTCGATGGTTTCACCGAGGGCGAAGTTCAGGGACGGGTAACTCATGGACAGGCACCTTAATGTGAGCTTTGTTGTTGTGTGGGGAGCGCGCCAGGGAAGGGCGCTCACCTTTACGTTAACGTAAGCTTGCGTTACGGCGCTGTCAATCGTAGTTTACGTTTACGTCAACCTACAAAAAAGACAACAGGGGTCGTTATGGATCAACCGAATCAGAGCTACAGCCGTGGCGCTCAGGACAAGACCTTGCTGGCGATGACCATTGGCCAGGCCTTCGATCACACCGTTGCGCAACATGCCGATGGCGAAGCCTTGGTGGTACGCCATCAGCAATGTCGCTACACCTGGCGGCAACTGGCCGCGACGGTTGATTTGCACGCCCGTGCGTTCCTGGCCCTGGGCATGCAAACCGGCGACCGCCTGGGTATCTGGGCGCCCAATTGCGCCGAGTGGTGCATCAGCCAGATCGCCAGCGCCAAGCTCGGCGTGATCCTGGTCAATATCAACCCGGCCTACCGCACCAGTGAATTGGACTACGTGCTCAAGCAATCCGGCTGCCAATGGCTGGTGTGCGCCGGGTCGTTCAAGGGCTCCGATTACCACGCCATGTTGCAGGCGCTGAACCCTGACCTGCGCGCCATGATCAGCCTCGACCCCAGCCCGCCCACGGGATTTTTGCCCTGGTCGCAGCTGGTGGCCCTCGGCGCCGGCGTCCCGCCCGAACAACTGCACAGCCGCCAGGCCAGCCTGCACTTCGATCAAGCCGTCAACATCCAGTACACCTCCGGCACCACCGGTTCCCCAAGGGCGCCACCCTCAGCAACAACATCTAAAACGGCTACATGGTGGCGAAAGCCTGGGCTCCGCAGGACCGTGGTGATCCCGGTGCCGCTGTATCACTGCTTCGGCATGGTCATGGGCAACCTCGGCTGCATCACCCACGGCACCACCATGATTTACCCATGACGGCTTCGACCCCTTACTACCGTCGCCGAAGAGCCACGCTGTACGGTGTGCCGACCATGTTTATCGCCTGCTCGATCACCGGCCGGTGATCGACTGCGACTGCGCACCGGCATCATGGCCGGGCATGCCCATGAATATGCGCCGGTCATCCGAGTGCACATGGGCGAGGTGCAGATTGCCTACGGCATGACCGAAACCAGCCCGGTGTCACTGCAGACCGGCGCGAATGACGACTTGGAACGCCGCGTCACCACCGTCGGTCGCACCCAGCCGCAGTTGGAAAACAAGATCATCGACACCGATGGCAATACGGTTGCGCGTGGTGAAATAGGCGAGCTGTGCACCCGTGGCTACAGCGTGATGCTCGGCTACTGGAACAACCCCGAAGGCACCCGCGACGCCATCGACGACGCCGGCTGGATGCACACCGGTGACCTGGCGACCATGGATGAGCACGGCTACGTGTGCATCGCCGGGCGCAACAAAGACATGATTATTCGCGGCGGCGAAAACGTGTACCCGCGTGAGCTGGAAGAGTTTTTCTTCACTCACCCGGCGGTGGCCGATGTGCAGATCATCGGTATTCCGGATACGCGTTACGGTGAAGAGATCGTCGCTTGGGTCAAGTTCCATCCCGGCCATGTGGCCAACGAACTGGAGCTGCAAACCTGGTGCAAGGGCCGCATTGCGCACTTCAAGACGCCCAAGTATTTCAAGTTCGTGGACGAGTTTCCGATGACGGTAACCGGCAAGGTCCAGAAGTTTCGCATGCGTGAGATCAGTATCGAAGACTACAGGCCTCACCGTTCCTGATGAATTGTCAGCCTTGGCCCGCTTATTTCCGGCAGGGCTGACGGTCTTTATATACCCCTTCGCTGGCGCTCGAATGTCACATATTGACCGTTCAAACGGTTAATTAGAGTTCGCCACATGGCATGCCTTGAACAAAATGAAAGTACTCCAATAAACCCACGCTGCTCGGCAAGCAACGCGATGACATACTGGTGGATGATGCGATGCAGAGCGGTTTCTTCGAGAAACAATTGCAGGCGCTTAGCTCTGCGCGAAACGTGCAGGAGAGAATCGCACTCAAGGCATTGACGCGTCAGGTGCTGGGCACACACGACGCAGCGCAAGTGGCTCAGGTCTGATTCCTTAAGCGTCAGAAAGCACAAAGGGGACCCGAAGGTCCCCTTTAATTTGTCGTTGCGTGCTCTTTTCTTATTATTGAGGGGCGGTCTATTGTTGTTTTTGGCAACCGTTACCCTTTACCGCTGTTTTTGGCGACCCCCATCCGGGGTCAAGAGCAAACGTATTTTTTTGAACGCTGATCTGCTTCTTCGTTATCGATCCAACCAGTGGGTAGCTACCTGAGGTAGTTTTATTTTTCTCTAACCGGTTGCGGGTTTCGGCATGCCGTACCCTGCGAAGCACATCTTCTCCAAAAAAATCTGTTAACTGCGTCTCTGCCGTGTTGTTTTTGTTATGTCAGAGTCGTTTCGTCTTATTTTTATTAGGTTTGGCGCTTTTTATTCTTGTTATGCAATAGAGATAGCAGAAGCCGTGCCAACTTTTAAAAGTCCTTTAAAATCAATGGTTTGATTTTTTGATGGGCAATGGCACACGGCAAATCAGACAAAATATGTTCCCGTGTTACTCGTTACGTAAGCGTGCGGTAACACATTGTCACAGCGATGCTACTCAACGGGCGTTACGCGCCTTCGCGACGCGCGACCCGGTAGGTCGGCCGAGCACGTTGCTGATTTGCTGGCCCGCGCGCATCAATTGCTCCAGGTCGATACCGGTGTCGATACCCAGGCCATTGAGCAGGTACACCACATCCTCGGTGGCGACGTTACCGCTGGCGCCCTTGGCGTAAGGGCAACCGCCGAGGCCTGCGATAGAGCTGTCGAACACTTGGACCCCTTCGAGCAGGCTGGCGTAGATATTCGCAATCGCCTGGCCGTACGTGTCGTGGAAGTGCCCGGCCAGCTTGTCCCGTGGCACCTGCGCGCCGACCACTTCAAACAGCCGCCGTGTGGCGCCCGCCGTGCCGGTGCCGATGGTGTCGCCCAAGGACACCTCATAACAGCCCATGGCATACAGCTCGCGCGCGACCGCCGCGACCTGTTCGGGGGCGATGTCACCTTCGTAAGGGCAACCCAACACACACGACACATAACCACGCACGCTGATGCCATGCTGTTTGGCTGCCGCCATGATCGGCGCAAAACGCGCCAGGCTTTCGCTGATCGAGCAGTTGATATTGCGCTGGGAAAACGCCTCGGACGCCGCCGCGAACACCGCGACTTCCTTCACGCCGGCAGCCAGCGCGTCTTCAAAACCGCGCAGGTTCGGCGCCAGCGCGCCGTAGGTTACGCCGGGCTTGCGCTGGATCTGCGCAAACACCTCGGCCGACCCGGCCATTTGCGGCACCCATTTGGGCGAGACAAAACTGCCAACTTCGATATAGCTCAAGCCTGCGTCGGTCAGGGCATCCACCAACTGGACCTTGTCGGCCACGCTGATGGGCTGGGCTTCGTTCTGCAAACCGTCGCGCGGGCCTACTTCCACCAAGCGTACGTGTGAGGGGAGGGACATGAAGGCTACCTTCTGGTTAATGGCCAACCTGGCTCATGGTCTGCGCCAGGGCCTGGGTGCAGCGCTCTTCGGCGGTGTCCAGTTCCAGTTTCATCTGTTCGATATCCAGCAACTGTTGCTCAAGCTGCTCACGGCGCTCGGCGATCTTGGCGAGCATGCTGTTGAGCTGGATGTGGTTGCCGCTGGTGGGGTCGTAGAGTTCGATCAGCTCGCGGCATTCGGCCAGGGAAAACCCGATGCGCTTGCCGCGCAGGATCAGCTTGAGGCTGACCTTGTCCCGCGCCGAGTAAATGCGCTCCTGGCCCCGGCGTTCCGGGGCCAGCAGGCCTTGTTCTTCATAGAAGCGAATGGCGCGGGTGGTGATGTCGAGCTCGCGGGCGAGGTCGGAGATGCTGTAGGTCGTGCTCATGGGGGCGCTCAAGAAGGTCTTGGCGCTAAGCTAATGTCAGGTTGACGTAAACGTCAAGCAAATAGCCTGGGGTCGCCACAAAAGCTGTTCAGGCTTGCAGCTTGTCGAGTTTCTTTTCATGTGCCGTCACCTGCTGGCACAACTCAATCATCTGCTCACGCATCCAACGGTTGGCCGGGTCCTGGTCGGTGCTTTCGTGCCAGTACAGGTGGGTTTCCACGGGCGGTACATCGTTAACCGGCAGGTTGAACCAATGCAACTCATGACGGCGGGCGAAACGCTCAGGCACGGTCATGACCATGTCGGTCTGCTGCAACACTTGCGAGGCCATCAGGTAATGCTGGGAGCGCAGGGCGATCTTGCGTTGGATGCCCATCTTGCCCAGGGCCAGGTCGACGTGGCCCAGGCCGTTACGGCGGCTGGAGATATGGATGTGGGTCAGCGACAGGTAGTCATCCAGGCTGAACTTGTCCTTGCCCGCCATCGGGTGGCCCTTGCGCATGGCGCACACGTAGCGGTCTTCCATCAGCTTGACGTGGCGCACTTGCGGGTCCGTGTTCAGCGGCGCATCCACGGCAAAGTCCAGGCGCCCGGCGGCCAACTCCTTGGTGGTTTCGCGGCGTTTGGACAGGAAACTCTCGATCACCACGGTCGGCGCCAGGCGGCGCAGGCGCTGGAACAGCAGCGGTAAAATCACCGCTTCGGTGAGGTCGGTCATGCTGATGCGGTAGGTCTTGGCCGCCTGTTGCGGGTTGAAAATCCGGCTTTCCTGCACCGACACCCGCAACAACGACAACGCATTGCGCACTGGGCCGATGATGTTCTGCGCCATGGGCGTGGGCACCATGCCTTGGGCGGTGCGCACGAACAGCGGGTCGTTGAAGGTCTCGCGCAAGCGCGCCAGGGCGTTGGACACCGCCGGCTGGGTGATACCGACAATCTGCCCGGCGCGGGTCAGGTTGGCTTCGGTGTAGATCGCGTCGAAGACGATAAACAGGTTGAGGTCGACCTTGCTCAGGTTCATGTCGTTGCGCTCTTATTGTTAGGTAGCGATTGTTAAGTGCTCAGGCGCCGATCATATATCGGTGATGAATGTTAATACACGCCGAGAATAGGCTAGGTAAATTATCAGCGCTGTTCTAGCATCGATTGCATGACCTAAACAACCTCTCAGAGAAGGGAGCTGCTCATGGATTTCGCCTATTCGCCCAAGGTTCAGGAACTGCGTGAACGTGTCACTGCGTTCATGGACACGTACGTTTACCCGGCCGAGCCGGTGTTCGAACGCCAGGTCAGCGAAGGCGACCGCTGGCAGCCCACCGCCATCATGGAGGAGCTGAAAGCCAAGGCAAAAGCTGAAGGCCTGTGGAACCTGTTCCTGCCCGAATCCGAACTGGGCGCCGGCCTGACCAACCTTGAATACGCGCCGCTGGCCGAAATCATGGGCCGCTCCTTGTTGGGCCCGGAGCCGTTCAACTGCTCCGCACCCGACACCGGCAACATGGAAGTGCTGGTGCGCTACGCCAACGCCGAACAGAAACAACGTTGGCTGGAACCGCTGCTGCGCGGCGAGATCCGCTCGGCGTTCGCCATGACCGAACCAGACGTCGCGTCCTCAGACGCCACCAACATGGCCGCCCGCGCCGAGCGCCAGGGCGACGAATGGGTGATCAACGGCAAAAAATGGTGGACCTCCGGCGCCTGCGACCCGCGCTGCAAAATCTTGATCTTCATGGGCCTGAGCAACCCGGATGCGCCACGTCACCAGCAGCACTCGATGATTCTGGTGCCGGTGGATGCCCCAGGCGTGAAAATCGTCCGCCCACTGCCGGTATTCGGCTACGACGACGCACCCCACGGCCACGCCGAAGTGCTGTTCGACAATGTGCGCGTGCCCTACGAAAACGTCTTGCTCGGTGAAGGTCGCGGCTTTGAAATTGCCCAGGGCCGCCTTGGCCCTGGCCGTATCCACCACTGCATGCGCTCCGTCGGCATGGCCGAGCGTGCGCTGGAATTGATGTGCAAACGCTCCGTCAGCCGTACCGCGTTCGGCCAACCATTGGCGCGCCTGGGCGGCAATATCGACAAGATCGCCGACTCACGGATGGAAATCGACATGGCGCGCCTGCTGACGTTGAAGGCGGCGTACATGATGGACACCGTCGGTAACAAAGTCGCGAAAAGCGAAATCGCCCAGATCAAGGTGGTGGCGCCGAACGTGGCGTTGAAAGTGATCGACCGCGCGATCCAGATTCATGGCGGCGCTGGGGTTTCCAACGATTTTCCGCTGGCCTACATGTATGCCATGCAACGCACCTTGCGCCTGGCCGACGGCCCGGATGAAGTGCACCGTGCGGCGATTGGCAAGTTTGAGATTGGCAAGTATGTGCCTAAAGAACTGATGCGCGGCGGGCAGTAAGACCGAGTTGTCCCCATCGTGGGCAAGCCCGACTCCCACAGTTGCCCGTGTTCTCCAGAACAACTCGGTCAACTGTGGGAGCCGGGCTTGCCCGCGATGAGGCCAGTGTTTACAACACACAACCCAGGGGTCAGTACACCCAAACCTCCACCCGTCGATTCTTGATCCGCCCCTCATCCGCCGTATTCGCCGCCACCGGCATCTGCGCACCCAACCCGCGTATATCACGCAGCACCACACCGCTCTTGACCAGTTCACGCCGCACCGCCATCGCCCGCAACTTCGACAACAGCGCCGCGCGCTGCGGATCACTCTTGGCATCGCCAAACCCCACCAGCGTGACCTGCTTGTCGAGCTTGCCGTGGCTGTTGATATACGCCACCACCCGCTGCAAATCCTGGCGCGCCTTGTTGTCCAGGCTTGCACTGCCTTCCTCGAAACGAAAGTTCACGGTCAAACGCTGGGCGTCACGGGCGATGGCTTGATAATCCTCGGGCATTGAGGGGCGCGACGCCACGCTGATCGCCTGCACTTGCTGCGCAATAAAGCCATTGGCTGCCACAATCGCCTGGCCCTTACTGCTTTGGGTGAAGTCCACGAGTGCCTTGGCCCAAGGATTACGCCCCGACGGCGGCAGGTAAAAGTACAGCCGGCGTGACAGCGGGTAATCTTCGGTAGCAATCAGGCGGGTCACGGGCAACATGGGCTGAGAGTCGCCATCGACAATGGCTACCGCCTTGGCCTCGCGCACCGATGGCAGGCCGATAAACCCAATGCCTTGAGGGTCATGGCTCACGGCATCGGACAAGGCTTCGCTGGACTCGAAACGTTTGGCCGACCCGGCCAGGGGCTTGCCGCGCAGGCGCAGCACCAGTTCCTTGAAGGTGTCGTAGGTGCCGGATTGATCATCGCGCGCATATAAATGAATGGCGCCGCCGCTCCCGCCGAGCGCCTCCCAGGTGCTGATCTCACCGTTGAAGATCTGCGCCAGCTGTTCGGTGTTCAGCGTGTCCAGCGGGTTGCGCGGGTGGAGGATGATGGCCAGGCCGTCGATGGCGATCACCTGTTCGGCCTCTGGGCTTTTCAGGTCGCCGAGGGGTTCAAGGTCTACGAGTTCGTTGTCCTTGATCGGGCGCGAAGACGCGGCGAGGTCGGCACTGGCTTTTTTCAGCGCGCTAAACCCGGTGCTGGAGCCGTGGGCGGCCACCTCAACAATCACCGATTTGCCCTGGCGCGTCTTGCCGATCACCCGCTGTTCATTGGCGCCTTCGCCAGGCTCGCTGTGCACTGCCTGCAGGCCCTGGTGTTCCATCAGGCCTTTGACCAATGCGGGCCCGAGCGCTGCGCCAATGGTGTTGGAGCCCTGAATGCGTAGAGCAGGGCCTTGGTCGGGAACGGGCAGGGGAGCAGCCACTGCGCACAGGGGCAGGATCAACAGGAGCAGAACGCGCAGCATCATGCCGGCACCTTCTTAAGCCAAAGGGGGTGCCGGGAGATTAAGTCAATTGGATTTCAATATTGTGACTGGCGCACAACAAACCCAAAGGTGGGAGCTGGCTCCCACATTGAGTCGAGTCAGCTCAATTCCAGCCAGATCGGCGCATGGTCCGACGGCTTTTCCAAACCGCGCAAGTCGTAATCCACGCCCGCATCCTTGACCCGCGGCAGCAAGCCGTTGGACGCCATGATCACGTCAATGCGCAGCCCACGCTTGGGCTCATCCTCAAACCCCCGGCTGCGGTAGTCGAACCAGCTGAAACGGTCAGTCACGTCCGGGTTGAGGTGGCGGAAGCTGTCCACCAGGCCCCAGTTTTTCAGGCGCGCCATCCACTCGCGCTCCTCGGGCAAAAAGCTGCACTTACCGGTTTTCAGCCAGCGCTTGGCGTTGTCGGCGCCGATGCCGATGTCGCAATCTTGCGGGGAGATGTTGATGTCACCCATCACCACCAATGGCTGGTCATTGCTGAACTGGCTTTCCAGCAGGTGCTGCAAATCTTCGTAGAAGCGTTGCTTGGCCGGGAACTTGGTCGGGTGGTCGCGGCTTTCGCCCTGGGGGAAGTAGCCGTTCATGATGGTCACGGGGTTGCCGTTTTCATCGGCGAAGGTGCCCCAGATAAAGCGGCGCTGAGCGTCTTCTTCGTCGGTGGCAAAACCTTTGTGCAGGCTCAATGCCGGCTTGCGCGAAAGCAGGGCCACGCCGTAATGGCCTTTTTGCCCGTGGTAGTACACGTGATAGCCCAAAGCCTGCACTTCGGCGAGCGGGAACTGGTCATCGTGAACCTTGGTTTCCTGCAAGCCGATCACGTCGGGTTGATGCTTTTCAATCAGCGCCGCCAGCTGATGGGGGCGGGCGCGCAGCCCGTTGATATTGAAGGAGACGATTTTCATGGTCGGCAGTCCAGTCTGGCAAAAGGGCGATGCTAGCCGACAAGTCAGGCGGGAGCCAGCGTGGCGGTAGGGCGCATGCACTGCTACTGTCTGGGAACGACTGGTGCTGCGTAGGTTCGTACCCATAAGAACGCCATCTTTTTTGAATGGTGCCCAGGGAGATTCACTGTATGCCTGACACTTCGACTGCCATTGCCGAGATTCGCCTGCTCAACAGCGGCTATTCCCGCGAGGCGCGCTCCATGCTCTACCAGGCCTATCGGCATGAGCCGACATGGGCCTACATCTTCGAAGCTGAACGCGCAGGCTATGAACAGCGGGTTCGCGCCACCGTGCGTGAACTGGTCAAGCAGCATTTTTTCCAAAAGCTTCCCGCCATCGGCCTGTTCGTCACCGACCGGCTGATCGGCATCGCCCTGATCGCGCCACCGCAGCGGCGCCTGGGCATTACCGAGAGCTGGGCCTGGCAATTGCGCATGTGGCTGAGCACCGGCGTGCGCGGCACGCGGCGTTACCTGGATTACCATCACGCAGTGCTGGCGTGCCTGCCGAGCGAGTCGGTGCATGTGTTGCCGCTACTGGGCATTCACCCGCAGTTCCAGGGCAAACACTACGGCGAGCAACTGTTGCAGGCCGTGCACAATTGGTGCGCCGAAGACCCGCATTCAAACGGCGTGGTACTCGATACCGGTAACTCACGTTACCTGGATTTCTATAAGCGCCAGGGCTATGAGGAAATCGGTGAAGTGGCCGTAGGACCCGTCCTGGAACATGTGTTTTTTCACCCAAATCCCCAGGCGTTACAGGCTGCAACAGCTTAAGACAGAATTATTCAGATAAATCCGGGTTCAAAGAGTCTCCCTAGCTCGTGTAGCATCCGCGCCTATGAAGTTTCCAGGAAGATTTACCAGCGGCTTGATTCTGCTGTTCACAAGCTGCGGCGCCTTGGCGCAAAGCGAATTGGACGTGCGGGTCAAACCCTCAAACGACGCGTTGAAAGCCAACATTGAAGGCTATATCGGCGGGGTCGGCGATCGTGACGAAGAAGCCTTGCAGCGCTTCAGCCGTGGCGCTGAAGAACAGGCGCGCAAGGCGGCCCAGGCGCTGGGCTTCTATCAGCCACAGATCGCCAGTGATGTGAAAGGCGGCAAGAACCCGCGCCTGATCCTCACCATCGACCCCGGCGAGCCGATTCATTTGCGCAACGTGACCATTCGGGTTGACGGCCAGGCCGCGAGCCTCAAGGCCTTTCGCGTGCCTGAAAGCAGCGAACTCAAATCCGGCGCCGTGCTCAACCACGGCAATTACGAAGACGCCAAGCGTCTGATCCAGAACCAGGCCTCACGCTACGGCTTTTTCAGTGGGCGCTTTACCAGTCAGAAACTTTTGGTCGATCCCCAGGCGGGCGTCGCCGATATCGAACTCATCTACGACAGCGGCGCGCGTTACACCATGGGCAAGGTCAGCTTCGCCGGCGACACGCCCTTTGATGAAGACCTGCTGCAGCGCATGGTGCCGTTCAAAAACGGCGCGCCTTACGATTCCGAACTCATCGCCGAACTCAACCAGAACCTGCAATCGAGCGGCTTCTTCGAGGCTGTGCGCGTGGACGCCACGCCCGCCGCCTCGGCCAATGATGTGATTCCGGTGGCGGTGCAACTGGAAACCCGCAAACCACGCACCATGGGCCTGGGCCTCGGTTACTCCACCGACGTCGGCCCGCGTGGCAAAGCCAACTGGACCCGCCACTGGGTCAACCCCCAGGGCCACAGCTATGGCTGGGAAGCCGAATTGTCGGCGCCACGGCAAAACGTCGGCCTGTGGTACGACATTCCGTTGGACCCGCCGCTGACCGACAAACTGCGCTTTGCCGGTGGTTACCAGAATGAAGAAATCGCCAATACCGACACCCTGAGCAAGCTGCTCACCCTGGGGCCTGAATGGCACAGCAAATTGCCCAGCGGCTGGACACGCGTCATCTCGCTCAAGTACCAGCGCGAAGAATACCGCCTGGGTAATGACTCGGGCCTCAGTAATCTGGTGATGCCTGGGATCAACTATTCCTACCTGCGCAGCGACAACCGTATCGACCCTCACCATGGCTATCGTTTGATGTTCGATACCAAAGTTGCCAAAGAAGGCCTGGGTTCCGACACCAACCTGCTGTACGGCACAGCGACGATCAAAGGCTTGACCACCCTGTGGGATAACCACCGCTTCCTGGGCCGTGCGCAGTTCGGCGGCAGTGCCACCAACGGCTACAGGTCCGTGCCACCCTCGCTGCGCTTCTTCGCCGGTGGTGACCAAAGCGTACGCGGTTACGAATACCAGACGCTGTCGCCCGAGAACGACCGTGGTGACCGCATCGGTGGTCGCTACATGATGGCCCTGAGCGCCGAGTATCAATATTCCATCGCCGAAAAATGGCGGATCGCGACCTTTATCGACCAAGGCAATTCCTTCAACACCCTGGAAATGCCCAGCTTGAAAACCGGTGTGGGCGTGGGTGTGCGCTGGGTGTCGCCGGTCGGGCCGATTCGCCTCGACCTGGCCCATGCCCTCGAAGATCCGGGCGGCATTCGTTTGCACTTTTCCATGGGGCCTGAGCTGTGATGCGTGGTTTGAAAATAGCGGGGCTGGCCATTGTGGCGGTCCTTGCCTTGGTGTTGTTGGCGCTGTGGACCGTGCTTGGCACTCAAGCAGGCAGCCGCTGGGCCTTGGGCCAGGTGCCGGGTTTGAGCGTTGAGAATTTCCAGGGGCACCTGGGCGGTCAGTGGAGCGCCGACCATCTCCTGTGGCAGCAAGACACCAGTCGGGTCGAGCTCAATGCACCGAAGTTTGATTGGTCACCGGGCTGCTTGCTGCGCATGACGTTGTGCATCAATCAGCTGGATGTGGAGCAGGTCAGCCTGCAATTCCCGCCGAGCAATGAGCCGAGCAGCGGCCCCATCTCCTTGCCGGATTTGAAGTTGCCGGTTGCCATCCAATTGGGCGACGTTCGCGTCGGTAGCCTGCTGTTTAACGGCAGCGAAGAACTCAAGGGCTTGCAACTGGCGGCGCATTGGACGGCGGCGGGCATGCAGATCGACTCGGTGCATTTGCAGCGTGATGATCTGGTGCTGGACCTGGCCGGCTTGCTGCAGCCTACTGGCAACTGGCCGTTGAGTGCCACCGGCAACCTGAGCCTGCCGTATGCGCCCGGCAGCGCGCCGTGGAAGGTTGCGCTCAAGGTCGACGGCGACTTGCTCAAGACCCTCACGCTGGATGCCGACAGCAGCGGCTACCTGCCCGCCAAACTCAGCGGCGAGCTGCAACCGCTGGTGGAGAACCTGCCTGCCCAATTACGCATCACCGCCGACGGCTTCAAACCCAGCGCCGATTTGCCCGATACCCTGCAACTCAATCAACTGGACCTCACCGCCAAGGGCGACCTGAGCAACGGCTATCAACTACTGGGCAAGGCCGTGCTACCTGCGCAAAAAGGTCCGGTGGACTTGCTGCTGCAAGGCAAGGTCGACGCCAAAGGTGCGCAGATCGCTGGCCTGGATTTGACGGCCGGCGACAAACAAAGCCTCAAGCTCAGCGCCAATCTGGACTGGCAACAAGGCTTCAGTGCCGACGCCAAGATCGACTGGCTGGATTTCCCCTGGCACCGCCTCTACCCACTGATCGACGAGCCGCAGGTGGCATTGCGCACCTTTAATGGTGAAGTCTTCTACAAAGACGGCAACTACCTGGGCAACCTCAAGGCCGACCTCGACGGCCCGGCCGGCAAGTTCAATGTGGTCACGCCGTTCAGTGGCGACCTCAAGCAAGTCTTCCTGCCTGAGCTTAAATTGACGGCGGGCCAGGGCAAGGCCGAAGGCCACCTGAACCTGCAATTTGCCGACGGCATTGCCTGGGACACCGCGCTGGATCTGTCGGCGTTGAACCCGGCGTACTGGGTCGCTGAGTTGCCTGGCACCTTGGCTGGTCCCCTACGCAGCAAAGGCGAGTTCAAAAATGAACAGCTCAAGCTCAATGCCGACCTCGATCTCAAGGGCCGTTTGCGCGGCCAAACCGCCGTGCTGGCGGCCAAGGCCGAAGGCGCGGGTGAGCAATGGACGCTGGCCAACCTGGATATCCGCCTAGGTGATAACCGCATCAACGGCAGTGGCAGCCTGCAACAGCGCCTGGCCGGGCAGATCGACATCAAGCTGGCGCGCCTAGCCCAGCTGTGGCCGCAGTTACGTGGGCAAATCAATGGGCGTGTGGATGTCGCCGGCACATTGAAGGCGCCACAGGGTAAGCTCGACCTCAAGGGCCAGCAACTGGCGTTCGCCGATAACCATCTGCAAAGCCTCAACCTCGGCGCCACGCTCGACAACGCCCAGCGCGCGAAGATCGACCTCAAGGGCAGCGGCATCCAAGCCGGTGAGACCCAGGTTGGCACCCTGACCGCCAGCGCCCAAGGCGATATCAAGAGCCAGAAAGTCCAGCTGGACCTGGCTGGCCCCTTGGTCAAACTGGCCCTGGCCTTGGACGGTAACCTCGACAAAGGCAACTGGCGCGGGCGCCTGGCCAGCGGTGATGTACAAGCCGGCGGCCAGGACTGGAAGCTGCAAGCCCCGGCAAAAATCGAGCGTTTGGCCGACGGCAAGCTGACCTTTTCCGCCCACTGCTGGGTGTCCGGCCCTGCAAGCCTGTGCGGTGAAGACCAACGCCTGATGCCGGAGCCGAAGCTGCGCTACCACCTCAAGCAATTCCCCATCGACAGTCTGGCGGCCTTTTTGCCTAAAGATTTTGCCTGGCAGGGTAAGCTCAATGCCGATGTTCAACTGGACCTGCCCGCCAGCGGCCCTAAAGGTGTGATCGCGGTGGATGCCGGCGGTGGCACCTTGCGCGTCAAGGACAAGGACCAGTGGCTGGACTTCCCCTATGACACTCTGAAACTGGAAACCACCCTTAATCCCCAGCGCATCGACACCCAGCTGAATTTCCGCGGCGGCAAGCTTGGCGAGTTGCTGTTGCATGCACAGATCAACCCGTTGCCGAAGAACAAGCCGATCACCGGGACTTTCAGCCTCAACGGCCTGGACCTCGCCGTGGCGCGGCCGTTTGTGCCGATGGTGGAAAAACTCAACGGCAAGCTCAACGGCAACGGCCGCATCTCCGGTGGGTTGCTGGCGCCGCAGGTCAACGGCAGCGTGAACCTGGTGGGCGGCGAGGTCTCCGGGCCTGAGTTGCCGATCAGCCTTGAAGGCTTGAACGTGCAGGCGTTGATTGCCGGCGAAAGCGTGCAGTTGAACGGTGCTTGGCACAGCGGCAAGGCCGGGCAGGGCAGCCTCAAGGGGCAGATCGACTGGGGCCAGGCCCTGGTGGTGGACCTTAGCCTGCAAGGCTCGAAACTGCCGGTTACAGTGGAGCCTTATGCGGCGCTGGAAGTGGCGCCGGACCTGAAAATCAGCCTTAAAAACGACAAGTTGGCGATTGCCGGCAAGGTGCACATCCCGCGTGGCGATATCACTGTGCGTGAACTGCCACCGTCGACGGTCAAGGTGTCGGATGACACGCTGATCGTCGGCAGCCAGACCGAAGAGGGCAAGCCGCCGATGGCAATGGCCATGGACATCGACGTGGTGGTGGGCGAGGACCAGCTCAACTTCGCCGGCTTCGGCCTCACCGCCAAGGTGCAGGGCCAGGTGCATATCGGCGACAACATGGACACCCGTGGCGAGCTGTGGCTCAACGACGGTCGTTACCGCGCTTATGGGCAGCGGCTCAACGTGCGGCGCGCTCGGCTGTTGTTTGCAGGGCCGCTGGACCAGCCGTTCCTGGATATCGAAGCGATACGCGTGGTCACCGAGCCGTCCAGGACCGTGACCGCCGGTATTCGCCTGAGCGGCAGTGCCGAACAGCCGACAACGCAGATCTTCTCCGAGCCAGCCATGCCCCAGGAGGATGCGCTGTCGTACCTGGTGCTGGGGCGTTCGCGTAACAACACCGGTGAAGACAACAACATGCTCGCCGAAGCCGCCTTGGGCCTGGGCTTGATGGGCAGTGCCGGGGTGACTTCGGATATCGCCACTAAGCTGGGGATTCAGGACTTCGACCTCGACACCCAGGGCTCCGGCAATAACACTTCCGTGGTGGCCAGCGGCAAGATCACCGAGAAGCTCAGCCTGCGTTATGGGGTTGGGGTGTTTGAGCCGGCGAGCACCATTGCCTTGCGCTACTTGTTGAGCAAGAAGGTGTATCTGGAGGTGGCCAGTGGTGTGGCCAGTTCGCTGGATATTTTCTACAAGCGGGATTTCTAAACCCTTACCCTAAAAAATGTGGATACCTATGCTGCGATGACCGTACATCAGTCGATGATTTATTGACTAACACACCGCCATCGCAGACAAGCCAGCTCCCACATTTGTTTGGACTACAGCCCACCTGCCGCCAAATTAGCAAGCAAGCTAATAATTCCATTTGACATTCGCTGCCTAAGCAGTAACATCTTGTCACACATTCACTGCCTAGGCAGTAATAAGGTGACTTTCGATGACCCACTTCACCCCTGACAGCTTTCGCAACTGCCACCTCGGCCTGTTGCTGGGCCGGGCGGCGCTGCTCAAAGACCGCATTATCGATACCCACATGGAACCCCACGGCGTCACCGCCGCACAGTTCAAGGTGTTGATCATCATTGCCCAGTTTGACGTCGACACCCCGGCCGAGCTGTGCCGCAACCTGTCGCTGGACAGCGGCTCCATGACCCGCATGCTCGACCGCCTGGAGCAAAAGGGCCTGCTGGCGCGCAGGCGTTCCGAGCAAGACCGGCGTCAGGTGCAGTTGGTACTCACCGAAGACGGCCAACGCTTGGCGGACATGCTGCCGCACATCGGCGCGCAGTCGATGAACGAACTGGCCGGCGCCCTGGAGCCCGGCGAGTTGCAAACCCTGGAAAAAATCCTCACGAAAATTCTGGTAGCTGCCGGTGACGCCATCGTCATCCAGCGGGTAGGTAATCAATGAACACACGCGCAGTTAGCCTGGTGCTGGTGGCGATGAGCATGGCCGGTTGTGCCAACTTCAGCGGCCTCGACACCCAAGGCCAACGCCTCGACGCTAACACGCTGCAAACCGGCAAATCCTTGAGCGGCGTGACCTTGTCCAGCGCCGCCTGGCCCACTGCTGATTGGTGGAAAAGCCTCGGTGACCCACAGCTCGACGGCCTGATCCACGAAGCCCTGCAAAACAGCCCGGACATGCAAGTCGCCAGCGCCCGTGCCCATCAGGCGCAAGCGGCGGCCTATGCTGCCGATGCCGCACGCATGCCGACCCTGGATGCCAGCGCCGGCGTGAGCCGTTCGCGCCTGGCCAAAGACCAGGACCCGCTGGGGCAGGGCGATGCCTACGCCACCGTGCGTAACATCGGCGCCAGCTTCAACTACAACTTTGACCTCTGGGGTGGCCAGCGCGCCGCCTGGGAAGCGGCCTTGGGCCAGGCGCGTGCCGCCGAAGTCGATCAGCAAGCCGCGCGCCTGACTCTGGCCGCCAACGTGGCCAAGGCCTACAGTGACTTGGGTCAGGCGCACATCGTGCGGGACCTGGCCACCGACGACCTCAAGCGCACCCGCCAGATGCTCGAGTTGAGTAAGCGCCGCCTGAGTTCCGGCATCGACAGCCAGTACCAGTACCAGCAGACCGAAAGCCTGGAAGCCAGCTCCCAGTCGCAATTGATCGATGCGGAAAAACAACTGCAAAGCGCCAAGATCGCCCTCGCCGTGTTGCTCGGCAAAGGCCCCGACCGTGGCAACGAGCTCAGCCGCCCGAATGTGTTGAAGCCCAGCGCCGTCGCCGTGCCTTCGGTGCTGCCGGCCGAGCTGTTGGGCCGTCGCCCGGACTTGATCGCCGCACGCTGGCGGGTGGAGGCGGCGAGCAAGAACGTCGCCGCGAGCAAAACCCGTTTTTACCCCAACCTCAACCTGAGCGCGAGCGCCGGGGCCGAGTCGTTGCTGGGCGATGCAATGTTTGGTTCGGCCAGCCGGTTCTTCAGCATTGCACCGACCATTTCGTTGCCGATCTTCGATGGCGGCCGCCTGCGCGCCGACCTCGATGCGCGCGACGCTGATTACGACCTGGCCGTGGCCCAGTACAACAAAACCCTGGTGCAAGCCTTGGGCGATATCGGCAACACCCTCTCGCAATTGCGTGATACCGGTCGGCAGATCCAGGCCCAGCAACACGCTGCGGACATTGCCCAGCAGTCCTACGATACCGGGGTTCAGCGCTATAGCTCAGGGATCGGGAATTACCTGGATGTACTCAGTATCGAGCAGCAATTGCTGCAGGCCCAGCGTCAGTTGGCGACCCTGAATGCTGCGCAGATCGACCTGTCGATTCAATTGATGCAAGCCCTGGGTGGCGGGTTCAACGCCGATAACGTGGCCGTAACCACCCCCGCTACACGCACGGAATAATTTGAGGTATTTGTGATGGCCACTGCCGAAAACACTAACGCAACAGAGCAACCCAAAGACAACAACCCGCGCAAACGCAAAATCATGCTGCTCAGCCTGGCGCTGATCGTCATTCTCGGCGTCATCGGCGTGTGGGCCTGGTATGAGCTTTACGGGCGTTTCAACGAAAGCACCGACGATGCTTATGTGAACGGCAACGTGGTGGAAATCACCCCGCTGGTCACCGGCACCGTGGTCAGCATCGGCGCCGACGATGGCGATTTGGTCCACGAAGGCCAGGTGCTGATCAACTTCGACCCGAATGACGCCGCGGTCGGCCTGCAAAGTGCCAAGGCCAACCTGGCGCGCACCGTGCGCCAAGTGCGGGGCTTGTACAGCAACGTGGATGGCATGAAAGCCCAAGTGCTGGCCCAGCAGGCCAACGTGCAAAAAGCCCAGGACAACTACAACCGTCGTAAGAACCTCGCCGCCGGCGGCGCGATTTCCCAGGAAGAACTGTCCCATGCCCGTGACGACCTGACCTCGGCGCAAAACGCCCTGGCCAACGTACAGCAGCAATTGAAGACCTCCAGCGCGCTGGTGGACGACACGGTGATTTCGTCGCACCCGGACGTGCAGGCCGCCGCCGCACAACTGCGCCAGGCTTACCTGGCCAA
Source organism: Pseudomonas sp. IB20 (assembly GCF_009707325.1). NCBI lineage: Bacteria > Pseudomonadati > Pseudomonadota > Gammaproteobacteria > Pseudomonadales > Pseudomonadaceae > Pseudomonas > Pseudomonas gelidaquae. The sequence goes on along the minus strand of NZ_CP046103.1, from coordinate 3,144,312 downwards.
CGCGCGCAGTACCTTGATCGCACCGGTCACCGGTTACGTGGCCAAGCGCACCGTGCAACTGGGCCAACGCGTGCAGCCGGGCACCGCGTTGATGGCGGTGATCCCGCTGGACCAGCTGTGGATCGATGCCAACTTCAAGGAAACCCAGCTGCGCGATATGCGTATTGGTCAGCCGGTGGACATCGAGTCGGACATCTACGGCAGTGACGTGAAGTTCAGCGGCACCGTGGACAGCCTGGGCGCCGGTACCGGCAGCGCGTTTGCCCTGCTGCCGGCGCAGAACGCCACCGGTAACTGGATCAAGATCGTGCAACGGGTGCCTGTGCGTATCCACATCAACGCCGACGAACTGGCCAAGCACCCGCTGCGCGTAGGCTTGAGCACCCTGGTCAATGTGGACCTGCACGATAAGAGCGGCCCAGTGCTGGCGCAACAGGCGCCGCAAAAGGCCTCGTTCACCACCAACGTGTATGACCGCCAATTGGCCGAAGCCGATGCCATGATCACCCAGTTGATCCATGACAACAGCCTCGCCGCGCCTAAGGCTGTGCAACGCTGATGAGCAATAACGCCTCGTTCACGCCACCCAGCCTCTTGATGGCCACTATTGGCCTGTCGCTGGCGACCTTTATGCAGGTGCTCGACACCACCATCGCCAACGTGGCGTTGCCGACCATTTCCGGCAACCTCGGCGTGAGTTCGGAGCAGGGCACCTGGGTGATCACCTCGTTTGCGGTGAGCAACGCCATCGCCTTGCCACTCACCGGCTGGTTGAGCCGGCGCTTTGGCGAGGTGAAGCTGTTTTTGTGGGCGACCATCCTGTTTGTGCTGGCATCGTTCCTCTGCGGTATTTCCACCTCGATGCCCGAGCTGATCGGCTTTCGGGTACTGCAAGGTTTGGTCGCCGGGCCGTTGTACCCGATGACCCAGACGTTGCTGATCGCGGTCTACCCGCCTGCGAGGCGCGGCATGGCCCTGGCGTTACTGGCGATGGTCACGGTGGTGGCGCCGATTGCCGGCCCGATCCTCGGCGGCTGGATCACCGACAGCTACAGCTGGCCGTGGATCTTCTTTATCAACGTGCCCATCGGCATCTTTGCGGTGATGGTGGTGCGTTCGCAACTGAAGAAACGCCCGGTGGTCACCAGCTACCAGCCGATGGATTACGTCGGCCTGCTGAGCTTGATCGTCGGTGTCGGTGCCTTGCAGATCATCCTCGACAAGGGCAACGACCTGGGCTGGTTCGAATCCAACTTCATCATCATTGGTGCAGTGATTTCGGCGATAGCCCTGGCGGTGTTCGTCATTTGGGAAATGACCGATAAGCACCCGGTGGTCAACTTGCGGTTGTTTGCCTACCGCAACTTCCGCATCGGCACCATCGTGTTGGTGCTGGGTTATGCGGGGTTCTTCGGCATCAACCTGATTCTGCCGCAATGGCTGCAAACCCAGATGGGCTACACCGCCACCTGGGCCGGCCTGGCGGTGGCGCCGATCGGCATTCTGCCGGTGCTGATGTCGCCGTTTGTCGGTAAGTACGCGCACAAGTTCGACCTGCGCTTGCTGGCGGGCCTGGCGTTCCTGGCGATTGGCTTGAGCTGTTTCATGCGCGCCGGTTTCACCAACGAGGTGGACTTCACCCACATCGCCTTGGTGCAGTTGTTCATGGGTATTGGCGTGGCGCTGTTCTTCATGCCGACCTTGAGCATCTTGATGTCCGACTTGCCGCCGGCCCAAATTGCCGATGGCGCGGGTCTTGCGACCTTCCTGCGGACCTTGGGCGGTAGTTTTGCGGCGTCGTTGACCACCTGGATCTGGATTCGCCGCGCGGACCAGCACCATGCGTACATGAGCGAGAACATGACCACCTATGACTCGGCGACCCGCGATGCTTTGCAGGCGCTCGGTGGGGCAGGGCACAAGGCCTATGCGCAGCTGGACCAGATCCTCACCAGCCAGGCGTACATGATGTCCACCGTGGATTACTTCACGTTGCTGGGGTGGATGTTCATGGGCTTGATCGTGATTGTGTGGCTGGCCAAGCCGCCGTTTGCGGCGAAGGCGGGGCCGGAGGCGTCCGGGCACTGATCTGCAAAGTGTGAAATGCAATCAAGTGTGTGAGCTGGCTTGCCTGCGATGCAGGCACCTTGGTACATCAGATACACCGGGTCCCACAAAAGCCTGCTTGCACATTTGATGTGTGTTGTGGGATTCAGGCCCCGGGCAACGCCAGCTGCGGGTTGACGAAGTCAAACGCCGCCAACTGAAACCCTTGCTCATCCACCTGCAACGCCCAGCCCTGCTTGTCCCAATCCCCCAGCACAATACGCTTGGCCGCCTGGTCACCAATCTGCAACTTATGAATGGCGGGGCGGTGCGTGTGGCCGTGGACCAGGGTGCGTACGCCAAATTGCTGCATCACCCGCGGCACTTCCTCGGGTGTCACATCCACAATGTCGTTGGCCTTCATGCGTACTTGGGCGCTGCTCTCGCTGCGCAGCTTGCGCGCCAGCGCGTGCCGGGTGCGCAAGGGCAGGTGCCGCAGGATAAACAGCACTATCGGGTTACGCAGGACCCGCCGCAGCTTCATATAGCCGACGTCGCGGGTGCAGAGGCTGTCGCCGTGCATCAACAGCACAGGCTCGCCTGCGAGCTGCACGACACTCGGGTCCTTGAGCAAGGTGGCGCCTGCGGCTTTGCAGAACGCCTTGCCGATCAGGAAGTCGCGGTTGCCGTGCATGATGAAAATGGGGGTGCCGCTGTCGCTCAGCTCACGCAGCGCCGCGCAAATCGAACGCTGGAACGGTGTCATCCCATCGTCGCCAATCCAGGCTTCAAAAAAGTCCCCCAGAATGTACAACGCCTGGGCGCCACGGGCGCGGCCGTGGAGCAAATCCAGAAACGCCCGGGTTATATCCGGGCGCCCCTCTTCCAGATGCAAATCTGAAATCAGCAATATCACCCAACGATCTCGGCTTTCTCGACGATAACGTCTTCTACCGGAACATCCTGGTGACCGGCTTTACCGGTGGTCTGCACGCCTTTGATCTTGTCAACGACGTCCTGGCCTTCGGTGACTTTACCGAACACGGCGTAGCCCCAACCCTGCACGTTCTTGCCGCTGTGGTTCAGGAAGGCGTTGTCGGCCACGTTGATGAAGAACTGTGCGGAGGCCGAATGCGGCTCCATGGTACGGGCCATGGCGACAGTGTATTTGTCGTTGGAAAGGCCGTTGTCCGCTTCGTTCTGGATGCTTGGACGCTTGTCTTTCTTTTCTTTCATGCCAGGCTCGAAACCGCCGCCCTGGACCATGAAGTTGCCGATGACACGGTGGAAAACGGTGTTTTCGTAGTGGCCAGCATTCACGTATTCGATGAAGTTGGCGACGGTGATCGGCGCTTTCTCGGCGTTCAGCTCGATGACGATGTCACCGTGGTTGGTGGTCAGTTTGACTTGAGTCATGTTCACTACTCTTTTCAGGGAATTCGTGGGCCCAGGACGCCTGGGCGCCGCTACCGGTTTGGCTGAATGTGTGCCAAGGCGCGCAGTTTAGCGTGACCAGCAGGAATTTCGAGGTGGTTTTTTACCGCCCCTGTCATTAAAGCAGTAATTAAAGCAGCAGTTTTTGGTCATGGCCTGTCAGTGTCTTGACTGCTTCGGCTATTATGAGCCCTTTGTTTTATCTGGCCCCACCCGGCCACGAACCTGTCTGTTCAAGGATCCTATGAGCAAGCCCACTGTCGACACTACCTCGAATTCCAAGGCCGGACCTGCCGTCCCGGTCAATTTCCTGCGCCCGATCATCCAGGCGGACCTGGATTCGGGCAAGCACACGCAGATCGTCACCCGCTTCCCGCCAGAGCCCAACGGCTACCTGCACATCGGTCACGCCAAGTCGATCTGTGTGAACTTCGGCCTGGCCCAGGAGTTCGGTGGCGTTACGCACCTGCGTTTCGACGACACCAACCCGGCCAAGGAAGACCAGGAATACATCGACGCCATCGAAAGCGACATCAAGTGGCTGGGCTTCGAATGGTCCGGTGAAGTGCGCTATGCGTCCAAGTATTTCGACCAGCTGTTCGACTGGGCAGTGGAGTTGATCAAGGCTGGCAAGGCCTACGTTGACGACCTGAGCCCGGAACAAGCCAAGGAATACCGTGGCAACCTGACTGAGCCTGGCAAGAACAGCCCGTTCCGCGACCGTTCGGTCGAAGAGAACCTGGACTGGTTTGCCCGCATGCGCGCCGGTGAGTTCCCGGATGGCGCCCGTGTACTGCGCGCCAAGATCGATATGGCCTCGCCGAACATGAACCTGCGCGACCCGATCATGTACCGCATCCGCCATGCCCACCACCACCAGACCGGTGACAAGTGGTGCATCTACCCGAACTACGACTTCACCCACGGTCAGTCGGACGCCATCGAAGGCATCACCCACTCGATCTGCACCCTGGAGTTCGAAAGCCATCGCCCGCTGTACGAATGGTTCCTTGACAGCCTGCCGGTACCGGCGCACCCGCGTCAGTACGAATTCAGCCGCCTGAACCTGAACTACACCATCACCAGCAAGCGCAAGCTCAAGCAACTGGTCGATGAAAAACACGTGTTTGGCTGGGACGACCCACGCATGTCGACGCTGTCGGGCTTCCGCCGCCGCGGCTACACCCCGGCGTCGATCCGTAACTTCTGCGACATGGTCGGCACCAACCGTTCCGACGGCGTGGTCGATTTCGGCATGCTCGAGTTCAGCATCCGCCAGGACCTCGACGCGAACGCCCCGCGCGCCATGTGCGTGCTGCGGCCGTTGAAAGTCGTGATCACCAACTACCCGCAAGACAAGGTCGACAACCTCGAATTGCCGCGTCACCCGCAGAAAGAAGAACTCGGCGTGCGCAAGCTGCCGTTCGCGCGTGAAATCTACATCGACCGCGATGACTTCATGGAAGAGCCGCCAAAAGGCTACAAGCGCCTGGAGCCGAATGGCGAAGTGCGCCTGCGCGGCAGCTACGTGATCCGTGCCGATGAAGCAATCAAGGACGCCGATGGCAACATCGTTGAACTGCGCTGCTCGTACGACCCAGAAACATTGGGCAAGAACCCTGAAGGCCGTAAGGTCAAGGGCGTGGTGCACTGGGTGCCGGCCGCTGCCAGCATCGAGTGCGAAGTACGTCTGTACGATCGTCTGTTCCGCTCGCCGAACCCTGAGAAGGCCGAAGACAGCGCCAGCTTCCTGGACAACATCAACCCTGACTCGCTGCAAGTTCTCACAGGTTGTCGTGCCGAGCCATCGCTTGGCGACGCACAGCCGGAAGACCGTTTCCAGTTCGAGCGCGAAGGTTACTTCTGCGCGGATATCAAGGACTCCAAACCTGGTCAGCCGGTATTCAACCGTACCGTGACCTTGCGTGATTCGTGGGGCCAGTGATTAAGTCTTAAGGGATTCAACGTGCTAACGATCTACAACACGCTCAGCAAGACCAAAGAAGTCTTCAAGCCCCTGGATGGCAACAAGGTGCGCATGTACGTGTGCGGCATGACCGTGTACGACTACTGCCACATCGGCCACGGCCGCAGCATGGTTGCCTTCGACCTGGTGACCCGCTGGTTGCGTTTTAGCGGCTATGACTTGACGTATGTGCGCAACATTACCGACATCGACGACAAGATCATCAACCGTGCCAACGAAAACGGCGAGTCGTTCGACGCGCTGACCGAGCGCATGATCGCCGCCATGCATGAGGACGAGGCGCGCCTCAACATCCTCAAGCCGGACATGGAACCGCGCGCCACGGATCATATCCCTGGCATGCACGCGATGATCCAGACCCTGATCGACAAGGGTTACGCCTACGCCCCGGGCAATGGCGACGTGTACTACCGCGTCGCTAAGTTCATGGGCTACGGCAAGCTGTCGCGTAAGAAAATCGAAGACTTGCGCATTGGTGCGCGTATTGAAGTCGACGAAGCCAAGCAAGACCCGCTCGACTTCGTGCTGTGGAAAGGCACCAAGCCCGGCGAGCCGAGCTGGGAGTCGCCATGGGGCGCCGGGCGTCCGGGCTGGCACATCGAATGCTCGGTGATGTCGACCTGCTGCCTGGGTGACACCTTCGACATTCATGGCGGCGGCAGCGACCTCGAGTTCCCGCACCACGAAAACGAAATCGCCCAAAGCGAAGCCGCCACCGGCAAGACCTACGCCAATGCCTGGATGCACTGCGGCATGATCCGCATCAATGGCGAGAAGATGTCCAAGTCCTTGAACAACTTCTTCACCATTCGCGACGTGCTGGAAAAGTACCATCCGGAAGTGGTGCGTTACCTGCTGGTGTCCAGCCACTACCGCAGCGCGATCAACTACTCGGAAGACAACCTCAAGGACGCCAAAGGCGCCCTGGAGCGTTTCTACCATGCGTTGAAAGGCCTGCCGGCCGTGGCGCCTGCGGGCGGTGAAGCGTTCGTTGCGCGGTTTACCCAAGTCATGAACGACGACTTCGGCACACCGGAAGCCTGCGCGGTGCTGTTTGAGATGGTGCGTGAGATCAACCGCTTGCGTGAGACTGATCTCGACGCAGCGGCGGGGCTTGCGGCGCGCTTGAAAGAGCTGGCTAGCGTCTTGGGTGTTCTGCAGATGGAAGCCGATGACTTCCTGCAAGCGGGCGCTGAAGGGCGTGTGGATGCGGCTGAGGTTGATGCGCTGATTCAGGCGCGTTTGGCTGCTCGGGCTAATAAAGATTGGGCGGAGTCCGACCGGGTTCGTGACCAACTGACCGCGATGGGTGTGGTGTTGGAAGACGGCAAGGGTGGGACGACGTGGCGGTTGGCTGATCAAGCCTGATTTACCCGCTGAATAAAAAACGCCCCGACTGGTTCGGGGCGTTTTTTTTGGATCGTTCCCACGCTCTGCGTGGGAATGCCGCCCCGGACGCTTTGTGTCGCGCTTTCAGCGAACGCCTCAAACCCTGAATACGGTGACGCGGAGCATCACGGGATGCATTCCCACGCGGAGCGTGGGAACGATCAACCGCTTCACTATCGCTATCGGAGTGTCAGGTACGCTAACGGGAAAGGCGTGTAGCGAGGCTGGAGTTGGCGTGTAAAGCGGCGAGAGCCATTGCTCGATGAGCGGCGGCGCGAATTTTGGACGGATTGAGGGCGGGCATAGGTGACACTCCAAGTTTGAAGATGGAGCTGCCACTGATCGTCGCCAAACGATTTAGGGTGGCAGCTGTGCGCAGGTTGGCGAACCGGGAACTTGGAACCCGGCAGACCCGAAGGCCTCCCACGCACAGCTGCCATAACACGAAACGGCGGGCACAAAAAAAGCGCCTGCTGTCGGATGGGGCGCCTGTGCGCCAAGTATCTCGGGTCGCCAAACCCGGTCGCTGAATTTGCAGCGACAGCCAGAGAGTAACGCCCGTGAGCACCTAACAATGATGTGCTTATCCACGGTGGCCTCCGGTTGTCTTGAGCTGCCCGAATCTGAGCGTCAGGCTGATTCAGGCGACCTGATACGTGCTCTGCACAAACCCATTGTCCGACACATACGTGCCGACATGGCGCAGTTCACGCTCACTGCCGACCTGGCTGAACAAGGGCAGCCCTTGGCCCAACAACACCGGAATACGGGTGATGATCAACTCATCGATCAGGCCTGCTTCAAGAAACGCCTGGATCGTTTGGCCTCCGTCGATATAGAGGTGTTTCATACCGCGCTCGGCTAACTGTTCCACTAGGGTGGTTACGCCCGCTGACATCATCTCAACCTTGCCTCGCACATGCGCAGGTAGCTCGAATGATTGGTGCGAGAGGGCGATGACAGGCGTGCCTTCATAGGGCCATTCCGGGAAGGATAAGACTTTCTCCAGGGTTTTACGGCCCATCACCAGCGCATCGACCGTGGCGATGAAGCTTTCATACGTCACGCCGTTCAGCTGCGCAGCTTCGTACTCCGGCCGGTGCAACCACTCGATGTCACCGTCTGGCCGAGCAATAAAACCGTCGAGGCTTACTGCGATAAAGACGGAGCATTTGATATCCATTAGACGTAGACCTCCTTAAACACATAGCCATTGGCAGCTTTGCACCCACCGACTGTATCCCAAACGCTGCAATACCCGCCAACTGCTCAACCGTCGCACCGCCTTTGATGGCGATTCATGCCGCTGAGGGGGCTATTTCCTAGGGGCTTGCAGAAAATACATTTGTTTTGACGCCCGCCGAACCATGGTTTTAGATGTCCGCCACGACCAAACTCATGAAGAAACCGGCGGATATCTAAATGGATTGTATTTTTTGCAGCATTGTCCGAAAGACCTCTCCAGCCCACATTCTATGGGAGGACGAACACCACATGGCGTTCCTGTCGATCTTCCCGAACACACCGGGTTTCAGCGTGGTGATCCCCAAACAGCATGACGGCAGCTACGCGTTCGCGCAGTCGGATGCGGTGTTGTCGGCGCTGATCGTGGCCTCCAAGAAGGCGGCGCTGCAGATTGACCGGGCGTTTCCTGACGTGGCACGCACGGGGATGATGCTGGAAGGCTATGGGGTGGATCACTTGCACGCGAAGCTGTTTCCCATGCATGGCACGGGGCAGGACAGTGCGTTCAAGCCTATCAGTTCCAAGGTGGATAAGTTTTTTGAGGCGTATGAGGGTTACATCTCATCCCACGATTTTGTGCGGGCCGATGATGCCGAATTGGCGCAGCTGGCGGCGCATATTCGATCGTTCGGCTGAAGATCATCCAGTGGTATTTGCCATTTTTGAAACTGTAGACCTACAAAAAACGGTGGGCGGTCTTCTGCTGCCTGGATTTTTCAATGGGCGGATCGGAACTTTCTTATAGAGGGTGCGGGATTTTTTTCCTAGTTTGGCTGCAACGGTTCTTAGGACGAGGACACTTTTCAGTGGCTCTGTTGCAGAGGATTGATGATGCCAATTTCCCTTATGCCGTACGCCAAGCCTCAGAGTGGGTACCCATCGACCGCGGATAACTCACCTTCCACATTCGCTCCATCCTCCGCGCCTCCCCAACCTGCAAGCCAAAGCCTGGGCGGCTCCCCGTCGCTTGCACCGACAGACGATCAAAAACGACTGCCCGTGTTCCCGTCCATCGAAACACGTGGAGGCCTGAGATCGCCCGGGCGATTCGGGGAACCTTCTGATGACGCCGACCCTGTCGCTGCCCGGCGCGAGAAACGCGCGATTGTGAGCACGTCTGACAAACCTGCGCGCAACACGCTGGGCATGTGGGCGGGCCCGCACTCTCATTCCGCCGATACCGATAAAACCCTTCAGGCGCAGTTGATTGCGAAGATGGGCAGTGTGTCGGATTCGCTGGTGACCGTGCCCGAGCAGTCTCTGATTTCTCAGCCGTTCGAAATCTACAAGCGCGTGGTGAATCAGCCCGAGGTTTTAGCCTGGCTGAGGAGCAAGGGTTTTTCCCTGGACTCGGTGACTATCGGCAAAAACAGCGTATCGGGCCTTGTTACCCAGAATGGAGTGACCTCTCCTCAGACATTCACCCTGCAAGACACTTCCGGCTGGTGGCAGGTGTCGGCGCGCGTGATGCAAGCGCTTGAGGCGTTAGACCCCAAGCACAAGGGTGTGCCTTATGTGTCTATGAACAGCCAGCAAGTTTCGCGGAATGTGGCGAGCTTGTTTTATGGCGTCAGTGCGCCTTATACCGAGGATCAGGCGAGTGCGCTTGTGACAAGTCTGGTGGCAGGCTGGCCCGCGCTGTCTGCAGCAGAAACACGCAATCACCAACTCAGGTTTGAATGGTCAAAGCGGGGTATCAATGAGCTCGATGATCGAGAAAATCTCGCAGACGCTTTGGAGCGCGCGGCGAAGGGCGTTGCGGACAATGGGCCATTATCGTTAGCGGGTACCGAGTTCGAGGTCTCACGAACAAACCCCTTGAAGAGCGATCAAGAGGCCCGCAGGCGCTTGGCCGAGCTGATGGCACTTCCTGAAATGCAGGGTGTGCTGGCGGAGCTGGGGCAAACATTGCCGGACCAGACGGTTCGTATCAGCGAAGGTCGCCTGCAAGTGCTGCAACTGACCCCAAATCAGTGGCTGGATGTAGCTGTCAGTGATAGTTGGAGCCAGCCGTTGAAAGACGCATTGGCGGCAGTTGTCGTGCTGAGCGAACAGACGGGTAACGCGCTCTACTCAGACGATCGCCACGATCTGCGGCAAGTCGCGAGGTCGATGGGCCTGGATGCACTCGACACAGCAGGGCAGGCTCGCGCCGCTGCCAAATGGTTGCGCACCCAATTCGCCCCGACGACGCCTGTCGGCAATTATGCGAAATTACTTCCTCAGGAGTGGGCTGCGGGCACCTTGTCGGCTAGCGACAAAAGTACGTTGATTTCGTTGGCGACGAATCAGAAGTATGGAGCTAATACGATAGGGATCGAATTGGGTCGTCGGATCGTGACTCAAGTCGACCCGCAGGAAGCAGCAGCCAAGGCAGACCAGATCTGGGACGAATTACTCAACACCCCGCAGGCCCAGCAGTGGGGGCGGGAACTCGCCCAGGCGTTGGGTTGGTATAAGGGGGAGGGTGATGACGATATGGATGCCGCGGAGCGAAAAAGTCTGCTGACCTCCGCCATCATGCTCAGTGTTGACCCTAATGTTCCCGCTGCCCCGGGAAGTGCCGCCGGTTATCAATTTTACACCCCGGCCAATATGGGCCGTGAGATGGGGGCTGTACGCAAAGACTTTGAAAAACACTTGATCGAGAAAAAAGGCGTGAGCGTACGTGCTGCGCCGTTGGTGGCTCATCTGTTCCTGGCACACGCCGCACCTGAGTTTCTGGTGAAACCGGACCAGCAGGCGTCAGCAAAACTCCCTGTGCCGCTACTTCAGTCTCCAGAAAAAATACGTATAGGCAGCCCGGCGTGGATGACGGTTAGCCTGGGCAGTGCATTGGCCGACGTGTGGGGCGGCGCTGGAGCCAGTCGCGGCATGAGCCTGAATGAGCTTGAAGCACTGACCACCCAGGAGGCCGTTCTGCCGCAACAACAAGCTCTGGCTATAGCGCTTGGTGCTAAGCGGGTGCTCGATGTGGGGGTCATGACCGGTACTGTGCCCCGACGCAGCGACGGTAACTATACGCCCGGCGATTACCAGTTGGCGTCTGACGGCATTACTCGTCGTTCCGAGGCGGTCGAGCAATCCGTGGTCACCCTGGGGACTGCACCTCCCACCCGTAGCAGTCTGGCAATCAAGGCGCTGAAACGGGCGTTTCCTGAGTTGACTGACAGTGAGATAGAAACTGTCGAAGTGAAGAAGCCCCCAACTAAATACAGCCTCTCAGGTGTCGGCACAAATACTAAGTGGCTCACGTTGGTTGAGGCGTATGCAACGGGGGAACTGCATGAAAGTTGGCTTTCCTTCACCCATCCTCGGATTACACAAGCGCAATTTGACGCCCGCATAAAGACACTTGAGCCTATTGCCGGTCAGGTCGGGGGCGCAGTCAATCAATATCTAAGCGATGTCAAGGGAGCGATGCCCTCGCTTATGAAGATGACTCTTGCAGACTTACCTCTGGACGTTCGGCAGGCTATTGAGTGGGGGGATGTTCAGGTCTATAGGCTGCGTCGGGAAACCGGAGAGACGCAGAGCCAAGACGCTAACAAGGGAAATAAAGTAGCCCAGAATCGGGGGTGGTACGGGGTGCTGCTGCGGATCAAATACGAGGGAAAAACTCGGACGCTTGAGTATTTCCCAACGTCCGGGACGATTATTGATCGCACGGCCAGTTTGGCGGGAAAAAAATTGGACCTGAATGGGGGTGTCATTGAAGAAGATACCGTGTCCGCCTGGCGAAGTGGTACGAAGACACTTCGGTATTTGCGGGGCACTCAACAACCTTTTGATTTCAACGCACACCACACGGGGGAGGCCCCTCGTGACAAATACTCGTCGAAGGTCATCATTTCCAAAGTAGGGGTTTCCCTGGCAGGGTCGGCTTTGAAAGGGGCTGGTGACAACCGCAATGAGTGGGTGCCTGACACCTTTGGCTCCGCCAAAAGCCAGGCGATTATCGACGTTATACTTTCGGGTAATTACATAGGCAACTATAGCGGGCATCGCCAGGCACTCATTGATCATGCAAATGCAGTGCTGCCCAGTGAAGATAACGTCCGGGGCTACGTCAATCGTCTAATGAACAAAGAAAATGGTCGCGCGCTGGTGTCGATGATTTCGTTCATCGGCCCGTTGGTTGACATCTATGAGGGCAACATTAAGGACGGCTTGAAAGGCTTGGCAATTGATACGTTGCTGTTTATTGGCGCGGGAGGTTTACAGGCCGCCCGCAAAGCATGGAAGGCGATCAAGTTTGCATCACGCCTGAACAAGCAGGCATTTCGTGTCTCTGTTATTCAGGAAGGCACTGCATTGCTGCGTGGGATATTTAATCCGGGTGAAGGCTTCTTTGGTCTGCCGAACCACCCGAGTCGACTTGGAAATTTTCTAAGGCGTTCGCACAAGGGCGTTCCCGTCAGGATCGGGATGGGGGTGTTCGTACCTGTTGATCTTTTCGCAAAGGCTCGCTTTGCCAAGGATGCTGCTCCCACCGTATCCGAGATGCTCAAAAAGGCGAATGCCAAGCCTATGACGCCTGTAGAGGGCACGGTTAACGAGGTAACGCTGAAGGCTATCAAGGAGCAGGAAAAATGGTATGCGATCGATCCCGACAGCGGTTTGCCAGGCGGCTCGCCCCTGCCAGGCTTTACCCCTAAAACCCCTTAGTGCCGGCGGGTCGATGGAGTCGCTAGGCTGATTTTGATACGTCTTCAGCTCGGCGACTACTCACCTCGGCGGGTACGTCATCACCCGCCATACGCTTGCGAAACAGCCCCGTGCGCGCCAGCAGCAAGGTGGTCACCGGCACGGTGATCGCCAACAAAATCGGAATCAACCACCCGTGCAGCACCGGCGCGGACTTGAGCACCGAAAAGTAGATAATCGACGCCAGCGCCACACACCACGCGCCCAGCGTCGAGGCCAATGCCGGTGGGTGCATACGTTGGAAAAAGTCCTTCATGCGCAACAACCCAATCGCGCCGATCAGCGCAAACAGGCTGCTCAGCACCAGCAGCACCGCCACGATTACTTCAACCCATATCGGCATCATTCAATCACCTCGCCACGCAGCAGGAATTTCGCCAGGGCGAACGACCCGACAAAGCCAAACAGCGCAATCAGCAGCGCCGCTTCAAAGTAGGTGTCACTGGCGTAGCGAATGCCGAGCACCAGCATCATCAGCATCGCCAGGATGTACAGGTAGTCCAGCGCCAGTACCCGGTCCTGGGCCGAGGGGCCTTTGAACAGGCGCACCAGGGTCAGCGCCATCGCCAAGGAGAACAGGAACAGGCTGACCAGAATCGCATTGGAGAGCAGGGCGCTCATTCGAAGATCTCCATCAGGGGCCGTTCGTAGGCGTGTTTGAAGTGCTGGATAAACTGCGCTTCATCATCCAGGTCGAACACGTGGATCAGTAAAACACTGCGGTCCAGCGCCAGTTCCGACCAGACGGTGCCAGGCGTCACGCTGGTGATCATCGAGAGCACGGCCAGGCCATTGGCATTGCGCAGGTCCAGCGGGATCTTGATAAAGCGCGAGCGCGGTGCTCGTGAGCCGCACGTGAGCACGCCCCAGGCCACTTTCAGGTTGGAGATGATCACGTCGTGACCCACCAGGAAAAACAGGCGGATGATCACGCCAGGGCGGCGGATGCGAATCGGCAGCGGGCGCAGCGGCGCCATCAGCAGCGGCGCGAGAAAGCCCAGCAATGCGCCCAGCAGCAGGTTGCCGGGGCTGACCGACACGTTCAGTACCAGCCACAACAGCCACAACGCCAGCGACAGCCACGGGGCAGGGAGCAGACGCTTCATGGCTGCACCTCCAGGGCGGCGGCCTTGGCTTCAGGGCTCGGAATCGGGCGCGTCGCCATCACGGCCATCACGTAGTGTTCCGGGTTGTTCAGGCTATCGGCGGTGGCCTGGGTGTAGCGCATCAACGGTTCGGCCTTGAAGGTCAGCAGGATGCTCAGGCCGAGCAGGAAGAAGATCGGCAGGCACTCATAGCGGCGCAGCAGCGGCGAGGGGCGCTCTTCCGGGGTCCAGAAGCGCTGGATGCCCAAGCGTGCGAAGGCGATCAACGAGGCCAGGCCCGACAGAATCAGCAACGCCACCAAGCCCCAGGCAGCTGGGCGGATTGGCTCATCCACTGCGTTGCCCAGGCCCATAGGGTTAACCAGCGCACTTAGCAGGCTGAGCTTGCCGATAAACCCGGACAGCGGCGGCATGCCGATGATCAGCAGTGCACAGGCGACAAAGCTCAAGCCGAGGAAGGCCATGGTCCAGGGAATGACTTGGCCGACCACGGCTTTCTGCTCATCGTCCAGGTTCACGCCGGGACGCGGATGCAGGGATTCCATGGCTTTGGGCAGCGCATCGATTTCTTCATCCAGTGGCAGGTCATTGGCCGAACGCGAACGTTCGATCAATTCCGCCAGCAGGAACAGCGCGCTCAAGGCCAGCGTCGAGCTGACCAGATAGAACAACGCGCCGGCGGTCAGGCTGGGCTGGGCAAAACCCACAGCCGACAGCAGGATCCCGGCCGACACCAGAATGCTCAAACTCGCCATGCGTTCCAGCCGCTGCGCCGCCAGCATTGCCAGCGCCGCGCAGATGATAGTCGCCATGCCGCCGTACACCAGCCAGTCGCCGCCGAACAGCGCTGAGGCACCGGCCTGGCCGGAGAACAACAGGGTCCACAGGCGCAGCACGGTGTACACGCCGACTTTGGTCATGATCGCAAACATCGCCGCCACCGGCGCACTGGCCGAGGAATAGGCGGGCGCCAGCCAGAAGTTCAGCGGCCACATGCCGGCTTTGGCCAGAAAGGCTGTCGCCAGGATTGCCGCGCCTGCGTGCAACAGGCCGCGATCGGCTTCCGGCACCAGCGGGATTTTCAGCGCCAGGTCAGCAAAGTTCAGCGTGCCGGTGACCCCGTAGATCATCGCTGCGCCAATCAGGAACAGCGACGACGCCAGCAGGTTGATGGCGATGTAATGCAGCCCCGACGACACCCGCGCACGGCCCGAGCCGTGCAGCATCAGACCGTAGGACGCCGCCAGCAGCACCTCGAAGAACACGAACAGGTTGAACAGGTCTGCGGTGAGAAAAGCACCGTACAGGCCCATCATCTGGATCTGGAACAATGCATGGAAGCTGGTGCCCGCTCGGTCCCAGCGGGCCATGGCGAACAGCAGCGCACTCACGCCGATGATCCCGGTGAGCACCAGCATCATCGAAGACAGTTGGTCCACCACCAGCACAATACCGAACGGCACCTGCCAGTTGCCCGGCAGGTACACGCCAATCGAGCCGGGGCCGCCTTGCTGCGTCAAGTACAGCAGCAGGATAGCGATGCCCAGGCCGACGACGCTGGAGAACAGATTGATTTTGGCCTTCAGCGGGCGGCGTTTCTCGCCGAGCATCAGCATCAGCGCGGCGGTCAGCAACGGCAGCAGGATCGGCGCGACGATCAGTTGATTCATCCACGTCATTCCTTGGGCTCCCGGCCGTCTACATGGTCAGTGCCGGTCAGGCCCCGGGAGGCCAGCAGCACCACCAGGAACAACGCGGTCATGGCGAAGCTGATCACAATGGCCGTCAGCACCAGGGCCTGGGGCAGCGGATCGGTGTAGTGGAGCAGGTCTTGCGGCACGCCGTTCTTGATGATCGGTTCCTTGCCGATAAACAGGCTGCCCATGCTGAAAATGAACAGGTTGACCCCATACGACAGTAAGCACAGGCCCATCACCACTTGGAACGTCCGTGGCCGCAGGATCAACCAGACGCCGGAGGCCGCCAGGACCCCAATGGCAATTGCAATGACTTCTTCCATCAGGCGGCTCCTTCCGTTGCGGCAACCACTTTGGCCTGGTTGCTCGGTTTGTGGGCCCGCACGGATTGGTGACCGAGGGCGGTGAGCATCAGCAGCGTGGAACCGACGACCATGGCGTACACGCCGACGTCGAAGAACAACGCGCTGGCGACGTGGATGTCGCCGAGCACCGGCACGCTGAAATGCCAGGTGTGGGTGGTAAGGAACGGGTAACCGGCAAACAACGCGCCGAGCCCGGTGAGCGTTGCCGAGAGCAGGCCGAAGCCCATCCAGCGCATCGGGCGCAGGCTCATCTGCGCTTCTACCCACTGGGTACCGGCAACCATGTATTGCAGGATGAACGCCACTGACATCACCAGGCCTGCGACGAAACCGCCGCCCGGCTGGTTGTGGCCGCGCATGAACAGGTAGAACGACACCACCAGCGCGATCGGCAGCAGCAGGCGCACCAGCACCGCTGGCACCATCATGAAGCCCAGGGCCGTATCGCTGGCATGGCGTGGGTTGACCAGGTCGGTGGCCACGTCCGGCGCCAATTGGCGCTGTTGTGCAGGCAATTGCATGCTTTCTTTCGATGGGCGGAAGCGCCGCAGCAGCGCATACACCGTCAGTGCCACGGCGCCGAGCACGGTGATTTCGCCGAGGGTGTCGAAACCGCGGAAGTCCACAAGCATCACATTCACCACATTGCTGCCGCCGCCTTCGGGCAGGGCGCGGCTCAGGTAGAACGAGGAAATGTCGTTGGGCGTCTGGCGCGTCAGCATCGCGTAGGACAGCAGCGCCATGCCGCCGCCCACTACGGTGGACAGCAGGAAGTCACGCAGGCGACGAATGCGCGCCTTGCGCAGCGAGCTGGGCAGTGGCGAGACTTCTTCGATCCGCCGTGGCAGCCAGCGCAGGCCCAGCAGGATCAGCACGGTGGTCACCACTTCAACCACCAATTGCGTCAGCGCCAGGTCCGGCGCTGAGAACCACACGAAGGTGATGCAGGTCATCATGCCGCACACGCTGACCATGGTCAGGGCCGCCAGCCGGTGATACTTGGCTTGCCACGCGGCGCCGAGAGCGCAGGCGATTGCCAGCAGCCACAGGGTGACGAACACGATGGAACCCGGGATCTTCGGCCGGTCGCCCCAACTGATGCCGCTGTTGAGCATCGGGATCAAGCCGGCGACCACCGCCGCCAGCACCAGCAGGAACAGCTGGGTCTGCAGGCGCTTGGTGTTGATGCGTTTCTCGATCTTGCGCGCGCCACGCATCATCACCACCAGGCAGCGCTCGAACATGCGCTTGCCGTCGAAGTAACTGATGATCGGCGGATATTTGAAGCGGCCACGCTTGAGTTGCTTGCGCAGCAGCAGGTAGAGCACCACGCCACCGGACATGGCCACCAGGCTCATGATCATCGGCGCGTTCCAGCCGTGCCAAATCGCCAGGCTGTACTCGGGCAGTACGCCGCCCACCACCGGCAGCGCGGCGGCGGCGAGGATCGAACCGACCACCTGGGCCGGGAAGATGCCCACCAGCAGGCAGGTGAATACCAGCAACTCAACCGGTGCACGCATCCAGCGCGGCGGTTCGTGGGGTGTGTGGGGCAGGTCGGTCGCGGGCGGGCCGAAGAATACATCGACCGTGAAGCGCAAGGCGTAGGCCACGCTGAAAGTACCGGCGATGGTCGCAATGGCCGGCAGGGCGATTTCCACCCAGGCGGTCGACGAGATAAATACGGTTTCGGCGAAGAACATCTCTTTGGACAGGAAGCCGTTGAGCAACGGCACGCCAGCCATCGACGCACTGGCCACCATCGCCAGTGTCGCGGTAAACGGGATCAGCCGCACCAAGCCACTGAGCTTGCGGATATCACGGGTGCCGCTTTCGTGGTCGATGATGCCCGCGGCCATGAACAGCGAGGCCTTGAACGTGGCGTGGTTGAGAATATGGAATACCGCAGCGACGGCGGCCAGTGGGCTGTTGAGGCCCAGCAGCAAGGTGATCAGCCCGAGGTGGCTGATAGTGGAGTAGGCCAGCAGGCCCTTGAGATCATTTTGGAACATAGCGCAGTAAGCGCCGAGGAGGAGGGTGATCGCGCCGGCACCGCCGACGATCCAGAACCATTCTTCGCTGCCGGACAGCGACGGCCACAGGCGGGCCAGCAGGAACACGCCGGCCTTCACCATCGTCGCCGAGTGCAGGTAGGCTGAAACCGGGGTCGGCGCCGCCATCGCGTGGGGCAGCCAGAAGTGGAACGGGAACTGTGCACTTTTGCTCAAAGCGCCGATCAGCACCAGGGCCAGCATGACCGGGTACAGCGAGTGCGCGCGAATCTGGTCGCCCGCCGCCAGCACCTGGTCCAGGTCGTAGCTGCCGACGATATGCCCCAGCAGCATCACGCCCGCCAGCAGGCACAGGCCGCCCGCACCGGTGACCATCAGCGCCATATAGGCTCCGCGCCTGGCATCGGCGCGATGGTGCCAATAGCCGATCAACAGGAACGAGAACAGGCTGGTCAGTTCCCAGAAGAACACGATCTGGATCAGGTTGCCGGAAATCACCAGCCCGAGCATGGCGCCCATGAAGGCCAGGAAAAACGCGAAGAAACGCGGCACCGGGTCGTCCGGCGACATGTAGTAACGCGCGTACAGCGCCACCAGCGTGCCGATGCCCAGCACCAGCATCGAGAACAGCCAGGCAAAACCATCCATGCGCAACACGAAGTTCAGCCCAAGGCTGGGCAACCACATGAATTCTTCGCGGATCACGCCACCGTGGGCGATCTGGGGGTAGAGCAGGGCGACTTGAATGGTGCCGACCAGAGCTACAAGGCCGGCCAACAGGGATTCGGTGTTACGTGCATTGTGCGGCAGCAAGGCCGCCAGACAGCTGCCAATAAAAGGCAGAAGCAGTAGAACTATCAGGGACATAGGCTTCTAATCTGCGGGAGTTTGGGATGCATCATACGTGCCGCTTTCTCGATCACCAAACGGCAAGATGTGGCAGGATCCTACAAAGTAGGCTGAAAACCCCGATTTAGCATTGTTTCAGGTGAACCCATTCCAGCCAGCGACACCCCACACTGTGGGAGTCGGGCTTGCCCGCGATGGCGATCTGACAGCCATCGCCAGCAGTCTGACCTTACCCTTGCTGTTCCTGTTCCCTCTCAGCTTGAGTCGAGCGCCTTCTGCCCCTTCGTTTTCAATTCACTCACAATCACCGCCGCCACAATCAGCGCGGCCCCGACCATCGCAATCGGCGGGAAGCGCTCCCCGGCAATCCGCCCAACTACACCGGCCCACACCGGCTCACCGGCATAGATCAAGGTGGCACGTGTCGGTGAAACACTCTGCTGCGCCCAGTTCATCGCGACCTGGATCACCGCACTGGTCAAGCCCAGGCCCACTGCGCTGAACAGCAGAAGCCAGGAGAAACCCGGCAAGGCTTCACCCATCGGCACCACCATCAGGAACGACAGCAACGACGCCGTGGCCAGTTGCACCACGGTCACCCGGCGCACATCCACCTGCCCGGCAAACGCGCTGATCAGGATGATCTCGGCAGCCACCGCCACCGCACAGATCAGCGTGGCGATTTCGCCGGGGCTGAAGTTCAGCGATGCGCCGGCCGGGCCAGTGAGCAGCATCAACCCGGTAAACGCCAGCATGATGCCGATGGCCGGCATCAGCCCTGGGCGACGGCCCAGCACCAGCCACTGCAACAGCGGAACACAGGGCACATACAGCGCCGTGATAAACGCCGATTGGCTGCTCGGAATCGTCTGCAGGCCGATGGTCTGCATGCCGTAGCCGAACATGATCGAGGTGCCGATGAAAGCGCCCGCCTTCAATTCAAACAGGGTCAGGTCGCGCAGGGTACGCAAGGAAAAGAACCCAACCACAATCGCCGCCGCCGCAAACCGCAGGCCCACGAAAAACATCGGCCCACTGACGGTCAGCGCATGTTGCACCAGCAAAAAGGTGCCGCCCCAAATCATGGTGATCACCACCAGGATGCATTCGGCTTTGCTGAAACGGTTGAAACGTGAGGGCGTGTTCGTGGCTGTCATGGCGGCTCGGTCTTGCAAGGGAAAGGCACGGACCGCACAATGCGCCGCATGCTGGGCAGTATACTGCGCACACCTACCTCATGAGCAATATAGTGCACAAAGAAAATCCACAACGGGCATCGGTCCTGCAACACGTCAGCCAGAACGTCCGTCGTCTGCGGCATGCTGCCGACATGAGCCAGACCGCGCTATCGGAAAAGTCCGGGGTCAGTCGGCGCATGCTGGTGGCCATCGAAGCCGGGGAGAAGAACGTCAGCCTGTCGACCCTGGACCGCGTGGCCGAGGCATTGGACGTGGCCTTCAGCGACCTGATC